>NZ_VCKX01000208.1 GCF_005889725.1 Nonomuraea zeae
GACAAAGGTGATAAAGAGACAGGGGCGGGGCCGGTCGGGTCCAGGTAGGTGACGAGCGCGGGGCGCCGCATCATCAGCAGGTAGGTCAACCCGGTCAGCGCGGCGCCGGCGGCCAGCACCAGGGCGGTCTGCAGCAGCGCGAGCCGGGCCCGCGCGGTCAACCGGGCCCGCGCGGTCAACCGGGGCATTCTGCGCCGCCGATCCGGTAGCCGGCGCCGATGACGGTCTCGATCAGCGGCGGGTCGCCGAGCTTGCGGCGCAGCGTGCCGACGGTGATCCGGATCGCGTTGGTGAAGGGGTCCGCGTACTCGTCCCACACCTTGTCCAGCAGGGTCTCCGAGCTGACCACGTCACCGCCGGCGGCCAGCAACTGCTCCAGCACGCCGAACTCCTTCGGCGTCAGGCGCAGCAGCCGCCCGTCCCGCTCGGCGCTGCGCCGGGCCGGGTCCAGCTCCACTCCGGCGGCCCGCAGCACCGGCGGGCGGGCCGGGGCGCTGCGCCGTACCAGCGCGTGGACCCGCGCGACCAGCTCGGAGAACGCGAACGGCTTGCCCAGGTAGTCGTCCGCCCCGAGCATCAGCCCGCCGACCCGGTCCTCCACGGCGTCGGACGCGGTCAGCATGAGCACCCGTGACGAGCCCCGCCGGACGAGCCGGCGGCACACCACGTCACCGTGCACGACCGGCACGTCCCGGTCCAGGACCACCACGTCGTACGGCGTGATCTCGCACTTGTCCAGCGCGCTTTGGCCGTCGAGGGCGACATCGACGGTGAAGCCGTGCTTGCGCAGCCCGGCCTCGATGTAGCCGGCCAGGGGCCGCTCGTCTTCGACCAGGAGCACACGCATCCAGGCAGTATCGCAACGCCCGCATATGGAACACATATGGTCAGCCGATCGACCGCCGATCGATGCCGGCCGGTAGATGTGATCACCTCGGAGCCCTGCCAGGAAGGTGATCGACCATGACGAGCACGCGCCGAAATGGGCGGGCCCCAGGAGTTAGGCGGGGCAGGACGGCCGGCCTGGACTCCAGGGTGGCCGCCGGGGTAGCCGGCGCGGTGCTGGCGTTGAGCGTCCCAGCACCTACAGCCGCCGCAACCACCGCCGGCCAGGTCAAGCGGGGAGACGTCCGGCAGGCCATGTCGAACCTGGCGAACATCGACGGCGTGGTGGGCGCCATCGGGCAGGTGTACGTCGATCGCAGGCGGGCGGGACAGGGGACGGCGGGCTCGCGCCTGCTCGACGGAAAGGGCGGACGCGTCCCTCCGGATTCCCGCTACCGGACCGGGTCCCAGACCAAGCAGATGACGGCCGCCGTCCTGCTGCGACTCGTCGCGAAGGGCAGGCCCGGCCTCGATGACAAGCTGGCGGGCGTCCTGCCGGAGGTGACGCGGCAGGATCTCGTGGAGCGGGCCGACGAGATCACCGTACGGCAGTTGCTCCGCCACACCTCGGGCATCCCCGACTTCTTCGCCTCCGGGCAGTTCGACGACCCCTTCGACTTCACGACGAGCTGGCCCGGCGGATCTTCGCGCCTCTCGGGATGAATCACACCTACCTGCCCGCCAGGCCGCCTCAGGGCATCAGCGGCCCGCACGGGCACGGCCACCAGCCCGACGCCGAGGGCAGGCCGCGCGACGTGAACCGGCGGAACGCGAGCTTCGGCGGCGCGGCCGGGGCGTACGGGCCGCCCCAAGCCCGTCGCCAGCTGTCTACAGGCATAAGGGGCATCCCTTTTGTCCGTACCGCACACCCGGCTGCACCTCCCCGGGCGTTATCCGTCACGGACGCCACGCATTCGACCTGCGTATTCCGCCGTCTTACCAGGCCGGGCCGGCCTCACGCGCCTCCTCTTGACACGTGATCATCAGGCGTCCATACTCCCATCGAAGCGCTTAAATCGGTCTTTCAATACCTCCTTCCCGACCCTCGGGGCTTACCAAGCATCTCGGCTTCCAGGCTCGGTCTCGCGTTTTTACGCGCGGCAAAACAAGCACGCGAGGAGTGACATCTCGAAATGACTTCGAGAGCGTTGAGACGTATTGCCCGAAGAGGATTCCTGACCATCACCGCCCTGATTCTGGTGGTGACGACGAGCGCCAATCCGGCCTCCGCCCACTGGAACGGCACGGGCCAGGACATCGCCAGCATCCACATGTACCCCTTCAGCTATAACAGCACGTGGCAGACGCCGATGAACAAGGCGCTGGCCAATTGGAACGCGACCTCGAGCCCGGCCAATTTCTACAAGAACTCGAATTCGGGTTCGACCATCACGGTGAAGTCCTACAGCAACACCTGGTACGGGAACTACCAAAGGTGCGGCGGGATGTGCATGTACGTCCGGCTCAACTCGCGCACCATCAACCGGGACGCCTCGAACTTCTCCAACTTCGTCACCAGCACGCTCGTTCACGAGTTCGGGCACGCGCTGAATCTCGCGCACAACTCGGGCACGTCCATCATGAATACGAGCCGGAATCGTAACTCGATGACCAAACCCCAGTCGCACGATGTCGCCGACGTCAACGCCTACTACTAAAGGAGGCCGCCCCGTGCTACGACGTCTTGGCGCGCTCGTCCTCACCGCGCTGTTCGTGACCGCGTGCTCGTCCCACGAGGAGCCCGTCCTGTATCGGGCCGACTATCCCCAGTACGAGAGCGCCGACGCGCTCTTCGACCGGGCGAACCTGGTCGTCGAGGCCCGCATCGTCGGCGAGCCGCGCTACCTCCAGGAAGTGACGGAGCCCGATCCCGTCTCGACCGATCCGCAGCTGAATCCCGAGGCGGGAGCCCCCGCCGCCGCGCTGGCCGCCCAGCCCGAGGCCCCGCCGATGGTCATCACCGTCTACACCGCCCAGGTGCTGAAGGTCTTCAAGGGTCAGGCCCAGGTGGGGCAGTCCGTCGAGGTCAAGGAGCTCGGCGGGACCTTCGAGGGCGTGACCTATCAGGAGGAGCACACCACCGCGCTGACCCAGGACGGCGGGTACATCCTGTTCCTTGAGGCCTACCCCGACTCCCCCGCGGCGTTGCTCAATCCCATCCAGGCCAAGTATCCGCTGGACTCCGCCAACAATCCGGCGCCGCTCCCGGAGAACACCATCAAGGTGACGCGGAACGAGCTGGAGGCCATGTCCTGACCAACTCGTCCTCGCCCGTGGGAGGGCCCGCATTCCTGCGGGCCCTCCCACGGGCGTGACGCCAGGTCGGCGGGATCCGGCGGCGCCCGCCCTCGGCGACGGCCTGCCGAACAGGTCAGCGGCGGACGCGGTAGCGGATGTGGGTGGCCTCGGGGGTGTCGATCACCCGGACGATCTCCAGCTCCACGCGCGACGGCAACACCTCGAACAGCCTCCTGCCGCCGCCGAACAGGACCGGGATCTGGTGGATCTGCACCTCGTCCAGCACCCCGGCCTCGATGGCCCGCTGCCCGGTGTAGGCGCCGACCACGTACACGATCCGGTCCCCCGCGGCGGCCTTCGCCTGTGCCATCGCGCTTTCGATGCCGTCGCTCACGTAGGTCACCAGCGGATAGTCCGCGACGGACGGGCCTGGTGGCCGGTGGCTGGGCACGAAGATCGGGATCCCTTGACCGTGGTGATCGCCACCCCAGTGATCCACCTGCTCCGCGGTACGCCGTCCCGCGACGACCGCACCGGCCGCGGCGATCTCGCCGAGCACTTCCCCGGCCGCCCCGGACTGGCGGAACTCGCCGTCCGGCGTGAGACCCCACTCGTGCAGCCGGATGAAGCCGTCGCCACCGGGGTTGCCCGGCTTGTCGTCCGGTCCCGCGATGTACCCGTCGAGCGACATCGACATGGCAAGCACTGACACTGGCACTTCGGCCTCCTGCGATCTCGATCCGAGCTGGTTCGGCGCCCTCGCACTGGACGATCCTCAGTATTACCGCCGCAGGCGACACAATCGCGTCAGTCCAGGACACCCGCCGAGGCCGGGCCGGGTCCGGCGGGCCCGAAGACGCGGATCGCGTCCGGCGGGAGCTCGACGACCAGCTCGGAGCCGTGGCCGACCGGCGTCAGGGTACGCACCACCAGCTCGCACTCACCGAGATCCGTCACGTATCGGTAGTGGTCGCCGAGGAAGGCCCGCGAGCGCACCTTGACCGTGACCACGTTGACCGCGTCGACCGTGTTGACCGGGCTGGCCGGGCTGACCGCGTTTACCGGGCTGACCGCGTCCCGGTGCGCGCCGCTCGGCGGGTGTACCACGATGCGCTCCGGGCGGACGGCGAGCCGCACGTCGCCGTCGAGGCCCGTACCGGACGGGACGACGAGCGGCCGGCCCAGGCCGTCCAGCCACACCTGCGCGGTGCCGTCCGCGCCCGGCGTGGCCCGCCCCGCGAGCACGTTCACGGTCCCCACGAAGCCGGCGACGAACTCGTCGGCCGGCTCCTGGTAGATCTCCTCCGGGGTGCCGACCTGCCGGACCCGGCCCTGGTCCATGACCATGATCCGGTCGCTCGTCGAGAGCGCCTCGTCCTGGGTCATGCGTCACGAAGACGGTGGTGACGCCGATCCGCTGCTGGAGGGCGACGTCCTCCGGTGGCGGCTCAGCCGCGCAGCGCCGACCAGGTTCCGTGATCGACCAGGCGGAGCAACGACGAGAGGCCGGCCTCGTCGAACGCCGTCGCCAGCTCTGCCCGCCCCTCGGAGAAGTGCGTCCACCCGTCGTAGTGCGCCGGGACGACCACGCCGGCGCCCAGCACCGCTGCGGCGGCCGCGACCCTGCGGCCGTCCATCGACACCGGACGCTCCCGGAACTTGCCCTTGACGCGGGCCGCTCCGGCGTTGAGCACGGCCGCGTCGATGCCGGGCACGCGGCGGGCGATCTCCGCCACCGCACGTATCGAGGCGTTGTCGCCGCTCACGTAGATGGTGGGCAGGCCCTGGCCGGACAGGACGAACCCGGTGACCTCGCAGTTGACGTGGCCCTCCGCGTCGCGCTCGCCGTCCTCGGGCCCGTGCACGGCCGGGACGGCCAGGACGGTCAGGTCGCCGCCGTCGTCCGGGCGTGACACCGCGAAGGTCGCCCAGGGAGCCAGACCGACCGCCGGAGCACCCAGCCTGCGGGCCGCGCCGGGCGAGGTGAGGATCACCGGGGCCGTCATGGCGAAGGCGCGCCCCCGGTCGTCGAGGTTGTCCGGATGGGCCTCGTGGCTGACCAGCACCACATCGACCGGACCCAGCCGGTCCTCGGGCACCGCAGGACCGAGCGTCTTGGTCAGATAGCCGTGGGGGCCGGGGTCGTCGAAGGTCGGATCCACGACGATCCGCAGGCCGCCGACGTCGATGACGGTGGTGGGACCTCCGAGCACCGTCGCCGCGCAACCCTGCCGGGGCAGGTCGTGATCCCCCGTCGCCGCGCTCGCATGCACAGGACAGGCCCTCCTTACGCTGGTGGTGTCCCCGCGATCGAGCCCGGGCAGGGAAAGACGCAGGTCAAGCGCCTGCGCCCACAGATCCATGCTCCACGCACATGAGGCTCCGCAGTGGACGACACGCGGCGGTCGTCCGGCTCGGCATCCTGGACCCCCGGCCTGTGGCCTCGGTCACACCCGGACATAGGATGCTTACTGTACGGCTCGCGCCAACCGCATCAGACGCAAGACGGGGGAGGCGGTTGTCCCATGGCGAAGCTGCTTTTCGTGATGACCGGGACGGCGTACTGGACGCTCAAGGACGGCACCAGGCACGCGACGGGATATTGGGCCGAGGAGTTCGCGGCCCCGTACAAAGCACTGACCGAGGCCGGGCACCAGATCGTGGTCGCCACCCCCAAGGGGGTGATCCCGACCGTGGACATGATGAGCCTGCGCCCCGAGATGGCCGGCAACACCCAGATCGCGCTCGATCTGGAGGAGATCATCCGCTCGGCGGAGGTGATGCGGCGGCCGATCCAGCTGGCGGACGCCCGACTGGAGGACTACGACGCCGTCTACTTCCCTGGCGGGCACGGTCCCATGGAAGATCTGTGCGTGGACGCCGACGCCGGCCGGTTGCTGATCGAGGCGCTGGCCTCCGGCAAGCCCCTCGCCATCGTCTGCCACGCCCCGGCCGCGATGCTGGCGACCCGCATCCACGGCGCATCACCCTTCGCCGGCTACCGGATCACCGCGTTCACCAACGAGGAGGAGAACGCGGTCGGGCTCGGCCAGAAGGCCCGCTGGCTGCTGGAGGACGAGCTCATCGACCTGGGTGTCGACTTCACCAAGGGCGAGATGTGGAAGCCGTACACGGTGGTCGACCGCACCCTGTTCACCGGCCAGAATCCCGCCTCGGCGGCCGTGCTGGCCGACCGCCTGCTCCAGGTCCTCTAGCCGAGCAGGTCGAGGGACACCCGCCAGAGTCGGGCGGCGGCCTCGGGGGCGACGGCGTATGCCGCGAAGCCGCGCCGGAGCCCCGGCGTGTGCGAGGCGGCCTCCTGGCAGTCCTCGAAGTAGCGGCCGGTCACGCCTTCGACGAGGGGTGAGGCGGCCAGGAGGGTCGAGGTGGCCGCGCCCTGCGGGATGTCCTTGACCGTCACGCCGTCGCTGGATCCGGGCTCGAATGCCGCGGGCGGCGCGGACATGTGCCGCGCCAGGCAGGTGCTCCAGATGCGGCCGGGGTTGAGCGCGTTGACCGCGATGCCGTCGGCGGCCCAGCGCCTGGCCGCCTCGACGGCGAAGAGGATGTTCGCCGTCTTGGACTGGCTGTAGGCCCGCCACGCGTCGTACGGGTGGTGCTCGAAGTGGAGGTCGTCCCAGATGACGTCCCCGTTGACATGGCCCACGGAGCTCACCACGACGACCCGCGCGCGCCCGGCGGCGGCGAGGGCGCCGTGCAGCCCGGTGGTGAGGGCGAAGTGACCGAGGTGGTTGGTGGCGAACTGCAGCTCCCAGCCCTCGGCGGTGCGCCGCTCGGGGGTGGCCATGATGCCGGCGTTGTCGACCAGGATGTCGAGCGGATCCCGCCAGGCGGCGACGAAGGCGTCGATCGAGCCGCGGACCGACAGGTCCAGGTACGCGACGCGCACGCGCGCGCTGCCGGTGGACTCGACGATGCCGGCGGCGGCCTTCTCGCCCGCCGCGGTGTCACGGACCGCGAGGGTGACGTCGGCGCCGGCCTTGGCGAGCGCCCGCGCGGTCTCCACGCCGATTCCGGCCGACGCTCCCGTCACGATGGCCCTCTTGGCGGACAGATCGACGCCCTCGACGATCTCCTCGGCCGTGGTGGCCGGTCCGAAGGGGGTCGTGACGCGTTCGGTGTTCATGCTGGTGGTCCTTCACATCGAATTAACCGGAGCCGGGTCCGGTTAATTCAATATAAACGGACCCGGCTCCGGTTGCAACGACGGGGGTGCGTGCCGACCGGCTCTTCACCGCACAGGCGCGCGGTGCGTGCCGACCGGCTCTTCACCGCACAGGCGCGCGGTGCGTGCCGACCGGCTCTTCACCGCGCAGGCGCGACAGGCGCTTCCTGGGCTCGGCCGGGAGAAGCGGCGCCGAGAAGGGCCAGGCAGTTCGTCCACAGGGCGTCGAGGCGCCGGGTGTTGTTGTAGAGCTTGGCGAAGAGCACCTGGCCCTCAAGCTGGGCGACGACGGATCGCGCGGCCTCACGGGTGTCGGCGACGGTGACCTCGCCACGCTCGCGAGCCGCGGCCACGACCTCTTCGACCATGTCGACCTGCGCCTCGAAGATCTGCTGCAGGCGTTCGCGCAGAGCTTCGGTCTGGTTGCTCATCTCCAGCGTCAAGTTCCCGAAGAGGCAGCCCGAGACGGTGCCGCAACTCTGCTGGCCCGCGCGCTGGTCGGCCTCGGTGGCCTCGAACAGCCGGCGCAGCCGCTGGAGGGGCGGGTCGTCGTCGCCCAGGATGCGCTGCCAGTTGCCGCGCTGGCCGGCCCAGTGCTCGTCGATGACGGCCAGGGCCAGGTCCTCCTTGGAGTTGAAGAAGTAGTAGAAACTACCCTTCGGCACGCCCGCCGCCTTGCAGATCTCGGCCACACCCAGCGCCGAGTAACCGCGCAGCTCGATGAGCGCCTGCGCGGCGCTGAGGATCCGCTCCTTGGCGTCACTGGTTCGTCCCATGTTGCCAGTGTATGACCGGTCGTCTACGTTTACTAGACCGGTCAACTATTACCTTGAATCAAAGGCCCCACCTGCGGGGCCATGGAGGCAGACACCATGACCGATCCGATGCGCGAGATCCTGAGCCGCTGGAAGGCCGCTTTCGACGGCCACCAGGTGGACACGATGGCCGACCTGTTCACTCCCGACGCCCTCTTCCAGGGCTTCGGCCCCGAGGTGGTCGCCGGCCGTGACGCGGTGCGCGCGTACTACGAGGCGGTGCCCGGCGATCGCACCGCCGACGTCACCGTCGTGAGCACGTACACCATCGGCGAGGAGGTGGCCGGCGGGTTCGCCGACGTCACCTTCCGCGACCCGAAGGGGTGGCAGGCGCCGGTGCATCTTTCGCTGGTCCTCCGGCGCGATCCGGACGCGTGGCGGATCCGCCAGTACCACGTGTCCCGGGTCTCGGCCGGGCACTGACCGACTTCGACCCATCCGACCGGGGCATCATCCCCCCTTTGACGATTGTCGACCGGTCGTCTACGTTGATAGACGACCGGTCGGCTATATACGAAAGAGGCTCATCATGAGTAACCACGAGCAGAAGGTCGCGGTCGTCACCGGGGCGTCGCAGGGCATCGGCGCCGGACTCGTCGCCGCCTACCGCAAGCTCGGCTACGGCGTCGTCGCCACCTCACGCACGATCGCCCCCGCCGATGACTCCGGCGTCGTGACCGTCCAGGGCGACATCGCCGACCTGGCCACCGCCGAGCGCGTCGTGGCCGCTGCCGTCGAACGCTTCGGCCGGGTCGACGCCGTGATCAACAATGCCGGGATCTTCATCGCCAAGCCCTTCACCGACTACACCGCCGCCGACTACGCCGCCGTGACCGGGGTGAACCTGGCCGGGTTCTTCCACATCACCCAGCTCGCCATCCCGCACATGCTCGCCCAGGGCGGCGGCCACATCGTCAACATCACGACCAGCCTGGTGGACAACCCCGACTCGAACGTCCCCTCCGTGCTGGCCTCGCTGACGAAGGGTGGCCTGCAGGCCGCCACCAAGTCCCTCGCCATCGAATACGCGACCCGCGGCGTCCGCGTCAACGCCGTCTCGCCGGGCACCATCAAGACCCCGATGCACCCCGGCGAGACGCACCAGGCCCTCGCCGCGCTGCACCCGGTCCAGCGGATGGGCGAGGTGAGCGACATCGTGGACGCGGTGATCTACCTCGAGACGGCCCCGTTCGTCACCGGCGAGATCCTGCATGTCGACGGAGGCATGAGCGCCGGCCACTGACCGGGGCGATCATGCCCCGGCGGCCCGCGCGCCCGCTCTCATGCGGGAGCGGTGCTGGACCGGACGACGAGGGCGGTGGGCACCTCCACCCTGGCCGGCGGCCGGTCGGCGAGCAGGGCGGCGAGCCCGGCCGCACCCAGCTCGGGCCACGGCTGGCGCACCGTCGTCAGCCCCGGCGTGGCGTACGCCGCCGCCAGCGAGTCGTCGAAGCCGACCACGCTGACGTCGCCGGGCACCCGCAGGCCGTGCTCGCCGAGCGCCTGGTAGACGCCGAGTGCCATGGCGTCGGAGCAGGCGAAGACGGCGGTCGGCGGCTCGGGCAGCTCGCCGAGCATCGCCCGCGCGGCCTGCAGCGCGTCGTCCATCTGGAAATATCCGCAGATCTCCCAGCGCGGATCGATCTTCAGCCCGGCCACGGCCATGGCCTTGCGGTAACCGGCGCGCCGCTCCTTGGCGCACGGCACCCCCGGGCGGCCGGTGACGATGGCGATGCGCTCGTGGCCCAGGCCGATGAGGTGCTCGGTGGCGGCCCGGGCACCGGCCACGTTGGTGGCGGCGACGACGGGCAGGCCGCGCGGGACCGCGGCGCGGGGCTCGACGACCACCGCGGGGATGTCGTGGTCGGCCAGCCAGGCGCGCTGCGTGGCGGTCGGCATGGTGCGCACCAGCAGCACCCCGGCGCTGTCACGGGCGCCGAGCCGGTCGAGCCAGGCGGGCGGCGGCTGGCCGTGCTTGGTCCGGCCCACCACGGCGGAGACCACCAGGTCCACGCCCAGCTGCCAGGCGGCCTCCTCCACCCCTTCGAGGATCGCCAGCGCGTACGCCGAGCCGAGCCCCTGCAGCATCACGTCGACCAGGCTCCCCCTGGCCGTCCTGGGTCGTTGCCAGGAATGGCCCCGCCGCTCCAGCACCTCGGCGATCAGCTGCCGGGTACGCGCCGAGACGTCGGCCCGGCCGTTGAGCGCCTTGGAGACGGTGGCGACCGAAACCCCCGCCTCGCGGGCGATCGACGCCAGCTTGGGCAGCGGCGAAAGCGGATCTTGGACGGCCATGGCCCCACTCTCCTCCGCCACCTCGTGCCCGGGCCACCGGCTGTGCCGAAAAATTTCGAGATTGCGGCCGATTCGGCGGCTAGGGCCGTTCGTCCGGTTTTGTGGGCCATTGACGTTGCAATCTTGCTAACGCAATGTTTCCGGCAACCGGTTGCATCCCCTTTCCCGAAGGAACGCGCGTCCCGGCGCGTCCACCCCGCGCGGCGTCTGATTCGCCGACACCTACCTGATCAGAGGTCTCTCCATGGCGTTATCCATGACCTCGCGGCGGGCCGTCCTCCTGGTCGCGGCCTGCTCGCTCGCCGGCGTGATCGGCCTGTCCGGCGGCGCCACGCCACCGGCGCGGGCGGACACCACTCCCCTCTATCTCGACACCCGCCGCTCCTTCGAGGAGCGCGCGGCGGACCTGGTGTCGCGGATGACGCTGGAGGAGAAGGCCGCCCAGCTGCGCACCAACAGCGCGGCGGCCGTTCCCCGGCTGGGCGTGCAGCAGTACACGTACTGGAACGAAGGGCTGCACGGGGTCAGCAGGCTGGGCGCGAACACCAACCACGGCTCGGTCTCCGGCGTGCCGGCCACGAGCTTCCCGACGAACTTCGCCGCGTCCATGTCCTGGGACCCGGACCTGATGTACGCCGAGACCACGGCCATCTCCGACGAGGTGCGCGGCTTCCTGGACAAGTCCCTGTGGGGTGTCGGCGCCAACAACATCGGCCCGGACAAGAACGCCTACGGCTCCCTGACGTACTGGGCGCCGACCGTCAACCTGGACCGCGACCCGCGATGGGGCCGCACCGACGAGGCGTTCGGCGAGGACCCCTACCTCGTCGGCCGGATGGCGGGCGCGTTCGTCAACGGGTACCAGGGCCAGACCCGGGACGGCCGGCCCGCCACCGGCTACCTGAAGGTGGCGGCCACCGCCAAGCACTACGCGATGAACAACGTGGAGAAGGACCGCTACGCGATCAGCTCCGACACCGACGACCGGACGCTGCGCGAGTACTACCTGGCCCCGTTCCGCCGCCTGATCGAGAACGACCGGGTCTCCGGTCTCATGACCGCCTACAACGCCGTCAACGGCACCCCGGCGGTCGCCAACACCTACACCGTCAACCAGATCGCGCAGCGCACGTACGGGTTCGGCGGCTACGTCGCCTCCGACTGCGACGCGGTCGGGACCACGTACAACCTGCCGCCGAACGGCCACGACTGGGCGCCGCCCGGCTGGAGCACCGACCACAAGCCCGCGCCCACCTGGACCAGCACCGCCACCGGCGCCACGCTGTCCGGGCAGGCGGGCGGGCAGGCGTACGCGCTGCGCGCCGGGACCCACGTCAACTGCCGGGGCCCCGAGGCCAACGCGCAGAACCTCCGCGACGCCGTCGCGGCCGGCGCGCTCAGCGAGGGCGTGCTGGACACCGCGCTGGTCCGCCTGTTCACCGTGCGCATGCGCACCGGGGAGTTCGACCCGGCGGACCGGGTCCCGTACACGAAGATCTCCAAGGACGTCATCCAGAGCCCGCAGCACCAGGAGCTGGCCAGGAAGGTCGCCGCCTAGTCCCTCGTGCTGCTCAAGAACGACGACCGCCTGCTGCCCGCCGACGCCGCGCGGCTGGACAGCGTCGTCATCCTGGGCGACCTGGCGAACAAGGTGACGCTCGGCGGCTACTCCGGCAACCCGGCGACGACGGTCAGCGCCGTCCAGGGCATCACCTCGGCGGTCAGGGCCGCCAACCCCGCCGCCTCCGTCACCTACGACGCCGCCGGCACCTCGACGACCGCCACCGGCGAGGCGCAGCTCAGCGCCGCCACCCAGGACGCCGTCAGGGCCGCGGATCTGGTGGTCGTCTTCGTCGGCACCGACGACAACGTGGCCCGCGAGGGACGCGACCGCACGACGCTGGCCCTGCCGGGCAACTACCGCTCGCTCATCGAGCGGACGGCCGCGCTGGGCAACCAGAAGATCGCCCTGGTCATCCAGTCCAACGGGCCCGTCGCCATCGACGACCTCCGCGGCAGGACGCCCGCGATCCTGTTCAGCGGCTACAACGGCCAGAGCCAGGGCACCGCCCTCGCCGACGTGCTGTTCGGCGGCCACAATCCGAGCGGGCGGCTGAACTTCACCTGGTACAAGGACGACTCCCAGCTCCCGCCCGTCTCCGACTACGACCTGACCCCGTCGGCCACCGGCGGGATCGGCCGCACGTACCAGTACTTCACCGGCACCCCCACCTACTCCTTCGGCCACGGGCTCAGCTACAGGGACTTCGCCTACTCCAGGATCCGCGCCGACCGGCCGGTGGCGAGCGCGGACGGCGAGGTGACCGTACGCTTCGACGTCACCAACACCGGCTCCGTGCCCGGCTCCACCGTCGCCCAGCTGTACGCCGCCACGCCGTTCACCGTCCGCGGCTACGGGCTGCCGAGGAAGCGGCTGGCCGGCTTCCACAAGACCGGGGTGCTGCCGCCCGGAGCCACCGAACGTGTCGCCCTCACCGTGAAGCTCGCCGACCTCGCCCTCTGGGACGCGGGGAAGATGCGGGCGTTCGTGCCCAACGGCCCCTACCGCTTCGAGGTCGGTGCCGGCAGCGCCGATCTCGCCGGCTCCGCCACGGTCCGGGTCACCGGCCGGATCACCCCGAAGGTCCGCTACGTCACCGTCCAGCCCGAGGCCGTCGCCTACCAGGCGGGCGACACCATCGACCTGACCGGCAAGAACCGGTGGATCGCCGACACCACCGACCCCGCCAAGGAGAGGCGCAACCTCCAGGTCACGGCGGACGGCATCGTGGAGGCCGTCAACGACGACCAGTCGTTCGCCGACCTCAGGCACGCCCGGGTGCGCTACGCCAGCAGCGACACCGGCGTGGCCGTCGTGGACCGCAGGGGCAAGGTGACGGTGGTCGGGGCCGGCGTCACCACGATCACCGCCACCGTGGACGGTGTCACCGGCTCGGCCGTCATCACCGCGAAACACCCCTTCACCCTCACGGGACCCCAGACCGTCGAACCCGGCTCCACCGCCACCGCGACCACCTCGTTCACCAACTCGGGACCCGGCGCGCTGACCGACGTCACCATGACGCTCGCCACCCCGGACGGCTGGAGCGCGCAGCCCGCAGCCCCCGCCTCCTTCCCGGCGCTGGCGGGCGGCCAGAAGGTGACGACCACCTGGTCCGTCACGGTCCCAGCGGACGCCGCCCGCGGCGGATACCTGTTGCGGGCCGCCATCGCCTACACCGGTCAGGGCGGCCGCAGCGGCGGCGACGAGGTGACCGCCCGCACGGCGATCCCCTTCGCGTCGCTGCCCGACGCGTACGGCAACGTCGCCATCAGCGACGACGCCCGCCCCGCCGAAGGCAACCTCGACGGCGCCGGCCGCAGCCTGTCCGCCCAGGCGCTCGCCTCGGCGGGCGTCACGCCCGGCGGCACGGTCACCCACGACGGCCTGAGCTTCATTTGGCCGGACGTCCCGTCCGGCCAGGTGGACAACGTCGTCGCGGGCGGCCAGGCGTTCACCGCCGCCGGAACCGGCGCCCGCCTCGGCTTCCTCGGCCTGGCCAACAACGGTACCGCCACCGGCACGGGCACGATCGCCTACACTGACGGCACGGTCCAGCCCTACACGATCAGCTTCCCCGACTGGTGGTCCGGCGGCGGCGACACCGTCGCCGCGCTCCCCTACCTCAACACCAGGAACGGCCGGCAGACCCGCACCGTGCACCTCTCCATGACCTCGGTACGGCTCCAGCCCGGCAAGACGGTCCGGCTCGTCACCCTGCCCGACGTCGGCAAGGAAGCCACCAGCGGCACCACCGCCATGCACATCTTCGCGGTCTCCATCGGAGGATGAGCCCGGTTCCCGGCCTCCCCTTCGCCTAGCGTTCAGGGGGAGGCCGGGCCGAGGCTCCATCCGGTCACGTTGCCCTTGGCGTCACCCGCGGCAAGCCAGGACTCCCCTTCGTCCTCGGCGATCACCACCGAGTAGACGCGCCCGCCGGGGGACTTCAGCGGGTCGCCGAGCTGCTTGCCGCTGCGCAGGTCCCAGACGCGTACGGTGCCGTCGAACCCGCCGGAGGCGACGACCGCGCGGCCCTTCACCCTGCCCACCGCCAGGCAGGCGACCTCGGCGGTGTGGCCGGAGAACGAGGTCAGCTCCTGGCCGCTGCGCAGGTCCCAGACACGGACCTTGTGGTCGGAGCCGCCGCTGATCCCCACCGGCGTGCCGTCCATCACGGTGGTCGCCACCGCGAAGACGTCACCGCTGTGGCCGCGGAAGGTGGCGCCCAGAGCTCCGGTGTCCAGGCTCCACACCTGCGCCGTGTCGTCGGCCGACGCGGTCACCGCGAACGGGCGCCCGTCGCTCGTGCCGGTCGCGACGCCGAACACCGGGTCGCCGCCCGCCGCCTTGGGCTGGGGCCCGGCGTCCTTGCCCGTCCTCGGGTCCCAGACGTGGACCTTTCCGGCCTCGTCGCCGCTGACCAGGACCGTCCTGCCCGACACCTGCGCGGAGGCGATCGTGTAGACCATGCTCTGGTGGCCTTTGTACGTGGGGCCGAGGGGCTCGGCGCTCCCCGCCCCGGAGACGATGACCCCGCCGTTCTGCAGCCGCCTGAACATGGCCGCCTGCCCGTCCACCTCACCCACGTCGATGGCGGCGTCCGTCTGCTCGCCGCCGGCGCTCTTCAGCCGGGCGAGCTCGCTGGGGGGCGTGCCGAACTTCCACACCTTGGCCACCCCCTTGGTGCTGCCGGCCAGCACCACGCGCTGTCCCTCGTAGAGGCTCACCGCCAGGCTGTTGGCCTCGCCGCCGAGCGCGACCTTCGCCACCCTCCTGCCGTACGGCCGGGCGGCGGCGGCACTGGCCGTCGCCGACGGCACGCTCGTCGCCGGCGAGGGCGTGGGCGTGGGCGTCGACGGAGAGTTGCCCGCTCCCCCTTGCAGGACCACCACGATCACGCTCACGAGCACCGCCGCGGAGGCGGCCGAGCCCACCACCAGGAGCCTGGACCGCTTGCGGCGCGAGCCCGTGGTGAGGAGGGCGGGCGGCGCTCCTTCCGTGGGCGGCGCTCCTTCCCTGGGCGGCGCTCCCTCCCTGGGCGGCGCTGCGGAACCGGGCGGCCCGGCGGGCTCGGCGAAGGGCGGCCCGGATGACGGCGTGCTGGTAGGGGTCCAGGCGTGTGCCACCCCGGGCGCGGGGGCGGCGACCGGGCGGGCGGCCGAGCTCCCGCCGACGGGCCTGGTCACGGTCTGGTCGTCGCCGAGGAGGAGGTGCAGGACCTCGGCCGCCGATGGCCGTTCCCCCGGCGCCTTGGCCAGGCAGCGGGCGAGCAGGGCCCGCAGGGGCTCGGGGACGCCGTCCAGGTCCGGCTGGGCGTTGAGGATGCGGTACATCACCGCGGGCACGGTGTCCTGGCCGAACGACGGGCGCCCGGTCGCGGCGAAGCCCACGGTCACCGCCCAGCTGAACACGTCGGACGCGGGCTCCGCCGGCTCACCGTGGATCACCTCGGGAGCCATGTACGTCGGCGTGCCCACCGAGCCGCCGGTGGCGGTCATGTCGATCGCGCGCGCGATGCCGAAGTCGATCACCCGGGGGCCGTCGGAGCCCAGCAGGACGTTCGACGGCTTGAAGTCGCGGTGGACGATGCCGGCGCGGTGGATGGCCGCCAGCGCGGTGGCCGTGCTGACCGCGATGCGGTCGAGCGCGCCCCCGGACCTGGGCCCGTGCCGGCGGACGGAGTCCTCCAGCGACGAGCCGTCGACGAACTCCGACACGATGTAGGGCGTGTCACCGTCGACGGCGACGTCCAGCACGCGGGCCGTGCAGAACGCCGCCACCCGCATGGCCGCGTCCACCTCGCGTAAGAAACGCTCGCGCGCCTCGCTCCTGCGCGCGAGCCTGGCGTGCAGCACCTTGATCGCCACTCGCTCGCCGGAGGGATGCTCGGCCAGGTAGACCGTGCCCTGCCCGCCCTCACCGAGGCCCCCGACGATGTCGTAGTCACCCAGCCGGGTCGGCTCGCCGGCCTGCAGGGGGCGGAACATGGTTCCCGACGATACACGTTCAGCAGATCAACGGCGATCCTGCACATTCCCGGCCTGTCCGGGGGCCGCGCCGCCGCCGCCTTCGCCCTTCCAGGCAAGGTCGGGCGACGGGTTCTCCGGCCTCGCAGGCGAGGTCAGGCGACGGGCTCTGCGGCCTCCCAGGGCGCGCGATACGACGGCCGGAAGGCGCGCAGCCGCAGCCGGAGGGTGAGCGTGACAGTGGTGGCCGCCGGCAGTTCCACGGTCAGGTGCGGCCCGCCCACCGCGTGCTCGACCGCCGAGACGACCGGTTCGTGGTGGATGTACTCGGTGTCATGACCGGTCCAGCCGGGCTCGGCCGCGGTCGCCGCGGCCGTGACGATCTCGTGCTCGCCGAACGCCCCCGCCTGGACGACGATCGTCCGGTCGTGGTCCGCCGACAGGTTCACCAGCGTGACCACCGTCGCCTCCGGCTCGATCGCGCTGACCAGCGCCGCCACCTGGTCGGGGACGCCGGGGCGGCGGCGCTCGGCGTCGAAGTAGCGGACCCTGGCCTGCTGGAGGCCGCCGTTGTAGACGACCTGCGGGCCGCCCCACATGAGCTGGGTCAGCGCCTCGGTCACCACCGGATTGACGTTCTGCCACAGGTGGATGTCCTCCTCCGGCAGGTCCCGGCCGGCGTTGGCCAGCAGCAGCGCGATGCGGCGGCGGGCCTGGGCGTGCGCGGCGGCCAGGATGCGCTCCGGATAGTCCGGGTTGTCGCCGCACAGGTACGCGTACCACGGCTCCTCGTGCCCGGCCTCCTCCTTGTCGCGGAAGGGCCGCACGGTCGCCCAGTCGTATCCGGCGGCGGAGCGCAGCGCGTCGAGGCGGGCCCGGTCCTCGGCCGCCCCGGTGCGGTGCCAGAGCGCCAGCGGCACCGAGGTCTGGATCGGGTTGTAGTCGAACCAGCCCTTGTCGCTGTGCCGGTAGGGCACCAGCAGCGTCGGGACGTGGGCGTCGGGGCCCAGGTGGGCCCGCCAGCGCCCCTGGTTGGCCGAGTCGCTCTCGTCGAAGGGCAGCTTGACGCCGCGCTCGATGACCGCGTCCAGCAGGGAGCGGACGAAGCCGAGATAGCGGTCGTCGCCGGTGGCCAGGGCCGCGCTGAGCGCGCCGACGGCCGTCGCCTGGCCGAGGCTGTACAGGCCGTGCGGCCAGGTCCAGCCGTAGTGCGCGCCGTACCAGCGGCCGTCGAGCGCGCTGCCGACCACGCCGTCAAGGCCGACGTTGTCGGGCACGACGCCGCCGTTCTCCTCGGCCCGGCGCTGCCAGGCCCCGACGTACTCGCGCAGCCACTCGGCATAGCGCTCGTCGCCCGAGACCAGGTAGGCGTTGCAGACCAGGCCGGCCACGCTCAGGTTGCCCACCGCGTCGCCCCGGCCGAGCCGCCGCTGCATCTCCTCCCCCAGCCGGGGGTCCTCGGCCGGCGGCGGGACGGGCGCGCCGGGCGGGAGCAGCCAGTCCAGCGGGTAGCCGTACTGGGCGGCCTCGGCCTCGGTCCACGGGTAGGACGGGGAGTCGGCCACCCCTTCCCGCGCGCCGCCGCTGCCATTGTGCGGGGCCTTGATGATGCGGTGTCGCGGGTCGTAGTTCCCCTTGGCCGGGTCGAGATAGAGATCGGCGAACCGGGTGGCCCGCGCGGCCCAGGCGGCCGGGTCGGCGGCGGTCAGGAAATACGTGAACAGCAGGCTCTCACCCTGGTGGAACCAGTCGTAGCCGAGCTCGAACTCCTCGGCGAACATGCCCAGCCGGGTCATCTGGGCCACCACGCCGTGCCAGTGCCGCGCGCAGGTCTCCAGCAGGTCGTCCGCGCCGCCCAGCAGGTAGAGCTGGGGCCAGTTGAAGAACGGCTCGAAGAAGTCGTCGGCGCCGTCGCGCGAGGACAGCCGGCCGCCGTACCGCAGCGAGCCGTCGGGTTCGGCGTACCGGGAGGAGAACAGCCGCCATCCGCTGTCGAGCAGGTCCAGCAGCGCGCGCTGGGACAGCGCCCAGGCCGGGGGGTCGAGGACGGGGACGCTGGCCGTCACGGTGGTCATGCGGTGAAGACTCCTCAAGGTCAGCCCTTGGTCGCGCCGGCGGTGAGCCCGGCGACCAGGAAACGTTGCGAGAACAGGAAGACGAGCAGCACGGGGGTGATCGACAGCAGGGTGGCCAAAACCAGCTCCGGCGGCTGCACCTCGGCGTTGGCGCCGACGACGGGGTTGAAGGTGGGGGTCGCGGCCAGCATCTGGGTCAGCCCGACCTGCATCGGGTAGTTGTCGCTGTTCGGCAGCATCACGTACGGCAGGAAGAAGTTGTTCCAGTTCGTCACGAAGCTGAAGAAGGCGACCAGCGCGACGACCGGCTTGGCCAGCGGCAGCGCCACCCGGGCGAACGTCGCCGACTCGCTGCAGCCGTCCAGCCGCGCCGAGTCCAGCAGCGAGGACGGGACGCTGGTGGAGAAGTAGATGTAGGTCAGGTACACGCCGAACGGGAAGAACGACATCGGCAGCACCACAGAGGCCGCCGTGTTGACCAGCCCCATGTAGCTGAACTCCAGGAAGATCGGCAGCACCAGGGCGGTGGCCGGCATCAGCATGACCACGAGGGTGACGATGAGCAGCAGGCGGCGGCCCTTGAAGCTCATGAGGGCCAGGGCGTAGCCGGCCGGGATGCTCACCAGCAGGGTGAGCGCCACCGACAGGACGGCGTAGAGCACCGAGTTGCCCATCCAGGTCGCCACGGCGCCGTCCTGGAAGGACATGAGGTGGCGCCAGTTGTCCAGCAGCGAGGCGATCGAGCCGGGCGCGAGCGGGGCGTCCTGGAGGAGGCCGGCCGGGGTCTTGGTGGCGGCCAGCACCAGCCAGACCATGGGCAGCACGAAGAACAGCGCGAACGCCGTCAGCAGGACGGCGATCAGGGCCCGGATCGCGGTGCGGGCGGGGTGGTCAGTCCGCATCGAACAGTCCTCCCCTGGCGACGAAGAAGCCGGCGCAGCACAGCGCCACGATGAGCAGGTCGATCGCGATGGCGGCCGAGCCGTTGAAGTCGTTCTGGTCGAAGGCGTACAGGTAGGCGAGCTGGTTGAGCGAGTAGTCGGTGCCGACGACGCCGAAGCCGGCCTGCGAGATGAGCTGCGGCTCGACGAACAGCTGGGTGCCGGCCGCGAGGGAGAGGATCAGCATGTACACGATCCACTTGCGCAGCATCGGCAGCTGCACGCGCAGCGCGATGCGCACGGGCCCGGCGCCGTCCACCCGCGCGGCCTCGATGATCTCGTGCGGGATGCTGTTCAGGGCGCCGTACATGACCACGATCCAGCCGCCCGCGCCTGTCCAGAAGGCGATGATGGTGAAGATCCACGGCAGGTGTCCGGGGGCGACCACGGCCACGAAGGACGATCCCCACAGCGTGCGCACGATGCCGTCGACCGGGCTCACGGACGGGTCCAGCATGAACAGCCACAGCAGGACGCTGGAGGCGCCGGCCAGCGCGCCCGGCACGTAGTACACGAACCGCAGCGCGGCCCGCGACCAGGCCGCGGTGAGCCGGTGCACGAGCAGCGCCAGCACCAGGACCAGCACGGTCAGGGTGACCAGCCACAGCACCAGGTACGTCCCGACGTGCCCGACTGCGGCCAGGAACCGGTAGTCCTGGGCGGTGCGCACGAAGTTCGCGAACCCGGCGAAGCGCCCGTCGGCGTCGGTGAAGGCGAGGTTGAGCGCGTACACCGTCGGGACGATGCCGAAGGCCACCAGCAGCACCACGTACCCGGAGACGAACACGTGCCCCGCCGCCGGCCGCCAGGAGCGCGGGCGGCTCCCGGCGTGGGCGCCGGCGGCGGTCATCGCGGGTGCGCTCATTTGGTTACCTGGTAGCCGAACACCTGGGCCTGCTGCTCGATGGCGGTCTGCCACTCCGGCAGCAGGGACTCGACGGTCTTGCCCGCGGTCTGGGCGGGGATGACCGTCTTGGCCCACACGGCCTCCTGGCTGAACTCGGGCGAGCCCCAGCCCGGCCAGACCTGTCCGGCCGCGGCGGTGATGGGCGCGGCGATGTCGCCGGCGTAGTAGCCGCTGTCCTGCTGCTTGGCGATCCACTTGGCCGCCGCGGCGGAGTGGGCGGGGTAGCCCGGCGACTTCTCCACCTGGTACGCGTCGGCGGTGGTGACCCAGGTGACGAAGTCCTTGGCGGCGGCCAGGCGGGCGCTGTGCCGGGAGACCCACCAGGCGCCGCCGCCGACGTTGCCCGTCACCGGCGGGTTCTGGTCCGCCCAGTGCAGCGCCTCGCCGACCGCGAGCTCGCCCTTGGGGGTCTTGAGCGCGCCCTGGAACACCGCGCCGCCGTACCAGGCGGGGCCCGGCAGCATGAGGACCTTGTCGCCCTGGCTCTTGGCGAAGTCGGGGCCGAAGAGCGGCGACATGGACATGGTCTTGTTCGCCACGAGCTTGTCGATCATCCGCGCGGCCCGCACGCAGGCGGGGTCGGTGGCCTTGACGGTGATCGCCTTGGCGGCGGTGACCTGGTTGGCCGGGCACTGCGCGCCCCACAGGTAGATCTCGGGCGCCCACGCGTCACCGGCCGTGCCGACGAGGTAGCCCGGGTGCTCGGCGGCCACCTTCTCGCCCAGCGCCTGGTATTCCTCCCAGGTCTTGGGCACCTGGTAGCCGAACTCGTCCAGCAGCTTCTTGTTGTACCAGAGCACCACCTGGGCCAGGTCGTTGCGCAGGCAGTAGACGGTGCCGCCGACCGTGCACACGTCGAGCGCGCCCTTGGCGAACCCGTCCAGCGTGGCCTGGTCGATCAGCCCCTTGTCGAGCGGGGCGACGAAGGCGTCGTCTCCCTGGGAGGCCCAGGACGCGGTGTTGTTGTCGGTGGTGAACACGACGTCCGGCCACCCCTCACCGGCCCGGTTGAAGAGCTGGACCTTGGTCTTGAGTGCGTTGGAGCCGTTGGCGTTGCCGTCGTAGGTGACGATGTCCAGCGCCGCGTCCGGGTGCGCGGCCTGGTACGCCTTCGCCGCGTCCAGCCGGGTGGAGTCCACCCAGACCACGAGCTTGCCGTCCTTCTGGGGGGCCGGGGCGAAGCCGTACGGGGAGCCCGCGGCGGGCGTGGCCGGGCCGCTCTTCGCGGTGCCGGCGGAGTTGGGCGGGCCGCAGGCCGCGATGGCGACCAGGACCGCGGCCGCGGTGATCGCCGTCGCCGCGGTGCGGCGCGGGGCGTGACTGCGTCGTCTCATTGATGTTCCTCGTGAGCGAAGGCAGGGGGACGGAAAGACGGATGTGAGGTACGTAAACGCCGCGTTTCGCGATATGACATCATACGTATGATGTTTTGCACAATGCCCTATACTCAAGGCGGTCCGGACACAGGACCATCAGTGCTCGGGAGGGCACGTTGACTCAGCACGCACCGGCGGACCCGTGGACCGGCGACGCAGCGCAGCCCACCCCGCCCGGCCGTCGATCACGCCGGACCCGCCCCGCCAAGCTGGGCACCACCGTGGTCGAGCAGATCGTCGACGACATCGTCAGGGGCGTGCTCAGGCCCGGTTCCGCGCTACCGCCCGAGGGCGACCTGTGCGAGGAGTTCGGCGTCAGCCGTACCGTGATCCGCGAGTCGGTGAAGGTCGTGCAGGAGAAAGGCCTGGTCAGGATCGAGCACGGCCGCGGCACCCAGGTCACCGACCCCCGCCAGTGGAACCTGCTCGACGACGTGGTGCTGACGTCGGTCATCGCGCACGACGAGAACGCGACGTTCCTGGACGAGCTGGTCTCGGTCCGCACGGCGCTGGAGACCGACATGGCCGCCGCCGCGGCCCGCTTCCACACCCCGCAGGACGACGAGCGCATCGCCGCCGAGCTGGCCGCCATGCGGGCCAGCCTCGACTCGGCCCCCGACTTCGGCGCCGCCGACGTGCGCTTCCACGACATGATCATGGCCGCGTCCCGCAACCGGCTCGGCCGGGCCATCGTCAACAGCATCCACGACAAGGCCCGCACCAGCATGCGCTACCACGGCGAGTACAACGAGCCCGTGATGCGGCAGACGCTGGACGAGCACCAGGCGATCAGCGACGCGATCGCCGCCGGCGACCCGGACGCGGCGACCGCGGCCATGCGCCGCCACATCCTCGACTCGTGGAACCGCCGCCGCCCCACGCC
>NZ_VCKX01000209.1 GCF_005889725.1 Nonomuraea zeae
GCGGGCGGGGTGTGGCGGCGGGCGGCGTTCGAGACGAACAGGAAGCGGTCGCCGCGGATGTGGATGTAGGCCAGGTTGAACGGCCGGCCGGTGGCGTCCCTGATCACCTGCTCCATGGTGATCAGCGGCGAGCCCTCCGCGATGCCGAGCCGGGCCGCGGTGGCGGAGTCGGCCGGGCTGCAGCCGCAGACGAACTCCGACTCCTCGTAGCCGACGCCGGACTCGTTGAGCAGGTTGTACCAGTCGTGCACGAACGGCTGGTCCCGCATGCGCTCGGCCTCGGGGTTGAGCACGTAGTTGGTGGCCATGCCGTGCGGCTCGTCGCCGAACAGCGACACGTACTCCAGCCGCAGGCACGGCGTCCCCGGGGGCGCGCCGAGGCGTTCCGCCGCGAGGGCGGGCAGCGGGATCATCGACCGGTCGAGCACCTGGGGCCGCAGCCGCCGGTTCAGCAGGCTCTCCTGGCTGGGCGGCTCGACGCCGTGCGCCTCCACCAGCTGGGTCATCACGGCCTTGACGACGACGTGCGTGCCGACGCCCTGGCGGCGGTCGATCAGGCCCTCTCCGCGCAGGAGCGCGAGGGTCTCGCGGACGGTCGCGCGGGTGGCGCCGTACGAGGCCATGAGCTCGGCCTCGGTGGGCAGCAGGCCGTCGGCGAACGTGTCGCGGAGTATGGCGGATCGGAGTAGGTCGCGAAGCCGGCGCAGGTCCGCCTCACGTTCGACACCCGATTGGTGCGATCGGAGAGAGCGGGCCACCATGCGCCGGGAATTTACGGACATGCCGTTTCTCGCCGATTCCCGCGCCGTTTCCAGCGGGTAAACCGCCGGCGCGGGCCCTGGCGGGCGGGTGGGATGCTCCAGGACGGGGCTTCGGGCGAGCTGCATGGCGCCTCCTCGTGCGAGTGCTGCCTCGCGGAAGGACGCTAGGAAGCGCGTGTTGCCCGGGGATGACCCCGCGATTGCGCCCGGTTACGCCGGCACGCACCCCGCCCGCGCCGCCTTGACCAGCGAGAACGCGGAGGGGCGCGCCGGTTGCGCCGGACTCGCGGCCGATCCGCCGCCCGCGGGTTCGCGACGCCATGGGACGCGCAGGCCGGCATCGGCCTGCGCGTCCGCTTGTCCTGCCCGGCACCGGGCGATGGGCCGGGTCACTCCGACAGCGCGCTGCGCAGCTTGGTGAGGACGGCGCGCAGGATGCGGGAGACGTGCATCTGCGAGATGCCGAACTCGGCGGCGATCTCCGACTGGGTCATGTTGCCGTAGAAGCGCATGAGCAGGATGTTCTTCTCCCGCGGCGGCAGGGCGTCGATGAGCGGCTTGACCGAGTGCCTGTCCAGCAGGTGGTTCAGCGACTCGTCCTGCGCGGGCAGGAAGTCGCCCAGCTCGGCGCCGTCGTCGTCGGCGCCGCCCACCGGCGCGTCGAGGGACAGCGCGGTGTAGGCGCTGGAGGCTTCGAGGGTCAGCAGCACGTCCTCTTCCGAGATGCCCATCTTGACGGCCAGCTCGGCCACGGTCGGCGAGTGGCCGAGGGTCTGGGTCAGCTCCGCGGTGGCCTTGTTGAGCTCGATGCGCCGCTCCTGGTAGACCCGCGGCACCCTGATGGCCCACGTGCGGTCCCGGAAGTGCCGCTTGACCTCGCCGATCATGGTGATCATGGCGTAGCCCCTGAACTCGTGGCCGAGGCTCGGGTCGAAGCCGTTGACGGCCTTCATCAGCCCGACGTAGGCGGCCTGGCGCAGGTCCTCCATGGGCTCGCCTCGGTAGCGGTAGCGACGGGTGACCTCGGCCACCAGTCCTTCGTGCATCTCCACCAGGCGCTCGCGGATGCGGACCGCGTGCAGGTCCGAGAGCTGCGGGTCGGCCAGGTCGGCCAGGAGGTCTTCGGCGGTGAGCTGCTCGAATGCGATATCCAGGACGGCCATTGCTACTCCAAGCTGTGCAAGCGGCCTCCGCCCAAGAAAAAAAGCCCAAGCAGAGGCACACCTCAGTTTCGTGAGACGAAGCCCTCTGCTGGACTTCGAGATCAAGAATGCCCAACAGAACGCCAGGCATGCACCTTGAACTGGTCACAAATAGGTCACGACTTCAAAAAGCGCCGCTAGCCCTCTGAGACGTCCACCACCGGAGCGAGCATGAGAACCTCCACTTCCTGCGGAAACACCCTCCTGAGCAGGTCCGCTCCCCCGGTCACGGCCATCGCGCAGATCACCTCGACGCCCGGCCGCAGCCCGAACCGCCGCAGCCGGTGCGCCCAGGCCAGGTCGTCGTCCGGCCCCGTGCCCTCGGGCGCCGTCGCCCGCCGCAGGGCCGCGGCCCACCAGTTGTCCGGCTCCGCGCGCAGGATCTCGTCGAGACCGGCCAGCGCGGCGGC
This sequence comes from Nonomuraea zeae, assembly GCF_005889725.1. Lineage (GTDB taxonomy): Bacteria > Actinomycetota > Actinomycetes > Streptosporangiales > Streptosporangiaceae > Nonomuraea > Nonomuraea zeae. Next base: position 2,374 of record NZ_VCKX01000209.1, read on the forward strand.
GGGCCGGCCCGCCGCCCGGTGCTGCACCGCGCGCACCGCCAGCGCGAAGGAGTCGCGCGGGTCCCGGGCCAGCCGGCGCGACATCTCGGCCGGATCGTCCGGGGGTGAGTCGTCCTCGCCCCACAGCGCGGAGGCGGCCTCGGTGAACTCCTCCGCCTCCGTCTGCTCCTCCTCGGCGTCCAGCGGTCCCAGCACGACGAGCGAGCGCGCCACGTCGGCGACGAACTCGGGCGCCGGAACCGCCAGCCGCAGGATCTCTTCGAGCTGGCGCTCCACGAAGTCGGCCTCGGGGTCCAGCTCGTTCGCCCGCAGCAGGTCGCGCAGCGCGTGGTAGAGCTGCCCGAGCATCCGGTGCACGGCGCCGCGCAGCGCCAGCACCCCCACGTCGTCGGGGTCGTCCTGCAGCACGCGCTCGAAGTCGGCCCGCGCCTCCTCCAGCCGTTCGAGCCGCAGCGCGGCCACACCCCGCTGCTCGTACGTCCCCGCGTCGTCGTATCCGAGCTCGATCGCCCGGGTGAAGTCGCCGAACGCGGGCTCGAAGAGGTCGAGCTCACCGTGGACGTAGCCGCGGGTCAGGTAGGCCAGCCCGTCCTCGGGGTCGAGCTCGACCGCCCGGTCCAGGTCCGCCAGCGCGACGGCGAGGCGGTTCAGGGCGAAGTTCGCCCGGCCGCGCATCGTGAGGAGCTCGGCGTCGTCAGGGTCCTCGGCGAGCGCCCGGTCGGCGTCGGCGAGGGCCTCCTCGTAGCGGCCGAGCGCGCACAGCACGTGGCCGCGTTCGCCGTAGGCCGAGCCGTAGCCGGGGTCGAGCCCGATCGCCCGCTCCAGGTCCGCCAGCGCCTCGTCGGGCCGGCCCAGCGCGCGGTGGGCCTGGCCGCGCACGTAGTGGGCGTACGGCACCTCGGGGGACAGCGCGATGGCCCGGTCGAGGTCCGCCACCGCCGCCAGCGGGCTGCCGCCGACGCGGAGCAGGCTGGCGCGCCCGGCCAGCGCCCAGTAGTCCTCCGGGTCGAGCTCGATCGCCCGGCCGTAGGAGGCGAGGATCTCCTCGTCCCGCTCCGGGTACGCCCAGAGCACGTCGGCCCGGCCCCGATGCGCCGCGGCGTCGTCGGGACAGAGCTCGATCAGCCGGTCGTAGTCGGCCAGCGCCTCGTCCGTGCGCCCCATGGCCCTGAGCGCCTGCCCGCGCGACCCGATCGCGTAGGGATCTTCCGGGTCGAGGTCGACGGCCAGGGTGAACTCCTCGACCGCGGCGGCGAACCGCCCCGCCAGCCGATGCGCCTCCCCGCGCTCGGCCGCCCGCTCCGCCTCCTCGATCCTGGAACTCACATGTCCCCCATCGGTGTGCAGATCAGTTATATCGAACGACTCCGCGGCCTCGCGGAAAAGTTCCCCGGCCGCGGCCCGCCTCAGGCGAGGCTCTCGCTCAGCGTCCTGGCCGCCTGCGTGACCAGCTTGCCGTACTCCGCCCTGAGCGCGTCCGGCATGCGGCTGGCCGGGGTGGAGATGCTGAGGCTGGCGATCGGGCCGTCCGGCCCGAGCACGGCGGCGGCCACGGCGGCGATGTCGGAGCGCCACTCGCCCCGGTTGTCCGCGTACCCGCGCGTGTGCACCGCCGCCAGCTCGGCCCGCAGCGCCGCCGGGTCGGTGATCGTCGTCTCCGTGTACGCCGGCAGCTCCGCCACCGGCCTGGCCAGGTGCGCCAGCACGGCCTTGCCGTTGGCCGAGGCGTGCAGCGGCAGCCTGATCCCCAGCGGCAGCACGATGCGCAGCGGCTTGTCGGTCTCCAGGCGCTCGATCAGCACGACCGCGTCGCCCTCGGGCACCATCAGGTGGATCGTCTCGCCGGTGCGCTGGCGCAGCTCCTCCATGACCGGCATGGCCGCGTCGCGCAGGCCCAGCTCGGTCCGGCGGGCCACCTGCAGCGCCTTGCTGGTCACCTGCCAGCGCGTGACCTCGCCCCCGGCCGGCCTGATCCACCCGGCCTCGTGCAGCGTGCGCAGCGAGCGCTGCACCGTGCTCTTGGGCAGGCCGAGCCCGCGGGCCAGCTCGCCGACCCCGGCGGGCTGGCGGGCGGCGACCTCTTCGAGCACTCGAAGGGCGTTGATCACGTTCTGCATCCATTGACTCCTCTGCGGGCCGATTTTAATGTTAATGAACCGCAACACGGCACGCTGTGCCGTGACACGGCACGGAGGTAGCCAGACAGTGGGCCGTCATTTCCTGCAGATCCCCGGACCGACCAACGTCCCCGACCGGGTGCTGCGCGCCATCGCCCAGCCCACCATCGACCATCGGGGCCCGGCCTTCGCGCGGCTGGCGGGCGACCTGCTGGAGCGGCTGAAGCCCGTCTTCGGCACCGGCGAGCACGTGATCGTCTACCCTTCGTCGGGGACGGGGGCCTGGGAGGCGGCGCTGGTCAACACGCTGTCGCCGGGTGACAAGGTGCTGGCGTTCGAGACCGGGCACTTCTCCTCGCTCTGGTGCGAGATGGCCGCCCGGCTGGGGCTGGTCGTCGAGCTGGTGCCCGGCGACTGGCGGCACGGCGCCGACCCCGACGCCCTGGCCGAGCGGCTCACCGAGGACGTGGCCGCCGTCATGGTGGTGCACAACGAGACCTCGACCGGCGTGCGCAGCCGGATCCCGGAGATCCGCGCGGCCATCGACCGGGCGGCGCATCCGGCGCTGCTGCTGGTGGACACGATCTCGTCGCTGGGCTCGATGGACTACCGGCACGACGCCTGGGGCGTGGACGTGACCGTGGGGTGCTCGCAGAAGGGCCTCATGCTGCCCCCCGGCCTCGGCTTCAACGCGGTCAGCCGCAAGGCGCTCGCGCACCGGGGCCGGCTGCCGCGCTCCTACTGGGACTGGGAGCCAATCATCGCGGCCAACCGGCAGGGCTTCTTCCCCTACACCCCGCCGACCAACCTGCTGTACGGCCTGGGCGAGGCGCTGGCCATGCTGGAGGAGGAGGGCCTGGCCGCGGTCTTCGCGCGGCACGACCGGCACGCCGAGGCGACGCGGCGAGCCGTACGCGCCTGGGGGCTCGAGGTGCTCTGCGCCGACGAGCGCGAGCACTCCAGCTCGCTCACGGCGGTGCTGATGCCGGACGGGCACGACGCCGACGCGCTGAGGCGGCTCATCCTGGAGCGCTACGACATGTCGCTCGGCACCGGGCTCGGGCGGCTGGCCGGGCGCGTGTTCCGGATCGGGCATCTCGGCCACTTCAACGACCTGATGCTCGCGGGCACGCTGGGCGGGGTCGAGATGGGGCTGGCCGCGGCCGGCGTGCCGGTCAAGGAGGGCGGGGTACGCGCCGCGCTGGCGTACCTGGAGGCGGCCGGATGAGCCGGGGCGGCTCCGGCACGGACGGGATGAACATCCCCAGCAGCTCGAGTCTGGCGCGGACGCTGTCGCCGCTGATCGCCGGTGACGTCAGGGACGACCCGTACACCAGGCACCTGTACTCCTCCGACGCCAGCATGTACGCCATCGAGCCGCTCGCCGTCGCCTTTCCCCGCGACGAGGGCGACGTGCAGGCGCTGGTGGCGGCGTGCGGCGAGCTGGAGGTCCCCGTGCTGCCGCGCGGCGCGGGCACCAGCCTCGCCGGGCAGACGGTGGGCAGGGCGGTGATCGTCGACTTCTCCCGGCACATGAACAAGATCCTGGAGATCGGCGGCAGGACCGCCAGGGTGCAGCCGGGAGTGGTGCAGGACCAGCTCAACCGGGCGGCCGGCAGGCACGGGCTGATGTTCGGGCCCGACACCTCGACCAGCAACAGGGCCACGATCGGCGGGATGATCGGCAACAACTCGGCGGGCAGCCACTCCGTGCTGTATGGCTCCACGATCGACCATGTCCAGGCGCTGCGCGTCGTGCTCGCCGACGCCTCCATGCCGGACCTGGCCACCGACGCCCGGCTCAGCGACGCGGTGGCCGGGATCCTGGGCGGGCTCGACCTGACGGGGTTCCCGCGCTTCTGGCGGCACTCCGGCGGCTACCGCCTCGACCTGGCCGCCCGCGACCTGCCGTCGGTGGACCTCACCAAGCTGATCACCGGCTCGGAGGGCACGCTGGCCGTCGTCACCGAGGCCACGGTCGGGCTGGTGGAACGGCCCCGGGCCAAGGCCATCGCCGTCGGCCACTTCACCGCCACACCCGCCGCCATCGCGGCCACCGCGGACGCCCTGTCCTTCGGCGCCGCCTCCGTCGAGCTCATGGACAAGGCCATCCTCGACCTGTCCAGGCAGCGCGTCGACTACGCCGGGCTCGGCGACATCCTGGAGGGCGACCCGGAGGCGCTGCTCTTCGTCGAGTTCTTCGGCGACGACCCGGCCGAGGTGGCCGACCGGGTGGACAAGCTGGCCGCGACCTGGCGATCAGGCGGCCACGGCTACCACACGCTCAAGGCCGTCACCGCGCAGCAGCAGGCGGCCGTGCTCAAGGTGCGCAAGGCCGGGCTGGGCCTGCTGATGGCCTCCAGCGTGGGCAGCCGCAGGCCGCTGGCGTTCGTGGAGGACACGGCCGTGCCGCCGGAGCGGCTCCTTCCGTACGTGACGGAGTTCGCGGGCATCCTCGACCGGCACGGCCTGCGGGCGGGGTTCTACGGCCATTGCTCGGTCGGCTGCCTGCACATCCGGCCGTTCGTCGACCTGCGCGCGCCCGGCGAGATCGGCACGATGCGGACGGTGGCCGAGGAGATCGCCGAGCTGGCCGCCCGGCACGGCGGCGTGAACTCCAGCGAGCACGGCGACGGGCTGGCCCGCTCGGAGTTCAACCGGCGGCTGTTCGGCGACTCGATCTACGAGGCGATGCGGCAGGTCAAGCGGGTCTTCGATCCGCGCGGGCGGCTGAACCCGGGCAAGATCGTGGACGCCCCGCCGATGACCGACCACCTGCGCGACCCGGCGGCGCCCGAGCCGCCCCCGCTGCGGACCACGCTGAGCTTCGCCGCCGGTGGCATGCACGCCGCCGCCGACCGCTGCATGAACGTCGGCGTCTGCCGCAAGGACGACTCGGGCGTCATGTGCCCCTCGTACATGGCCACCCGCGAGGAGGAGCACTCCACCCGCGGCCGGGCCAACGCCCTGGTCAAGGCCCTGTCCTCGCCCGATCCCGGCAAGGCGCTCGGCGACGACCGGCTGCACGGGATCCTCGACCTGTGCCTGGAGTGCAAGGCGTGCCAGTCGGAGTGCCCGCTGGGCGTGGACATGGCGGCCCTGAAGAGCGAGTTCCTGCACCAGTACCAGCAGGAGCACGGCGTGCCGCTGCGCTCGCGGCTGTTCGGCGCGATCAGGACGCTCAACCGGCTGGGCTCGGCGACCGCGCCGCTGTCGAACTGGCTGGCCGGCGCCGTCCGCGGCCCGCTCGGCCTGAGCAGGCGGCGCCCGCTCCCCCGCTTCCGGCGCGACAACCTGGTCCGCTGGCACGCCCGCAGGCCGCCGGCGGCCGGGCGCGAGGTCATCCTGCTCGCCGACTCCTTCACCACCTACAGCGAGCCCGGCATCGGGCGGGCCGCCGTCGAGCTGCTGGAGCGCGCGGGCTACCGGGTACGCCTGGCCGCCGAGGGCTGCTGCGGCCGCGCGAGCATCTCCAAGGGCCTGCTCGACCGCGCGCGGGCGATGGCCGGGTCGATGGTGGAGCGGCTGTCCCGGTCGGACGCGCCCATCGTGGGGCTGGAGCCGTCCTGCCTGCTGACGCTGCGCGACGAGTACGCCGCGCTGCTGCCGGGCGACCCCAGGGTCGCGGCGGTGGCGGCCCGCGCCCGGCTCGTCCCCGAGCTGCTCACGGAGGCGATCGACGACGGCTCGCTGGCGCTGGGCGACGCGCTGAGCGGCCGCTCGATCCTCCTGCACGCCCACTGTCACGAGAAGGCCGTCACCGGTACGGCGGCCACCCGAGCACTGCTGTCCAGGATCCCGGGAGCGGAGGTGGCGGAGATCGACGCCGGCTGCTGCGGCATGGCCGGATCGTTCGGCTTCGAGGCCGAGCACTACGACCTGTCCATGAAGATCGGCGCTCTCCGGCTCTTCCCGGCGATCGCCGCATCCTCGCCCGGCACCTTGCTGGCGGCGACGGGGGTCTCCTGCCGCCAGCAGATCGCCCATGGTGCCGGACGCACTGCCCGTCATCCGGTCGAGCTCGTCCATTGGGCGGCCGGCCGGCCATAACGCTCGGGGGAGATCGGAGTTAGCAGTGTCCGCAGAGCTCCTGTCCATTCTCGCCCTCATCGTCATGTTCGTCGTGGCCACCCTCTTCCCGGTGAACCTGGGAGCGCTGGCCCTCGTCGGAGCGTTCCTCGTCGGCACGCTGGCGGCGGGCATGAGCACCGACGACATCCTCGGCGCGTTTCCCGGCAGCCTGCTCGTGATCCTCGTCGGGGTGACGCTCCTGTTCGCGATCGCCACCAACAACGGCACCGTCGACTGGCTCGTACGGGCCGCGGTGCACCTGGTGCGGGGCCGGATCGCCGCCATTCCGCCGGTGGTCTTCGTCATCTCGGCGATCCTGACGGCCGTCGGGGCGCCGGCACCGGCGGTGGCGGCGATCCTGGCCCCGATCGCCTTCGGGTTCGCGGCCGACTACCGGATCCATCCGATGCTCATCGGCCTCATGGTGGCGCACGGGACGCAGGCGGGCGCGTTCTCGCCGATCAGCGTGCTCGGCGGGATCGTGAACGGCGTCACCAAGGACGCCGGGCTGCCGAGCGACAACCTGGTGCTGTTCCTGTCGAGCTTCGCCTTCAACGCGGCGGCGGCGGTGGTCGTCTTCTTCATCTTCGGCGGCCCGCAACTCCTCCGGCGCGGCGCCATCTCGGCCGAGACGCCCGCCCACGACGGCGACCCCGCGGAAAGCGCCGCCGGCTCGCCCGCCGCCGGAGGCTCCGCAGCACCCGGCGGCCCGGCCGAAGGCGCCACCGAAGGCGCGTCCCCGGTCGGCGGGACGGCCGAACGGGTGCCCGCGACCAGCGGGACGGCCGCAGGCGCGTCCGCGTCCGGCGGGACGGTCGCCACCGCCGTCGAGCCCGATGCCGGGCCGGGCGGCGGGGCGGGCGCTGCGGCGGGCGGTGGGCTGCGGCTCACCGCGCACCAGGCGCTGACGCTGACCGGCATCATCGGGCTGTGCGTCGCGGTGCTGGCGTTCAAGCTCGACGTCGGCCTCACCGCGGTCACCGTGGCCGTGATCCTCTCCCTCACCTCCCCCCGCTCCAACAAGGGCGCCGTCGAGCGGGTGGCCTGGCCGACCGTGCTGCTGATCTGCGGCGTCGTCACGTACGTGGGCGTGCTGCAGGAGATCGGCACCATCGACTACGTCGGCTCCTCGGTCGCCGCGATCGGCATCCCGATCCTGGTGGCGCTGCTCATCTGCTACGTGGGCGGCGTCGTGTCGGCCTTCGCCTCGACCGTCGGGATCCTGGGCGCGCTGGTCCCGCTGGCCGTGCCGCTGCTGTCGCAGGGCACCCTGGGGCCGATCGCGATGATCGCGGCACTGTCGGTGTCGTCGGCCATCGTGGACGTCAGCCCGTTCAGCACGACGGGCGCGCTGCTCGTGGCCAACGTCAGGGGCATGCCGAGAGACGACTTCTACCGCCGCCTCCTCGCCTACGGCGGCGCGATCGTCCTGGTGGGCCCCCTCGCGGCCTGGGCCGTCCTGGTCGTCCCCGGCTGGCTCGGCTGACGGACCGGCAGCACCGCCACCCGGCCGGTCATGGACGGGTGGCGGAGGTCACGGCTCGCGGCCGGCCCCGGCGGGCGTCACGGCTTGCGGCCGATCCCGGCGAGCCACCACGAGACCTCCCGCGAGCCGGCCCGCCGCCACGAGTTCACCCCCACCAGCCCCGGCTCCACCAGCTCCAGGCCGTCGAAGAGCGCCTGGATCCGCTCGCGCGAGCGGAAGAACAGCCCGCCCTGGTAGACCTCCCTGACGTGAGCGATGCGCGGGTCGTCCGGGACACCGCCGTCCGACAGATGCGTGATCACCACGTGGCTCCCCGAGGGCAGCCGATCGACCAGCTGCCGCACCAGGGCGGCGGGATCGTCGGCGTCGGGCACGAAATGCAGGACGGCGATCAGCATCACCCCCACCGGCAGCCCGAGGTCGATCAGCTTGGTCAGCTCGGGCGCGTCCAGGATGGCCTCGGGCGCGCGCACGTCGCCGGCGACGACGGCGGTGCCCGGGCTCCGGCCGAGCAGCGCGCGGGCGTGGACGAGCACGACCGTGTCGTTGTCCACGTACGCGACCCGCGCGTCGCGGTGCACCTTGCGCGCGACCTCGTGCACCGGCCGGGCCGCGGGGATCCCGGCCCCGATGTCGATGAACTGCCGGATGCCCGCCTCCCTCGCCAGAAAGCGGACGGCGCGGGTGAGGAAATCGCGGTTCTCCAGGGCCGCGATCCGCACCTCCGGCGCCAGCGAGAGCACCATTTTCGCGGCGGTCCGATCGGCGGCGAAATTGTCCTTGCCGCCGAGGAAGTAGTTGTAGATCCGGGCCGCGTTGGCGATCTTCGGGTCGATCTCCGGGACCCCCGCCTCATCGTCGGACATATCCCCAAGATATAGATCGTCAAGGGCCATCGGGAAGGGGCGCAAGCGGGGTTCCCGGTTACCGGATAACGTTTACGGAATGCGTTCGGACGCCATTCACGGCCACCTCTCGGCTTTCCCTGGCGACAATATCGGGAATCCCGCGGAAAAGGTCCGTGAAACATCGCCGGCGGACGATATCGAGGACTCCGGAGTGGGCGAGTCCGGAGACAATGTCGAATTCCCGATTTCGGGTCGCCGCGACCGGCCGCGAGCGGCCGGCCGCAACGGCTGATCAGCGACTACTCGGCGCGCACGTTGTCGATGTAGACCTCGCCGCCGCTGTTCAGGAAGACCCAGACGGCCCGGATCGCGCTCGGGTCCAGGGTGACCCCGGCGGGGCAGCCGATCTGGTCGAACCTCTCGGTGATCGTCCTGCTGGAATCGGTGCCGGTCCAGGTCCACAGGCCGCCCTGGCACCAGGACATGTCGTCGCCCACCTGGATGGCGATCTCGCCGGAGGTGCCGATGCCGCCGGTCTTGACGTCGTACCTGAGCATGGTCTTGCCGGTGAGGTCGAGCGGCGCGCTCAGCGCCCGGCCGAACCAGTTGCCGCCCGCCGGGGTGGCCACCTTCAGCCCGGCCACGCCGTCGGTGTGGAAGAGCGGTGACTGCGCCACGGTGCCGCCGTCGCCCGGGTTGGCGATGGTGAAGCCGTCGGTGCCCGACTCGAAGGAGAACAGTGTCTGCGACTGCGGCAGGACCGGACTGTCGTCGGCGACGCCGCCGCAGGTCAGGACGGGCTTGGCCCAGTCAGCCGGCACGGCGGACGAGCCGCCCGGCGTGGCGACCAGGCGCAGCCAGGTCGCGCCGGTCAGGTCCGCGGTCAGGGTGGTGGGCGCCTGTCCCGTGCCGACGCTGCCGCTGGTCGCGGCGAGGGTGTCCCCGGCGTAGATGGAGAACGTGGCCGTGGCGCCCGCGCCCGCCGTGTCGTCGATCCCGGCGTCGGTGACCAGCTTCGAGCAGCGTCCGCCGAGGTAGTAGGTGATCTCGCTGGCGGCCGAGGTGCCGAGCCCGCGCGTGTAGACCACGCCGCCGACGGTGATCAGGCTGCCGTCGTTCTCCAGCGGCCCGCCGTTGCCCTGGTCGAGCTCGACCGGTCCGGTGGCGTTGACGGAAGTGACCGCGGGGAGCGTGCTCAGGTGCCGGCGGCCGTCGGCGGGCGCGTTCACGACGATGGCCACAATCTCGCTGCTCGTGGCGGCCGCGCGGTTGCGGGGACCCCATCGGTAGGCGGCGGTGACGGTGATCGGGTAGCGGCCCGCCGGGGTGTTCGCGGGCACGCCGATCGTCCACGCCGTCTCCAGCGTGGCGTCCGTCGCCAGGCGCTCGCGCCGCTGCGCGGTCGTGGGGGTGGCGCTCCACCCGGCGGGGACGTTCGCGCTGACGGCGAGGTCGCGGAGCGCGCCGGCGCCCCGGTTGGTGACGGTGGTCGTCAGCGAGCCGCCGCCGGCCGGTCCCGGCACGATGGTGCCGAGCCCGGCGCCGACCGCGACCGCGGGGGCCGTCGCCGCCGGGTCGCGCAGCGGCCGTACGCGGTAGACGACCGTGCCGTGCGCCGGGACGCCGGCCGAGATCGTGGACCTGGCCTGGAGCGTGTCGCCCGTCCACACGTCATGCAGCCGGTACGCCCCCGCCCGCGCGAGCCCGGTGTCGCGGGCCGCGACGCTGATGGTGGCCAGGGAGTCGGTGGAGTTGTGGAGTGCGATGGCCCGGTCGCCGCCCGCCAGCGGTTTGTCCAGGACCATGAGCCCGCCGGAGTCGGACACGACGGACGCCTGGACGCCCAGCCGGTCCTGGTCGATGGCGATGACCTCGCGGTTGCCGAGGATCGACAGGGTCTCCGCCGAGGCCTTCCTCAGGTCGGTCCCGATGATCAGCGGCGCGGCCATCATCGCCCACATGCCCATGTGGCTGCGGTATTCGGTGGCGGTCATCCCGCCGTTGCCGACCTCCAGCATGTCGGGGTCGTTCCAGTGGCCGGGGCCGGCGTACGGGGCCAGGGGCGCGTTCTGCCGGATGATCGAGCGGATGCTGGACCAGTTGTCGCTGATGTCGCCCGTGGTGCGCCAGAGATCGCCGATCCCCTTGGCCCAGAGCCAGGGCTGGGAGGTGCCCCACTCGCAGATCGAGTACACGATCGACCGGCCGGTCCTGCCGATGGCCGCGCGCATCGCGGTGTAGCGCCGGACGTAGTCGGCCTGCGACCCGTCGGACTGGTTGTTGCAGTTGTCGTATTTCAGGTAGTCGACGCCCCAGTCCGCCCAGGTCTGGGCGTCCACGTCCTCGTGACCGAGGCTGCCCGGGTAGCCGGCGCAGGTCTTGGTGCCGGCGTCGCCGTAGATGCCCAGCTTGAGGCCCTTGGCGTGGACGTAGTCGGCGACGCCCTTGATGCCGTTCGGGAACTTCACCGGGTCGGGCACCAGCTTGCCGTCCGCGCCGCGCTCCCTGGCCGACCAGCAGTCGTCGATGTTGACGTACTGGTAGCCGGCGTCCTTGAGCCCGCTGGAGACGAAGATGTCGGCCGTCTCCTTGATCAGCGCCTCGTTGACGTCGCAGCCGAACGCGTTCCAGTTGTTGAACCCCATCGGCGGGGTCGCGGCCGGCGTGCCACCGGCCAGGTGCGCGGGCGCCGCCTGGGCCGGGGCCGCCCCGGCGATGGCTCCGGCGAGCAGCAGATACGAGGTGAGCGCTGCGACGGCACGCCTCGGCCGTCCCTTGTTCCCCATCACGCGCCTCCAACGGCAGTGAACGCGGATCCGGGAGCCACCGAAGCGGTGTCCGCGATTGAGGACGCTATAGATCGCCACCACTGCCGTCAATATCCCGATTAACTGGTTCATTCAACGAAAAATCGAGACATTACCGGTGGCCCGTTCCCCTTCGCGGCACCGAGCCGTGAAGCGGTTAAGCGACCGTCCCCAAGCGCTCAGTCCTCGAAGAGTGCTCTGGCGAGCTCGAAGGACTGGCCCGCCACGTCCTCCTCGGCCTTCCTGAACGCCTCCATGACCGCCTCCGCCAGCGCCTGCGAACCCAGGCGCAGCGCCCTGGGGTCGATGCGCAGCGCGGCCAGCGACCCGGCGGACGTGAGCTCGATCGCGACCTGGCCGCCCGCGCTCTCACCTCGTCCCCTGGTCTCCTCTACCCGGCGGCGCACGTCCTCGAAACCGGCGGTCAGCGCCGCCATCTCCGCGAGCGCGCGGTCCAGCTCCGGGTCTCCGGTACGCGGTGGTGTCGTCATCGCCGTTCCTCACTCAACGCTTGAAGATGAAGGCCCTGGGCGCGTGCGCCAGCGCCGAACGCAGTGCGCCCTCGTCGCTCAGCCCGCCGCTGGCGACCAGGGGGTAGATCGTGGCGGCCGACACGGTGCGCCGGAAGAACTTGCCCGCGGGACCCGTCCCGAGCAGCGTCTCGGTGACCTTCGTGGCGGGGAAGAACCTGCGCACGTCGGCCATGGCCTTGATGCCGCCGTTGTAGGCCATCTCGGCGACGAAGTGCTTGCCCGCGTAGGCCCACAGGTTGCCCATCGGCTGGCCGGTGGCGGCGGAGCTGGCCACGTGCACGCCGGTCTTGAGCGTGGTCCACAGGACCGAGTCGGCCAGCGCGTCGAGCCCCTCGCGCACAAGGTAGTTGCCCACGCGGCGCTTGCCGATCCGCTGCTCCAGGACGAACTTGACGATCTTCTGGAAGATCGTGCGCTCCAGCCTGGCCCTGGCCACGAGCCATTTGAACGCCTGCTCCGCCGCGAACCTGGCCGCCGGGTAGAGGAAGCCGAACATCATGGTGAACGCCATGGCGGCCAGCTGGGTGCCGATGATCAAGAGCTGTTCCCGGTGCTTCTCCACCGCCTCGGCGTAGTCGTCGCAGCCGGCGGCCAGCTCCAGCAGCTCCTCCTGGATGGAGGCGTAACGGGGAGCCAGCTCGTACGGCCACACGTCGGCGAAGCGGTCCACGGCGCGGCTGTCGTTCGCCTTGCGCACCTTGTCCACGCCGGTGCCGGTCTCGCCCGCGAGCGTGCCGATCGACGCGGCGAACTCGCGCAGGGCCTCGGCCCGCGCCCGCAGGTTGGACGCGTCGGCCTCGGGCACGTGCACGTTCGCGAACCACGCGAGCGCCTGGAAGGGGTCGAACATCAGGCGCCCACACCACGCGGCGGGGCCTGCGGGATCGGCGGCGCGGGAATGTCGGGGATCTCGGGCAGCGTACTGATGATCTTGTGTTCCAGGTGGTCCCACAGCTTGTCGAAGTCGCGCAGGTCACCGGCCCACGTGAAGTTCTTCTCCGCGATGCGGGTCATGGCGCCGGTCAGGGAGTCGAAGCCGTCGGTGTACCACTCGGCGAACGCCCGGCCCTCCTCGTCGCCGCCGACCAGGCCCGCGGCGCTGCCCAGCGACGTGGCCGCCCGCTTTCGCCGCACCACGTCGTCACCGAGCCGGTCGAAGAGGACGGCCAGCTCACGGATCGACTTCCAGTCGATGAGGACCTGATCCTGCGGACCCGACATAAACCCTCCAACGACAACAAACAGCCATGATCAGCTGCATTCAGACATTAACAGCGACAAATTTCTCGGATGTTAATTTCCGTGTCGCGTCAGGAATGGGAGACGTTCATCCACTGCGGTGTTTCCTGGAGCAGCTCGCCCAGCTCGTCGAGCGGCGCCTCCTCGATGCTCCCCGCCCGTGCCAGGTCCTCGACCCGCTGGCACAGCGCGGCCTCACGGGTGGCGCCCACCGTCGCGCAGCTGCCCTTGAGCCGGTGCGCCAGCGACGCCGCCGTGGCCGCGTCACCGGCCGAAGCGGCTCCCCTGAGCTCGTCGAACGTCCGCGCCGCGGTCTCCAGGTACGCCTGCGCGACATCGTTCAGCGCCTCCTGCGACAGGCCGGCCAGCTCGGGCGGGAGCCCGGCGGAGGCCGCCCACGACGGGATCCTGGCCAGCACGTGCGGCCAGTCGACCGGCTTGGCCAGGTGGTCGTCCATGCCCGCCGACAGGCAGCGCATCCGCTCGTCCGGCATCGCCGCCGCGGTCATCGCGATGATCGGGGTGTGCGCCTCCTCGCGCCGCCTGATCTCCACCGTCGCCGCCAGACCGTCGAGCACGGGCAGCTGGCAGTCCATGAACACCAGGTCGTAGGCGCCGCCCAGCACGGCGCGCACCGCCTGCGCGCCGTCGTTCACCGTGTCGACCTCGTGGCCGGCCTGGCGCAGCACGATCGTCGCCACCTGGCGGCTCACCTCGTCGTCCTCGGCCACCAGGATGCGGGCCCCGCCGCCGGTGCCCGCGGCCTCCAAGCCGGCGCGCGGCTCGCCCGGGCACTCGTCGGCGCGCAGGGCGTTCTCCACCGCCGCGAGCAGGCGGCGGCGGCTGAGCGGCCGGGTGATCGACTGCACCGTGCGCTCTCCCGCCGCGGCGGGCCAGGCGAACCCGGCCCGGCCCGGCGTGACGACCACGATGACGCTGGTGGCCTGGAGCAGCCGGTCGTTGAGTATCGCGTGCGCGAGCGACTCGGAGTCGCCCAGGTCGAGTGCGACCACGGCCAGCTCGTACGGCTCGCCGCCCGCCGCGGCGGCCCGCAGGAGCGCCAGGGCGGACTCCTCCTCCTCGGCCTCCTCCACCGTGACCCCCGCGTCGGACAGGAACCGCCCGGCCATGGCGCGGTCCTCCGGCCGCGGGTCGGCGACCAGCGCGCGCAGCCCGGCCAGCGCCTCGGCCCCCGGCTCCGACCAGCGCAGGACCTTCACCGGCAGCGTCACCCAGAACCTGCTGCCGACGCCCTCCACGCTGTCCAGCCCGATCTGCCCGCCCATCAGCTCGGTGAGCTGCCTGCTGATGGCCAGGCCCAGGCCGCTGCCGCCGGTCCTGCGCGTGATCGGCGAGTCGACCTGGCGGAAGACGCCGAAGACCCGTTCCCGGTCGTCGGGGCCGACCCCGATCCCGGTGTCGGCGACGGCGAACCTGAGCACCGCCCGCGACTCGCCCGGCTCTCCCTCGTCGAGCGCGACGTGCAGGTCCACGCCGCCCTGGACGGTGAACTTGAGCGCGTTGCCGATCATGTTCGTGAGGACCTGGCGCAGCCGCGCGGGATCCCCCCTCACCTGCCGCGGCACGTCCTCGTCCAGCCGCAGCGTGAGCCAGAGGCCCTGCTGGTAGGCGTGCGGCGCGAACGGCGCGATCGCCTCGTCGCAGAGCCGCGGCAGGTCGAACGGCGTCTCCTCGACCTGGAGGTGTCCCGCCTCGATCTTGGACAGGTCGAGGAAGTCGTCAAGCAGGCGCAGCACGTTGCCGGCCGACTCCTGGGCGGTGGTCGCGTAGTGGCGCTGCTCGTCGTCCAGGTGGGTGCCCATGAGCAGCAGGTTCATGCCGAGCACGCCGTTGATCGGGGTGCGGATCTCATGGCTGATCTTGGCCACGAACTCGGACTTCGCCCTGGACGCGCTGACCGCCTCGTCCCGTGCCACGGCCAGCTCGTCGGCGTACCTGGCCAGCGTGGCCTGGGCCCGCCGGCGGCCCCGCGTGGTGTGGATCTGCAGCCCGAGCCCGATCAGGATCAGCAGCGCGAGCAGGGCCGCGACGGTCAGCACGTTCGTCCGCAACTGCTCGGCCGAGGCCAGCGCCGTGGCGGCGGACACCTCGGCGGTGACCGTCCAGCCGATGCTCGCGATCGGCTCGGACGCCGACAGCACGGTGCCGTCGATGCCGCGGAACGAGCCGTTCCAGGTGCGCCCGGCCAGCGCCGCGTCCACCCGCGGGTCCTCGCGCAGGGAGGTGAGCGCGTAGAGCTGCCGGCCGGGGTCGGCCACCAGCACGCCGGCCTGGTCGGTGATCAGCAGCCGGATGGCCTGCGCCTCGGCGGCCTCCTCAGCGAAGACCTGGATCGCGTCCAGGCTGTAGACCACGGTGAGGATGCCGAGCATGCGCTTCTCGTCGGCGCTCAGTATCGGCGTCGCCACCGCAACGGCCCTGGACACGCCGACCATCGTGGGCGTGTACGCCTGCGAGATGTAGGCCTGCCTGCGGTCGCGCACGGCGCGGTACCAGTCGGTGGTCGTGGCGTCCTGGGGCAGCACGCTGTGCGGCTCGGCGCCCAGCATGCGGCCCTCGGGCGAGAGCAGGATCAGCCCGCTGACGCCGTCGCGCAGCTCCTTCAGGTCGCCGAGCCGCTCGCGCAGCGCGGCGGCGGAGGTGTGCTCCACCTGGTCACGTACGTTGTCCCGCTGCGCGAAGGCGGTGACGAGCTGCTTGAGCGAGCTCATCTGCTGGTCCACCACGACCCGGCTCACCGAGGCGGTGGTCTTCACCCGGTCGGTGACCTCGTCGCGCACCGCCCGCTCCGACAGGGTGATGCTGGAGGAGGTCAGCGCCGCCAGGGGAAGCAGACCGAGCAGCGTCCACAGGGCAGTCACCGCGAGCAGCCATCTCACCGGCGTCCGTCCCTCCCCCGTTTCGCTCGTCGTACAGACTAAGAGGGATCGTGCGCGCACGGAGGATCGCAATGAGCAGAACGCGCAAAAGTAGATCTATGTTAATAAAACCAGCCTAAGCTTCCGAGATCTACAACAGTTTTGACGAGGAGCGTGGCGATGCCTGAGCCCAGGGACATCACCGTTCTCATCGTGGACGACGACCCGGTCGTCACCGCGGCATTGCACGCGCAGGTGAACCGGGTGCTCGGGTTCAGGGTGGTGGGGATCGCCCACACCGGGCACGCGGCGCTGGCCGCCGCCCGCCGGTTCGCGCCCCGCCTGGTCCTGCTCGACCTGCACCTGCCCGATCTGCCCGGCCTGGAGGTGGCGCACCGGCTGCGCCAGCCCGACCAGCCGCCCACCGACGTGATCGTGATCTCCGGGCATCACGAGCTGGCGGCGGTCCGCGCGGCCATCCAGCGCGGCGCCCTCTACTACCTGGTCAAGCCGACCAGGGCGGGCATCCTGGAGCAGACGCTGCTGCGTTACGCGGCCACGGCCGAGCAGCTCGCGGCCGGCGACCGGCACGCCGAGCAGCAGGAGATCGACCGCATCTTCCGCTCGCTGCACCTCGACGAGGTGGCCCGGCCGAAGAGCATCTCCCCCGCGACCGAGCAGGCTGTCCTCGACGCGCTGTCCTCCGTCGAGGAGGACGTGTCGGCCCGCGAGCTCGCCGACATGATCGGCATCAGCCGCGCCACCGCCCGCCGCTACCTGGAGCACCTCGCCGAGCGCGGTCAGGTCGAGGGCCGCCCGCGGTACGGGCCCACCGGGCGGCCGCAGCACCGGTACCGGGCACGGTGAGCACGCTCAGGGCGCTGCTCGCCGTGCTGATCTGCCTCCTGCCCGCGGGCTGCGGCGAGGACGGCGGCTTCCCCGAGGGCTCGACCATGGCCCGCATCAGGGACCGCGGCGTCCTCATCGTCGGCATCAAGTTCGACCAGCCGATGTTCGGCTACAAGGATCCGGCCAGCGGGCGGATCACCGGCTTCGACGCGGAGATGGCCCGGCTGGTGGCCAGGGACCTCACGGGCGGCGAGCGCAACATCCGCTTCGTCGAGACCGTCTCGCGCGAGCGCGAGAACTTCCTCACCCAGCAGGTCGTGGACATCGTCATCGCCACCTACTCGATCACGCCCGCCCGCTCCCAGGTGGTCAGCTTCTCCGACCCCTACTACTACGCCGGCCAGGACATGCTGGTCAGGACGAACGACGAGAGCATCGACGAGGTGGCCGACCTCAAGGACAAGACCGTGTGCACGGTGGAGGGCTCCACGTCGGTCGACCGGCTGCGCGAGCGCGTCCCCAGCGCGGACCTGGAGATCGTCGACGCCTACAGCGTGTGCGTGCCCGCGCTCCTGGCCGGCCGGGTGGACGCGGTCAGCACCGACAACACCATCCTGCTCGGCCTGCTGGCCCAGCACTCCGACACGCTCAAGCTCGTCGGCAAGCCCTTCGGGCGCGAGCCGTACGGGATCGGGGTGCGCAAGCAGGACACCGCGTTCCGCGACTATCTCAACCAGCTCATCGCCCGATCCCTGAGCGACGGGGGCTGGGACCGGGCCTTCAGGGACACCATCGGAGTGACCGGTGTGACCCCTGATCAGTCCAGACCGGCCAATCGCTGAGCAGAACGATCACAAGCCTTTTCGTGACACATGCGGCTCCTACGGTTACGCCAACGCTGACCGAGACAAGGAGCGTGACGCATGACCGAGTCGGACCTGATCGTCCTGGACCAGGTCAACAAGCGCTACGGCGACCTGCATGTGCTCAGGAACGTCAGCCTGAGCGTCCGGCAGGGCGAGGTCGTAGTGATCATCGGACCGTCCGGAGCCGGGAAGTCCACCCTGTGCCGCGCGATCAACCGCTTGGAGACCATCGACTCCGGCACGATCACCGTGGACGGGACACCGCTCCCGGCCGAAGGACGGGCGCTGGCCAAGCTGCGCGCCGAAGTGGGCATGGTCTTCCAGTCCTTCAACCTGTTCGCTCACAAGACCGTCCTGGACAACGTCGTCCTCGGTCAGGTCCACGTGCTGAAGAGGTCCAGGGACGCCGCCGTCGCCAAGGCCCGTGAGCTGCTCGACCGGGTCGGCATCGGAGGGCAGGCGGCCAAGTTCCCCGCCCAGCTCTCCGGCGGCCAGCAGCAGCGGGTCGCGATCGCCCGCGCGCTGGCCATGGATCCGAAGGTGATCCTGTTCGACGAGCCCACCTCGGCGCTCGACCCCGAGATGGTCAACGAAGTGCTCGAGGTCATGACCTCACTCGCCCGCGAAGGCATGACCATGGTCGTCGTCACCCACGAGATGGGCTTCGCCCGCCGGGCGGCAGACCGCGTCGTGTTCATGGCCGACGGCGAGATCGTCGAGGAGAACACCCCCGGCGACTTCTTCGGCGCGCCCAACAGCGAGCGCGCACAGTCCTTCCTCGCCAAGATCCTCACCCACTAGGAGGTCCCTATGTTCGGCAGATCCCTTTACGCCGTCTTCGCCGTGGTCGCCCTGGCCGCGACCGCCTGTGGCGGGGGCCAGGAGAGCTACGCGTCCGTCGTGGACAAGGCCAAGAACGACAAGAAGCTCGTGATCGGCGTCAAGAGCGACCAGCCCGGCCTCGGGCTGCGCACCCCCGACGGCAGCTTCGCCGGGTTCGACATCGAGGTCGCCAAGTACGTGGCCAAGGAGCTCGGGGTCGAGGCGAAGGACATCACCTTCAAGGAGACCGTGTCGGCCAACCGCGAGGCGTTCATCCAGCAGGGCCAGGTGGACATGGTGGTCGCCACGTACTCGATCACCGACGCCAGGAAGGAGAAGGTCTCCTTCGCCGGACCGTACTTCGTGGCCGGGCAGGCGCTGCTGGTCAGGGCGGACGACTCGGCGCTGACCGGGCCTGACGCGCTGAACGGCAAGAAGCTGTGCTCGGTCGCCGGCTCGACCCCCGCGCAGAAGGTCAAGACGGAGTACGCCAAGGAGGTCCAGCTCCAGGAGGAGCGGACGTACTCGGCGTGCGTGGACCGGGTGCTCGGCGGCCAGCTCGACGCCATCACCACCGACAACGTCATCCTCGCCGGCTACGCCGCGCAGCACGCCGGCAAGCTCAAGGTCGTCGGCGAGCCGTTCAGCACCGAGAAGTACGGCATCGGGCTGAAGAAGGACGACAAGGCCGGCCGCGACGCGATCAACAACGCGCTGACCAAGATGTTCTCCGACGGGAGCTGGAAGAAGGCGATCGAGACCAGCGTCGGCGCCTCCGGATTCCCCGTGCCCGCGGCACCGCAGCTGGAGCGTTACTGACCTCATGGAAGCGCTGCTGCTCGAACGCGACACCATCTTCGCCGCGTTCTGGATGACGGTAAAGCTGACGGCGGTCAGCGCGCTCGGCTCCCTGGTGCTGGGCACACTGCTGGCCGCCATGCGGGTCGCTCCGCTGGCCACCCTGCGCGGCGCCGCGAACTGCTACGTGACCGTGGCCCGCAACACGCCGCTCACCCTGGTGCTGCTGTTCACGGGGCTGGGCGTCGGTGCGAACCTGGGCGTGGAGCTCTCCGACGACATCGCGACCAACAACTTCTGGCTCGCCTCCATCGGGCTGACCGCCTACACCTCGGCGTTCGTCTGCGAGGCGCTGCGCTCGGGGCTCAACACGGTGCCGGTGGGCCAGGCCGAGGCCGCCCGCTCGCTGGGCCTCGGCTTCGTCCAGACGATCTCGCTGGTGACGCTGCCGCAGGCGTTCCGCGCGGTCGTGGCGCCGCTGGGCAGCATCCTGATCGCGCTGACCAAGAACACCACGATCGCCCTGGTGGTGGGTGTCGCCGAGGCGTCCGTGCGGATGCGCGAGATGATCGAGACGTACGGGGATCAGGTCATTGAGATCTTTCTGGGATTCGCCGCCGGATTCGTCCTCCTGTGCCTGCCGATGGGCCTGCTGTTCGGCTGGCTGTCCCGGCGACTGGCGGTGACCCGATGAGCTACGCCAACCTGTACGAAGTCCCCGGGCCGCGCGGGATCCGCCGCAACCGGCTGCTGGCCGTGGTCGTCGCGGCCGTCCTGCTGGGCCTGGCGTACTTCGTCTACGTGCGCTTCGACGCGAAGGACCAGTGGGCGGCGGAGAAGTGGACGCCGCTGCTGCGGGGCGACGTCTGGGCCACGTTCATCCTGCCCGGACTGGCCGGGACCCTGGGGGCGGCCGTGGCGGGGGTGGTGC
>NZ_VCKX01000020.1 GCF_005889725.1 Nonomuraea zeae
GCCGTTGCATTCGCGCTCAACACCAGGCCCCGAAAGACGCTCGGATGGAAGACACCGGCAGAGGCGTTCAGCGAGCATCTAGACTTGCTGCTGAGCAGCAGTGTTGCGACGACTGATTGAATCCGAGGAATACACTGCGGCCCACCACCAGGAGCTGTGTCGGCGCCTGGGCGTCATCCAGTCGATGGGCCGGGTCGGGTGCGCGCTCGACAACGCAGCGGCCGAGGCGTTCAACAGCACCCTCAAGGTCGAGTACGTGCACCGCCACCGGTTCCGCACCCGGGCCGAGGCCCGCCTGAAGATCGCCACCTGGATCGCGGACTTCTATAACACCACCCGGCGGCACAGCGCCAATGACGGCCTGCCGCCCGTCACATTCGAACGTCACATGATCGAGAAGAGACAAGCCTCATCGGCCCTGCTGAGGACCGCTGTGGCATAGACCGTCTCCACGATTCCATTCCAGGGGATTGACAGCTGGGACTTACCCGAACGCGACGGAGATGTCATCGGTCCGGTCAGATGCGTGGATCGCCGAGCTCACCAGACCTGGTCGAATTACTCGCCCCGGACCGGTCGGCCGAAGGGGTACAGGTCGTCCACCGCCCGTGTCGCAGACGCCAGCCACCCATGCGACCAGGAAGGACAACTCGCAGGGCCCATGAATGCTCCGGGCGTGACAGCCGAGCGTCCACGCCGAACGCGAGGAGAAGCCTCAGGCTCAGCTCAGCCAACCGCGTCATCTACGAAGTACTGTGGCTCCCGGTAAATGCACGACGCGGCCGTGGAGAATCTGGCAGCAAACCTTCGATGTTTGGCAGGCATTGCGGTGGAGCGGCCTGTATCCGGTAGTTAATTTTGACGTAATCCCGGAACACCGCGAAGGGGCGATAGAACAAGATGCGTACACAGGCACTCAAGGTGATCGGCGGGACGTTGGCCGCCCTCGCATTGACCACCGCGCCGCCCTACCCCGGCGCCACCGCCAGCGCTGACAATCCGGCCGATGTCGGGGCGGCCACCTGTGGTTGGGACCCTGTCGCCAATGATGCCTACTACAACCACTGCAACTCCAACGTCCACGTCGTCATCCGCGTCGAACGGCACTCGGGGCTGACTGGATACGACAAATGCGTGCCTCCGGGGCGTACCTATCTCGGCTCTATGTCCGTGATCGCGTACGCCCATTACATTGGCAAGACTTGCTGAATCGGCCCAACGGGTGACACAAGGACGAAGGTATCCATTCACGCCTGCCGTTGAGCTTGGGCCTGATTTGAGGTAGACGCGCCGGTTTCTGCTGAATACGCGGATCCTGGGATGGTTCGACGTAGTTTGAGCTCGTATCCGGCCCTCAGGAGCTCAGCCGTGCGGAGCTGTTGACTGCTCTGGAGGAGATGCGGGCCGCGATCGCGGAGCGAGATGCCGTGATCAAGGCGCTGCTGGCCGAGGTCGAGCAGTTGAAACGGCGGGCAGGGATGGATTCGTCCAACTCCTCGATGCCGCCGGGCAGCAACGGTCCGGCGGCACGGGCCAAACGCGCCAAGAGGCCGAAGAAGCGCTCACCGCGGTGGGCAGGCCGGGCACGCGCTGACCTGGCGCAGCGATCCGGACCAGATCAGCATCCTCGCCCCCGAAGCATGCGCCGGGTGCGGCTGCAGGCTGGCCGACCTGACGAGAAGATCGTCGCGCGGGTGCAGATGTTCGATACCCACCGGTGAAACTGCAGGTCACCGAGTACCGGATGGTCACGGTGAGGTGCCCCGCCTGCCGGGCGAGGACCCTGGCGGCCACCTCGCCGGGACTGTCCGGACCTTGTTGTTGTGACTCCTCCGCCCCCTAAAGAGGGCGGCTTCTCGCTAAGCCGCTGCGGCTTCGCGAAGGGCAAGCCCTGCCCCGAGAATGTTGATCGCCGCGTTGACGTCGGCGTGCGCGGTGTGACCGCACGCCATACAGGCGAACTCGGCTTGGGTGGCGCGGTTCTCTTTCGCCATGTGCCCGCATTGGGCGCACGTGCGGGAGGTGTTGCGGGGGTCCACGGAGATCAGCTCTCGACCGGCGCTTTCAGCCTTGTGCGCGAGGATGCCCAGGAACACCCCCCAACCCCCGTCCAGGATGCTCTTGTTCAGTCCAGCCTTGGCCGCCGCGCGGTTGGGCAGGTACCGCCTTCTCCGTCCGGTTTCGGGGCTGGGCTCTTGGTCATGCTCGCGATCCGCAGGTCCTCGTGCATGATCATGTCGTAGTCGCGGATCAGGGCGTTCGCGGCCTTGTGCGCGCCGTCGAGCCGCCCGCGCCGGACCTTGCCGTGCAGGGCTGCGACGCGGGCGACCGCCTTACGGCGGCGCTTGGACCCGCGCTTCTTACGGGCGAGGTCCTGCTGAAGCGGCTGCCAACTTCTCGGCGGAGGCCGCGAGGTGTCGCGGGTTGCCGACCTGCTCGCCGTCCGAGGTGGTCAGGAACGACGCCACGCCCATGTCCACGCCGACGACCGCACCCGTGGCGGGCAGGATCTCGGCGGGTACGTCGTCGCACGACAGGACGACGTACCCGCGGGAGCCTTCCCGCTTTACGCTGATCGTCTTCACCCGGCCCCGCACCGGGCGGTGCTGGTGCACGCGGACATGCCCGACGCCTTGAAGGCGGACGAACGTGGCGGACGAGTGCTCGGGTTGGGAGTCCCACCGGCAGCCGTCGCCGTCCTTGGGCCACTCAACCGTGTCGAACCAGCCCCGGCCCTTGAAACGCGGGAAACGCGGGAAGCCCGAAGTGCGACCGGCCTTGACGCGGTCGAAGAACGCGCGGAACGCCTTGTCCAGGCGGCGCAGGGTGGCCTGCTGGGAGGAGAACGACCAGTGCGCCTGATCGGGATCGTAGGCGCGGATCTCCTTGAGCTGGGCGGACTGGTCACCGTACCGGATCGACACCTTGGACCGTTTGTAGGCCTCGCGCCGCTCCTCAAGCGCCGCGTTGTACAGGGCGCGGTGGTCGTCCAGGCACGCGGTGAGCGCGGCCTGCTGGTGCGCGGTCGGACGCATGAGGAACTTGTAAGACCTACGCACGGCCACCCGCCTTGGGCACTCGCTCATACTGCGTCTCGATGTAACGCCGCACCGTCTCTGCGGACACGGCGCCGACGGTGGCCACGAAGTAGGACCGCGACCACAGCGTGGGCAACTGGGAACGCAGGTGACCGAACTCGGCGCGCAGGTGGTGCGAGGTGAACCCCTTGAACTGGTTGGCCACATACGACGGCGAGTTCTTCGGATGCGGCTTGACGAACAGGTGCACGTGGTCGGGCATCACCTCAAGCGCCACGATCTCCCACCCGTGCTCGTCGGCCTTGACGCGGATCAGCTCCTCCAAGCGGGCCCTCACCCGGCCGCCCAGAACGGGACGGCGGTACTTCGAGCACCACACGACGTGGTATCCGAGGTCATACGCCACACCGGGGGAGATGCGCACCTGACGAGGCACACGATCATTATAACAGCATCACATATCTAGTGCGCGATGAACGGAGATCTCTGATGCCCGAATCTGGCGGGTCACTGCACGCTCGGGCCTTGGCAGCCCTCCCGCTCCCGATTCCCCCGACGGCTAGAGCCGCCGGTCCCCTCGAGAGGTACTGATGGCTCGAACGTGCGCGCCGCGACCGCGCTGCTGGCCTGCGCCGGGCATATGAGCATCAGCCGGGCCACTGACCTGATGGGTGTGCTGCTGGACGCGCCGGTCTCCACCGGGTTCAGCGGCGGCCTGGTCAAACGGGTCGCCGACCGGCTGGCCGGCTTCGAGAGCGCGCTGAAGACCGCGTTGCGGGCGTCGCCGGTGCTGCACCACGACGAGACCCCGGCCCGCGTCGCCGCTGACGATGATGATCGGCTGCTGTATGTCTACACCGTCCGCGCCGACCGGCTGGTGTGGTTCGGCGCCGCCGACAACCGCGGCCACGCGGCGCTGGATGGCTTCGGCATCCTGCCCGGCTATCGCGGCATCCTGGTCCGCGACGACTACACGGCCTATGCCAAGTACGACAAGCACCTGGCCGGCGTGCAACTGTGCTGCGCGCATCTGCTGCGGTCGTTGCGCGGCATCGGCGAACTGGACGAGCAGGGCAGCCGGGTGCAGGCTGCTGGACCGAGCCGGTGATGAGCGCGCTGACCGACGCCAAGGCCCGCGCCGACGGTGCCACCGCCGTGGACCCCCATCCTGGACGCCCTGCGCGCCCGCTATGACCAGGCGGTGGCCTGGGGCATCGCCACCAACACCCACCGCGACTGGCCCACCGGACGACACCCCGGCTACACCGATCCTGCTGGCTAACTCGTTTCAGGCCGTGAGAGAGAGTTCCGCCAGTTGGAGGCGGGCAAGGTGGCCGGTGCGGGTGCGATCGAGCGGGTGCCCGTTCCACCAGGCGTCCAAGCGGATGAGGTTGAGCGCTACGGCGGAGAAGACGTGTTCGAGGTGGACCTTGGCCAGGCCCCGGTAGCGGGCCCGGCGGACACCGGCGACCGCGACGGCTTGGCGCACGGTGCCCTCGACTCCGGCCCGGAGTTTGTACTTGTCCTGCCAGTCGTTGCTGATCTGATCGGCGCGGGCCTGGTCAAGAGCCTCTTGGAGAGGGCGGGCACGGATGGTGAGCTGGCGTCCACCTCTCGTGGCCGAGGTGCACAAGGAGCGAACCGGACACGGCCGGCAGACCTCGCCGCGGAACTTGACCACGATCGCCTCGGTGCCGCGCTGGGTGCACCGGCTCCAGGAGGAACTCGCCTGTCCTTGCGGGCACCTGGCCTGTTCGGCGTCCCCGTCGATGGTGAACGCCGCACGGTCATACCCGGCGGCGGCACGGGCTTGCGATGATTGATCCAGCAGAACCGGGGTGATGAGCGCGATCCCGAACCTCTCGCGGGCACCGACCAGGAGTTCCGCCGACGGATAGCCGGAATCGAGGTAGTGCTCGCCGGGCAACAGCCCACGTGCCCCGAGCATCTGTCCTTCCGCCATCACCCCAGCACGCAAGATCACGCGCAGGAGCTTGAGAACGGACTGGTCACAGACGCGTTCCTCGATGAGAACCTGTAAAGCGTCGTGCGCCGAGCGCTTCGGACGGAACCCGAACGAGCAGCCCAGCATGTCCGCCTCGAAGACCGGTTCGAACACGATCTTCAATGCGGCCTGCACGATGCGGTCGCGAACCGCGGGAATCGACAGCGGCCTCTGCTCGGCCGTGCCCGGCTTGGGGATCAGAACCCGCCGTGCCGGAAGTGGCCGATACCGCCCTTCCCGCAGCTCGTCGGCCAGCTCATCGAGCAGCCGGGCAACCCCGTACTCCTCGACCTGGGCCAGGGTGGTGGTGTCGATACCGGGTGCGCCGTTGTTGGCGCGCACCGCGACCCACCCGCGCTGCAGCACCTCTCTGCGGCAGACCTTGTCATACAGCGCGTGGAATCGACGTCCGGGATCGGCCTTGGCCGCCGGGTAGAGCACATGCTGCAAGGCTCGGACCGGATCACGCGGAACCCGTGGTTCCCGCGATCCCTTGGCGGCGGGACTAGCGTGACCGGCACTCACCGGGCCCCTCCATCACAGTCGCTGCGCATCGACGAAGCAGCGGCCTTTCCCTCACCGCCGGTTGTGTTGTCCGGTCGGCTCCAGCAGTACTACGGCCGCCTCCGACGCCCACCCGGCCAGCACTCCATTTCCCGGCGTGGACCGGTTATAGGACGCCACACTCCTGCAACACACTGTCCGCAGGTTGCCGGGCCGGGGAGGGCCTCCCCAGTTCCCGCCGCCACTATCGATACGTTCCGCGCCCCATACGCCGGGGAGTCCTTGACGGCTGCGCTTCCACGCTCTTCACCGCGTCGCTGGCCTTCGCCCTGGATTCGGGGGCTCGGCTCTCCCTAGTTCCCGACCAATGGCCGGGACCTCTAACGACGCCGCAGGCTTCGCTTCATGCTACGGACCGCATCGTCGCTCCCCCTATTTGCAAGGCCTTTGACGCTGGGCTTCGACCCCGCCCGTTTCCAGACGAAGCCGCCAGCCTGCTACCGGGCCTCCTGGCAGCTACCCGGACCGGAATCCCACCGGCAAGCGACGACGAGCTTACGAACAGACGATCAGCCGCTACGTCACGGCTTCACCTCCGTTCTGCTGGGCGCACGAAGAATCGAGGCTAACCAGCAGGAACACCCGGCCGCGGTGTCTTTCTCCCGTATTCCGGAATCGCTGTACCCGTGGCAGATGCAGCGCTGTTTTGGCGGTAAAACAACTTATACCCTGACGGTTAAATCAATTATCGTCAGCGCGAGAGTTCCAGAGTGGCGGCCAACAGGACCCGAGGTCAAAGGCATTATATGAACCCGTGCGCGGCCATGTACGGCGGTTTATGCGGGCGCTCAGGCAGGGTGATCGGCGTAACCAACATCAAGCGAGGTTTGTCCCGTGTTCTCGTGGGTTTGATCGTGACAGCCGGTGCGCTGACGGTCTCTCCAGCCACGGCTCACGCGGCCGACGACAATCTGGTGGCCGCCTACGGGATGGAAGAGGAGCAGGGCGGCGCCGTACTTGACATGTCGGGCAACGGTCACGACGGCAACGTGAAGGACCCGCTGCGGGTCAACGGAAAGATCGGAAAGGCGCTCCGCTTCGACAACGCCCAGGACCTGGACCGCGTCCTGATCGTCCCGGACGCTCCCGAGCTGAGCCCGTCGTCGGCGATGACGCTGGAAGCCTGGGTGCAATCGGCCGACGATCGGCCCGACTGCCTGATCGCGGCCAAGATGATCGACCAGACGGACTTCTCCGCCGGCATCAGCATGACCAACTTGGGCTTCCGCATCGGCGGCGAGTTCCAGGGGGCGTATCAGTGCCCGCTCCCGGCCGGCGAATGGTTCCATCTGGCGGTGGTCTCCGACGGCGCGTGGATGCGCCTGGTCGTCAACGGCGTCGAGGGTTCTCCGCACCGGTGTCGGGAAACATCGACAGCGGCTCCGGCCCGCTGGTGATCGGCGGGCAGGGCGATCTGACCTCCTGTTTCGCCGGCATCGTGGACGAAGTGCGGCTGTATGCGCGGGCGCTGACGAACGAGGAGATCGCGCGGGACATGGTCACGGCGATCGCGCAGGACGCGCGCCCGTCGGCCCCTGCGAACCTCACCGCCGACGTCAGCACCGGCGTAGCCCAGCTGTCCTGGGGCGCGGCCACGGACGACAAGGGCGTGACCGGCTACGAGATCCACCGCGACACCTCGCCGGACTTCGTGCCGTCGGACCTCACCAAGGTGGCCACGGTGACCGAGCTCTCCTACACCGATAGCTGCGCCGAACGCGGGTGGACCTACTACTACCGGGTGGTGGCGGTGGACGCCCTCCCGCAGTCAGGGCCGCCGAGCGAGCTCGTCTCCGCCACGGCCGAAGATCCCGATTGCCCGCCGACGGCCCCCGAGGTGAAGGTCTACCCGCGTCAGGGCTGGGCCGAGCTGCAGATGTGGGGCGGCCATGACGAACACGGCATCGCCGACCTCCAGGTGCACCGCTCCACGCAACCGGACTTCACCCCCAGAGCGGAGACGCTGGTGGCCAGGTTCGACCGCTGGGTCTCCAAGGTCTACGACTCCGTGCCCGCGGCCGGGACCGTCTACTACCGGACGCTGGTCGTCGACACCGCCGACCAGCCCAGCGAGCCCTGGCCGGTGACCAAGTCCCGACATCTCCGTGCGGCCAGACCTGCAGACCACGATCGCCGGGGTGTACGCCATGAACGAGGGCACGGGCAAGGAGGTCGCCGACACCTCGGGCAAGGAACGGCACGGTTCTCTGTGGCCCGGCATCACCTGGACCGAGGGGAAGTACGGCAAGGCACTGGCCTTCAGTGGTGCGGGCGCGCACGTCCATATCTGGCCCCACCCCTCCACCGGTGCGGCGACGATCTCGGCGTGGGTGAAGCCGGCGGTGACCGGGGATCGCCTGCCCATACTGGGATGGGTGCTCAACGGCGGCGAGAAGACACTGGTACTCTTCACGTCGCTGAACTCCAGCTATACAGCGCCGGCGGCGATGATGGACAAGCGTTCGCAGGGGAACGACTACGCGATGGCACAGCAGCCTCTCCCCTTGGGCGAGTGGAGTCACCTCGCGGCCTCGTACGACGACGGCACGATCCGCCTGTTCGTCAACGGCGAGCTCGTCGCGGAGAAGTACCACACGCTCCAGTTCGCCGATACGGGCAACCTCGAGATCGGCACTGGCAGCTACGACCTGAAGGGGACGGTGATCGACGAGGTGCGATCCTACGACGCCGCCCTGTCCCCTGCCCAGATCAAGTCCATCATGAACACCCCGATCGGCTGACCGATCTGACAGATCTGACCAGGCTGATCGACAGTGGCCGGGGCTCGGGTGAGTCCCGGCCCGCCTGCTCCCTGGACCGGCCTGCGACCTCGTGAGATCGCCGTCGGCCGGCCTCCGCTCTTGACCAGGCGCAATGCCAACGCAGGCCCCGATCCCGGTGATCTTGTGACGCGTCTTGACCCGCGTTGCTTTCGAAGTGGGGAGCCTACGGAGTCGCTATGCCCCAGGTGACGACCACTCTCTGTGTGACAACCGTCATTCTCAGAAGCATCGAATAGGCGACAACTGATTACGCGAGGTCGCCAGTGCTGCCCCCTCGGTGTGCTGGCCATCGAGATCGAACTCCTCCAGCCCGCGAAGGCGTTCATCCAGGCGGGCTGCCAGCGCCATCCGGCGGGCAGGTGCAAGAGCAGGTGGCCACGCCCATCTGCAGGTCCGTGCCGGGCCAGCCGGGCGGACACGGTGATGAGGTGACGGCGCAGGGTCGCACCGCGGGCACGGGCGTGGAAGGTCGAGGCCAGGCAGCCCAGAGCACGCAGCAGATTGTGGGTGATCGCCGCCAGGGTGAGCCAGGCGGCATTGGCCGCGAACGTGCCCGAGGACAGGTGTGCGAGCGGCCCGTCGATCAGATCAGCGTTGACCTGCTCCTGCACCGCGTGATCACGGTGCTGCTCCTCGGCTTGGATCAGCGTGTACGGACTGTCGGTGAAGATCGGGTGGTGGCGCCAGGCGGAAAACAGTTCGTCTTGGCCGTGTCCGGCCTGCTCGTTGAGTTTCTTGACCCGCCGCACGATCAGCCGGGCGGTGACGGCCTGGCCCTTGGTGCTGGTGAAGGCGGTGTAGCCGACCTCGGCGACCTCGGCGTCGGAGACCCAGCCGCCGGCCTGCTCATCGAAGATCGCTCGAGGGTAGGCGATCGGGGTCCAGGCGCCCTCGTCGATGGCTGCGATCGCTGCTTTGACCTTGGGGTCCAGTTGGCGGTGACGGAGAAGCGGGCGTGCTGGTCGCGGCAGGCGCCGATGACCTCGGCGCTGTAGAAGGCCGAGTCGCCGCGCACGATCAGGGTGCCTGAGCAGCCCGCGGCGCGGGCGGCCGGGATCGACTCGCGCACCAGGGACGCCGCGCCGCGTGCGGAGCCTGCGCTGCCGCCGCGCAACCGGGTGGCGGCCACCACCGGCGCGGCCAATGGCGTGGACAACGTCACGGCCAGCACGTTCAGGCCACGCACCAGCACACTCTTGCCGCCGATCTTGGTGTGGCCGAACCCGGAGCCCTGCTTGGTATAGCCGTAGGTGCGCCGCTGCATCGAGTCGATGTCGGGGACAGCCAGCACCTGCTTGCCGGGCAGCAGCGGCGTGTGAGCGGCCAGCGTGACCAGCACCTGCCGGGCGACCTTGTCCAACTGGCGCACGTTTCCCAGGTGAAGGCGCGCAGGAACGACCCGAGCGTGGACAGCGCGCGGATACCGTCGAACAGCTTGTCCATCCCGCAGTGCCGCAGCGCGTCCAGGTCGTCGATGCTGTCGGCGCCGCAGGCCATCCCGGCCACGATCGAGACGACCTTGGCTGCCGGATGGGCTCCGGGGGCAGCCGTCAGGGCCACGTGCTCGCCGGCCAGTCGCTGCAGCCCGGCTCGCTCCGCCAGCCGCAGCGCCGGGGCCAGGCCAGCATAAGAGATCACGTACTCGTCGTCGAAGATCGCCTGCGTACGGCTGGCGGCAGGGGAGAATCGCACTTACGAGGTGCCTTCCTGAGCTGGCTGATTGCGTGAAGAACTCCAATCTTCCCAGTTCAGAGGGCACCTCGCCTCATTTCGCCAACTCCACCCCAGATTCCGATCGGGGCTCAGTACTGACACGTTTCTTACAGGCGCCCCCGTACCAAGGAGCGCTCGTGCCTGGCGACTCGGCGTACCCGGCGTAGATGACCAGGCCCGAGGCGTTGACCAGGGCAGGCCCGGCGGCCGATAAGCAGGACCGGCACGCAACGACTTCACCGGAACAGGGCCGCAGTCACACCCGGCCAGCAACTACGATCACCTTTGAAGGTAAGCATTCACCTCCAGCGCATTTCGGCTTCTGGTGATCGCGCTGTGTGATCGTCCTCAGGCATGCGTGAGGACGGCCGATCCTGGGATGGTCAGCCGGTTACCGGGTCGGGTGGCATCCAGAGGTTGCCCAGCAGCGCGTTGCGTAGGACGGTCATGACGTCGAGGCTGTGCTTGAGTGCGGTGGATAGGTAGCCGCGTACGGCGTAGCGGTGCTCGGTGGCCTTCTCCGAGCGGAGCCTGCCGGAGATTTTCTGCTGGGTTTTGGCTGGTCGCAGGTCGCGTTCGGCCTGGTTGTTCGTCGGTGGGATCCGTAAGTCGCAGGCGAAGCGCAGGACGTCGTCGGCGCGGTCGCGCAGCACCTCCAGCAGCACCCGGCCGACCGACTGGGTGACGGTCTTGGCCGGCCCCGGCAGGCGCTTGACCTGCGACAGTCCGACGGCAACTCCGCCGCGGTACATCTTGGTGAACATCGCCAGGGTGCCAGCCTCGATGGCGTCTTTGTCCTGGTCGCGGGCGAGGTTGGCGGCGTGGATCGAGCCGCGCAGCGCCATCTGCAGCTGCCGGGGCCAGCGAGCATCTGGGTAGGTCTCCGCACAGTCTTCAAGATCGCGATTGAGGTGCGCCGCGCAGAGTTGGTGATCACGCGCACCCAGGTCGGTGGCGTCGTAGTTCTGGTAGCGGTCATGGACCACCACGCCGGTCAGGTCGGCCACCACGAACTTCTTGAAGGTCTCCAGGTCCCGCCCGCCGAGCATGTACCAGGTCAGCAGCCGGTCGCAGGCCACCAGCAGGTACTTCTTAGCCTTCTTCGGCCCGACCCGGATGGGCGTCTCGTCGCAGCACACCACGTAGGCCAGGGTGAGCAGCATCCGGATCCGCGCGTTCGCGGGATGCGACCGCGACGGCGGCCCGGCCGATCAAGCCGTGCACGAACCCGGGCGAGGGCTCCGCACCGGTGAGCGAGGCCACCAACACGGCGACCCGGTGCACCGGAATCGCGTGAACAACCAGCAGATACACACACCACGCCTGCAGATTGACCCCCAGACTGACCGGTGCCGGGGGCACGCCCGGCGCGGTATGCACGGCGCCGCACCGGCAGGCGACCGTGTGCACCTGATGCTGGAATCGGCGAGCCACCAGCAGCGGGATCTCGGTCTGCTGGTGCCGGGCCGTCACCCCCAGATCGGCTGCCTGGCCCAGATCGGTCCCGCACCCGCATCGGCCTTGTGGATAGTGCTCGACGATGTCGCCATCGGCGACCTCATCGGACCAGGCCAGCGCCCTACCCTGGGCACCGGGCTGCTTACCCGGCCGACGCCGACCGCTGCTGACCTCGCGATCCTTGGGCTGCTGGCGGCCGGGAAGGTCATCGACCGAGGGCGGCATCCCGGAATTGCCGCTGTTACGCGAGACCAGCCGCTCCAGCTTGGCCACCCGCTCGCGCAGCGCAGCGTTCTCGGCCCGAAGCTCGGCTACCTCCGCCTTCAACGCGGTGTTCTCGGCCATGAGCGCGCGCGTCAGAGCGATCAGCTCCTCGCGGGACAGCTCCTCCAGGCCGGACACCTGAAGATCACATCATCCGAGCCCGATTTGATCAAAGTGACGACGGTCACGCAACCACTCGAACTGCTACATCCTGTGCACGACGTGAAAACTTACCTTTGAAGTGCAATGACAGTGGCAGTAATCGCGTGATTTCTGGCCTTCTCTCGTCTCGACGGTGGCGCATTCCATCTGTGAAGATCACGAACTGATATTCTCAGTCGGATGGAAGGCATGAGATCGCTGTGTGGTCTTCACCTCTCATAAACAAGAGTCTGCGCAGGGTGGCCGTCTTGGCGGCAGCTGCGATGACGATGCCCGCGGTCGCCGCCCCCGCGCATGCAAACCCCGATCCCGCCTCTCTGGTCGCGGCCGTGACGGCCGATCACATCCAGCGGCACGTGCAGGCGCTGCAGTCGATTGCTGACACTCACGGCGGCACCCGCGCCTCCGGCACCTCCGGCTATGACGCTTCGGCCCAGTACGTGGCAGGGCGGCTGCGGAGCGCGGGCCTCAATGTCGCGCTGCAGCCCTTCTCTTTCCCCTTCTACCAAGAGAACGCTGTCGGCACGCTGGAACAGGTCTCACCGGAGTCGAAGAGCTACGCCCCGACGCCGCCTAATGGCAGTACCGTCGGTGACTTCTTCACCATGATCTACTCCGGTGCGGGTGATGTGCGCGCAACGGTGCAGAGTGTGGATCTCCCCCTGCCGCCGACGCCCACTCCCAGCTCCACGTCCGGCTGCGAGACCGAGGACTTCGCTGACTTCAAGGCCGGCAACATTGCCCTGATCCAGCGTGGCAGCTGCGACTTCGCGGTGAAGGCGGCCAATGCCAAGACCGCGGGTGCGGCAGCCGTGATCATTTTCAACTCAGGACAGCCAGGCCGTACCGGCACCATCCAGGCGACCCTGGGTAACCCGGTGGGTATTCCCGTCGTGGGCACCACTTTCGCCCTGGGCGAGGACCTCGCCTCGCCAACCGGTACGGTGGCGCACCTCAAGCTGGACACGACCAGCGAGATGCGCACCACTCATAACGTGATCGCTGAGTCACCCGGCGGCGACTCCGGCAACGTGGTGATGCTCGGCGCACATCTCGACAGTGTGGTCGCCGGCCCCGGTATCAACGACAATGCCTCCGGAAGCGTGGGACTGCTGGAAGCAGCCCTGCTAACGGCGAAGCTCAAGCCGCACAACAAGGTGCGCTTCGCCTGGTGGGGCGCCGAGGAATTCGGACTGCGTGGCTCCACCGAGTACGTGAACGCCCTTTCGGCCGACCAGCTCGGCCAGGTCAAGCTGTACCTGAACTTCGACATGATCGCCTCACCCAACTACGCCCTGCAGGTCTACGACGGCGACGGCTCGGGTGGAAGCGGAGCACCCGTGGGGCCGCCCGGCTCCAGCGATATCGAAAAGAACTTCCAAAGCTACTACGAAACCCTAGGCCTCCGTCACACGAGCGCCGCATTCAACGGCCGCTCCGACTACGGACCGTTCATCGAGAAGGGAATCCCCGCCGGCGGCATCTTCACCGGCTCCGACGGCCTGAAGACGGCCGAGGAGCAGCAATTGTTCGGCGGTACCGCCGGAACCCCCTATGACTCTTGCTACCACCGGTCCTGTGACACGGCTGCGAACATCAACGCCAAGGCACTGCTCGTCAACACCGGTGCCATCGTCTACGCGACGGCGACCTACGCCTTCGATGAGAACCTCCCCGGCACGGGCATGAAGCGCACGACAGGGGAGAAGGACACCTCCTCACACAACAGCCACGGCGAGCACGACCGCGAGCTCACCCGCTAACACGTTCGTCGAACACCCGGAGCGGCGTCCCCGTCGCGCCGCTCCTGGCCAACTCGGTCACCGCGAGGATGAACGCACGACCTGTGCTCGCCGGGCAACAGCCCACGTGCCCCGATGGAACTGGCACTCGCCAAAGCCGCCACCGCGATCACCCGCAT
The DNA here is from genome assembly GCF_005889725.1 of Nonomuraea zeae. Taxonomy (GTDB): domain Bacteria; phylum Actinomycetota; class Actinomycetes; order Streptosporangiales; family Streptosporangiaceae; genus Nonomuraea; species Nonomuraea zeae. The sequence continues at coordinate 13,909 of NZ_VCKX01000020.1, forward strand.
GATCGAGGCATTCCAAGAGCAGCTGATCACCGTCGACGAGCTGCGCACCCGCATGCCCGACCTGCGAGCATGACAAGCAGGGCTGCGTGGGCAGTTGGAGGCGCTGCAAGCCAGCTCGCCGACCGCGAGGCCTACCTCAAACTCGCCGACGACCTCGGCGGCTTCCTCACCCAACTGCACACTGCCGCTGGCACCAGCAACGTATCCGAACGTCAGCGCATCCTGCGACTGCTGGTCAAAGACATCCTCATCGGCCAGAAAGATCACCATCCCGCACCGTACCCCTGTCCGCGGACAACCCGGCGCCCCACGCCCCAACCTCGACACCGATACGGAGGGTGCCCATCGGCCACGTTATCCATTGCGCCGGGGGCGTGACGACACACCTGTTCACCGGCTTCGTCTACGACGGCACACCATCCACGGAGGTGTCGGTGTGTACCGGGCTGGTGACGGCAGGGGCACGTGCGCGTGCATTACCGGCGTTAATCCGGCGAGGAGCTCACCGACCTGCTCAACGAGATCATCGAATGACAGCTAAGGCGTTGCGTAGAGGCCGCCGATCGGGCTGCGAGAATGCTCAAAAGAGGCGCGCCCAGCATCGCAATCATCACGCTGGTGAAGCCCTTCTGCGCGTCAAACCCTGCCTTCTGCCCTTTGCCGATACACGGCCGTCTCGAGCAGAACGACGCGGACTTGCCTGCACTCTCCCTCGAGCAGGCCGGCCAGCAACCGGAAGCCAGCCGGATTAAGCCGACCATAAAGACTCTTCACAAACCTTGAGAAACAACGTCAGGATAACGATGGGACAGGCGGAACGCTGAGCACTTTTCTGCCATTGTTCGACTTCATCACGCCAAAGAGACTCTGCCGGATTCTGCCTGTTCAGGCGCCGGTCAGTGCCTCTTTGGTCCAGCCCCACTCGGGAGCCGGCGGCCAGCGGCCATATCTTCAAAGCGTGACTTATATCACATTTACGGTTTTTCAGAGTTTGCCTCTCATTAATGGTGATATCTCTGTGAGCCAACTCGATCTTTGTACGGGGCAACAAGCAGGATCCGAGTCGAGAAACACGGGGAACGAGCGAGCACACCACTCGCCGGTCGATCGTGCCTTTCATCCCGTCTGGAACTTTACGAATGGAACGTCAATGCGAATCTCCGCATCCGTAGGACGGCTGGCGCTCGGCCTGACCGCGGTCGCCGCGCTTACCACTGCCACCGGCTTCGAGGCCGTGGCGGCCGTCGAGCTCAGCCCGGAGGCGGCCGCGTCCGCCTTGGCCGAAAAGAGTGGCAAGACTGTGGCCGTGCCGAGTCTGACCGACGAGACCAGTACCACCGTCGCCAACCCTGATGGCAGCTTCACCGCCTCGATCACCTCCGGCCCGTCCAACGTCGAGCTGGCGGACGGCACGTGGAAGGCCGTCGACACCACGCTGGAGACACACGGCTCAGTGCTCAAGCCGCGTGTTTCACGGGTCAACATTGAGGTCTCGGCCGGCGGCGACGGCCCGCTCGCCAAGCTTGTCGACGACAGTGGCCGCGTGTTCGCGCCCCGGTGGCCTTCGCCTCTCTCCGAACCGTCGGTCCAGGGCAACGTCGCCACCTTCACCGACGCGGCCGGGCAGGGGGCCGATCTGGTGGTGACCGTGCTGCCGACGGGCTTCCGCTACGACGTCGTGCTGCGTGACAAGCCCGCGGGCCCGCTGGAGCTACGCATCCCCGTAGACACCCAGGGCGTGGACCTGCAGGCCACACCTGATGGAGGTCTGCAGCTCAAGAGCGCTGACGGCGGGGTGGTCGCCGCCGCTGCGCAGCCGCTCGCCTACGACTCCAGCGGCCGCGGCAAGGCGCGCGGCGGCGCGGTCTCCAAGATCGCCAGCGCGGTCGAGACTCAGGACGGTGTCAAGGTACTGGTCCTGAAGCCGGATACGTCGTTCCTGGCCGACCCCGCCCGCGTCTACCCCGTGACCCTCGCCCCGGCGATCACCCTGCCCGGCGTCGTCACCGACACCGACGTGGCCACGTCATGGGCCTCCCACCCGGGCGACGTCATGATCATCGCCGGTACGATGCCGTGGGAGAACGGCCAGGGCGACGACGTCATGCGCAGCCTGATCAAGTTCGACACGCAGAAGATCAATGGCAAGCGCGTCATCCTGGCCGGCCTCGGCATGTGGAACCTGGAAACCAACGCCTGCGGGGCCGAGGTCGGTTCCGGCCTCACGGCCGAGCGCATCACCAGCCCCTGGGACGAGACCAACCTCAACTGGGGCAACAAGCCCTCCACCACGCACCAGGGGGCGAGCACCAACCGCGCGGGCCGCGGCCGTACCTGGACCGAGCCATGCGCCGCGGGCGCCGGCTTCCTCGCCTGGCCGGTGACCGACATCGCCAAGGCGTGGGCGGGGGGCGCACCCAACCACGGCATTCAACTGCGCGGCGCGGACGAGAACGAGAAGACGAACTGGCGGGCGTTCGCCGCATCGGAGAACAAGAACGAGGGCGTGCACCCGCCGACCCTCACGGTCGCCTACTGGCGCTGACCTCCTGCATTCATCCGCCCCTTCACCCGCCGCCGTCCGTCTGCCGGGCGGCGGCGCCTTCATCCGCATTCATCGCCTCCGCCGCTATCATCAGCCCGCCTGTTGCTCGATAGCGAGTCTTCTTCACGCCGAAATCGATGACGAGGACACCGAGATGGCTTCAGGCTGCGTATCCATCAGCCCGCCCCGATGCGAACCGCCAGCCATGATCGTCACTTGGCCCGCCGAGCCGATCGGGCGCGTTGCGCTGCTCGATGCCGACTGAGCCGGAGGCGGCCGAGCTGGCGAGGCTCGCTGTGCGCCGCGCCCCAATGTGCTTTCAGCCGGGCCGAGGATGAGCGTGCACCTGTCCAGAGCGGTCGCTGGAAGACGGCGAGGTCGTTTCCATCGGCGCAGGCCACGTCGGGGTTTTCCATCCTCTGCGATACCGGGCACGCGTTCGAAAGATTCAGCACGTGCGCAAGGTGGCGGGATCCCACCTCCCATAATCGCACTGTCGCGTCGACGGAGCCGGTGACTGCAAACCGGACGGCCCTTCAGGATCATGCACTCCACCGCGCCCCCGGGCCGGCGTGGCCAACCAGCGGAGGGCCGACCTGCCTGCCGGTGGCCAGATCCCCACAGCCGCACCTTCACATCGCCATAGACGCTCGCCGCAACCGCCGTCTCCTTGATGATCTTTTCGCCAGTTAGCGCCTGGATGCTGCCACCCTCAGTGTTTCGGGATTGCCGGGCCGGCATGCCCGCTACCGTGCGGGATCATTCCGCCGCCATCCTGGCGGGCACCGCGAGAGCAGCGACGATAAGGGGACGCAGTGTCGCAGGTCCAGATGCGCCTGGGTGTGCTTGGACCGCTGGAGGTGGAGATCGAGGGCAGGCAGGTGTCCTTGCCTGCGGGCAAGCACCGTGTTCTGCTCGCTGCTCTCCTGCTGCGGGGCAACCTCACCGTCCGTAGGGACGAATTGATCGACTACGTGTGGGACGGCGCGCCGCCGCCCGGCGCGCGCGGCGCCGTGCAGACCTACATGGCCCGGTTGCGAGCCGCCCTCCAGCCGGCCTGCGTGATCGTCACCCGGTCCGACGGCTACCTCATCGAGATGCCCGAAACCGCCCTGGACCTGCACCGCTTCCGGGAACTCGGCGCCCGGGCCGAGACGGCCGCGGCGCAGGACCGGGCCGCGGAGTCCGCCCTGCTCCAGCAGGCCCTGGAGCTGTGGCGGGGGCCCGCCCTCGCCGACGTGCCGTCCGAGACTCTGCGCACGCTGGCTGCGATCCCGCTCGCCGAGGAACGGCTGGCGACGCTGGAGCGCCGTATCGAGGCGGACCTCACCCTCGGCAGACACCGGCAGGTGCTCGCTGAACTGCGGACGCTCACCGCCGAACACCCGCTGCACGAGCGCTTCTGGGGGCAACTGGTCATGGCGCTGCACGGCAGCGGACGACAGGCCGAGGCCTTGGAGGCGTTTCGCGGGCTCCGCCGGCTGCTGCACGACGAACTCGGCATCGAGCCGGGCGAGGACCTGCAGGCCCTGCACCGTCAGGTGCTCAACGGCGCGCCGGCCCTCCCCAGCCGGCCGCGCCATGCTTCTCCGCTCGTTTCCCGGCCTGGTGTGTGGCGCGCCAGCTGCCATCTGCCGCCGGACGTCGGCGCCTATGCTGGACGCGCGGAGCTGATCGCGGAGGCCACGGTCCTGCTAGCGGGCGCCGGCCGCACTGCGGTGCCCGTTCTGGCGGTGTGCGGCGCGCCCGGGACCGGGAAGACGGCCCTGGCCCTCAGGATCGCGCATCAGATCCGGTACGCCTTCCTGGACGGCCAGTGGTTCGTCCGGCTGCGTGATGCTGAAGGCAAGCCGCGCGATCCCTCCGGCGTGCTCGCCGAGGTGCTCCTCGCGGCCGGGGTGGACCGGGCGTCCGTCCCCGGCGACTTGGCGGCGCGGGCGGCCCGGCTGCGCGCCGAGCTGGCCGGCCGCTCGTTGCTTTTGGTGCTGGACGACGCCGCCGATGCGGCTCAGATCAGGCCGTTGCTGCCCGGTGTCGCGGGTTGCGCGGTGATCGTCACCAGCCGGACCGACCTACGCGGCCTCGCCGCGCTGCACGACGCCCGCGTCGTCACGCTGGAGCCGCTGCGGCGCGCGGAGTCGGTGCGGCTGCTCGCGGAACTCGTCCCGGGCGGGGAGGCCGGCGACGAGGGCAGGCGAGCGGAGATCGCCGGGCTCTGCGACGACCTGCCGCTGGCGATCAGGTTGGCCGCGGCCAATCTGATCGGCCGCTCCCCTGCCGAGGCGAGCCGCTATCTGGCCCGGCTGCGTTCGGGCGACCGGCTCGGCATGCTGGCGGTGGCGGGCGACGCCGAGGCGTCGATGCGGGCCGCTTACGACCGCTCCTACCTGGCGCTGCCGCCTGCTGCCCGCCAGCTCTTCCGCCTTCTCGCGCCGGTGCCGGGCGACATCTCGCTGGAGGCCGCGGCGGGGCTGCTGGCTGTGCCGGCCCGGGAGGCCGAGCCACTGCTCGCCACGCTGACCGCCGCGCACCTCGTGCGGCAAGCCGGCGCCGGCGACCGCTACCGGCTCGACCCGCTGCCGCGGCTGTATGCCGCCGAGCGGCTGGCCGCGGAGGAGGCCCCGTTCCCCCGGGCGACCGCCACGGAGCGGCGGCTGGTTTGCCCATGACCCACAGACCGAGGACGCCCTGACGTGGCGGCCCGGCGTGCGCCTGCGCGAGATGTCGCGGCACGCCGTCGCCGCGACGGACGCTTCTGCGTCACGGCAGGCCGCCGGCGGCGTGGATCCTGCGCAGCGCCCCCAGAGGGCCTCGATCCTGCCTTTCCGCCCGACCGGCAGGTGCTCCTGCCAGTGAAGGCTGCGCTGACCTGCGCAGCCCAGGCCTGTACGACCTCGCGCAGCCGCGGCGGATTCACCATGACGGACAGGTGCAGGGAACCCTGCGACCCGGCCCGCGCCCGATGCCCCATGCCCAGCGGCACGTACAGTCCCTCACCTGCGCGCAGTTCGACCTCCTTCGTGACGGCGTCCTCACTGGGGATCTCGGCGAGGTCCCAGTCGTCGCCGGCCGGCACGTCGTAGAGCGTCCAGCGCTTGCTCCCCTCCGCCTGGATGACGAATACGTGGGTGCCGCCCCGGTGGGCCCGCGTGCCAAAGTGGTCGGGAGAAGTCAAGAACGCGACGGTCTGGACGCGCGCCGCCAGCTCCTTGGTCCGATGTCGTGAAGCGGAGCACGCTCCGCCCCCAATCGAGACGCTCGGCCTCCTCCGGCTTGGCGAACAGCCATGCCCACGCCGATGCGATGGCCTCCACCTCGACGTCCTCCATCCGGTGCCCTTTCACAATGTCGCCCAGCGGGCGTCTTGTGTCGGTCACAAGTCTGTTCCGTCCGCGCTGCCGCTCACCGCACCAGCAGGGCCGCGTCCCAGCCGCTTTCCGCCGGCCGGTCGCCTGCGTACGCGTGCAGCGCTAGCGCGATCCCCGCGGCCCCCTCGAGGAAGCCGGGCAGGTCGACGGTCTCCCCAGCGTGCAGGGTTGCCCCCCGGAATCCGAACGGGGCTTGCGGGTCATAGAGGTCGAGCGCCCGATCCGCGAGCCGGTCTGCGGTGCCGGCCAACTCTGCGTCGTCTGCGTCGCGGGCCACCATGCGGGTCAAGTGGAGCAGGCCCGCCCACCCGTGACACAACCCCGCGTCCTGCGGACCATGCCGCTCGTCCGGCAGCGTTAGGGTGCCACGCAACGCTTCCACGGCGAATCGGTGCCATTCCGGCCGGTCCAGCGCCATTCCGGCCAGTTGCAGGGCGCGCGCCGCACCGGGAACGCCGTAGCACCATGCCGAGCGACCGCGAGACAGGTCGGCAGGGCAGACGGCGAGTTCCTCGCGCTGCACAAAGCTGGGCCAGTACGCGCCCCCCTCATCGATGCGGTGCCAGTCGAGCATCCAGTCGACGATCCGCACCATGGCCTCATCGTGCCCGGGCACGCGCACGCCCTCCTGCCACGCGAGGGCCAGCAGCGCAAGCGGTCCCGGCACTCCGTGAGCGAGCCCCAGGTTGCCGTGCCCGCCGTACCCGTCCACCGACTCGCTGTTCGGTGTATGCGACACCCACCAGCCCGGCAGCGCCGCGTGCTCTCCCGCGAAAGGCTTGGTCAGGGCGACGAGGTAGGAGAGGATTTCCACCAGGGTCAAGCGGGCGGCCGGGGCGGGCCGGTCGAGGAGGTAGCGCCCCACGCCCGTCACGCCGCTGATGATGTCGTAGGCCACGAACGGCGTGCCTGCTCGGCCGGCTTCGATGCGCTCCCATTCGGGGCGCAGCTGCGCCGGAACCCAGGCCGCGAGATGCTCGTCGACCGACTTGAGGATCTTGGCGTACTCGCCGGGGCGGCGTCTGGCACGCGAGGCAGCGAAGGCAAGGGCCACGTAGCCGGTGTAGAGCCCGGAGGCATGCGCCTGAGCCACCTCTGCGGCGGCATGCGTCAGGTATTCGTGCGCGACCCATCGGTAGGCGATGTCGGTGTGCGCTAGCTCGCCGTACAGCAGGGCTAAGGCCGGATATCCGTCGGTGATGGACGTTGGGTGCCAGATCGGCATGCGTGTCCCGTCCGGCAGTGGACGCGTGTTGTCCCGGGCCGTCGCGTGCTCGGCGACGAAGCTCGGGTCGGCGAGTCGTTCGGCGAGTTCGGCCACGGCCGCGGCGGCCCTGGCTCGTGTCCCGGCGTCCACGCCACCTCGTGGGCGGGCCGATTGCTCGGTGTGTGTCATGCCATGAATCTCTTCCGTGAGAGGGCCGCTTCCACGACGCCGCGGGCGATGGCCAGCGTCCGTGGCTCGGTGGTGGGCCGGACGCCGATGAGCCGGTTGTGGTGCATGTGCAGGAGCCCGCTGACCACGGCGGATCGCGTGTCGCTGAGCGGCTCCGCAGCCTCCTCCCGGATGGCGCTTCCGTAGGTTTCGAGGGCGGGCCTGCGTGCCCGCCAGATTTCCAGGAGCTCGGCGCCGCCCTTCCGGGCCGCCAGCGCGGGCCAGTCACCGTCCGGGTCGATGAGCCGGATCGCCTCCTGGCGCTTGTCCCGGAACGCGGCGTGGTGATCTCCCTTTGGCAGGAAGGACAGCAGCCACTGCTGCCAGTCGGGGTCGCCGAGGCTGCGTAGGATGTCTATGTAGTTGGCCGCCACCAGGAGTTCCGCGTCGATGTCCAGGTCGCGCTCGCGTAGGCGGAGTTGGGCCAGGACCGCGGCGCTGTCGGCGGCGAATACTCCTTCGGCGGACTCGATGGTCTCCGCGCCACCGTACCTGGCGACCTCGGGCTCGTAGACGTCGAGCGCGAGGCGCGAGGCAAGCCCAGCGTGGCACAGCGTTTCGGCCCAGTCACGCAGGGCGGGCAGCAGGCGCGCATTCACCTCATGTGGATCCCCGTGGAAGCGGAGCCGAAGGTGCGGGTCGGGATCCTGGTAGCGGATGAAGAACCAGCGGTCCACCGAGGGGGGCAGGTCCGTGAGCAGATCGGGCAGATGCCGTCCCAGGAGCTCGTCCTGTCTTGCGCGGGTGCTGTACAGCTTCGCGTAGAGCCATTCGCCGCCTGGTAGATAGCGCGGGCGCGGTGCCTTGCCGCGCGGCATGTGCCTGGGGGGCCGTGCGGCGCCGTTCACGAGCGTCAGGGGGACGACGAGCTCGTTGGCGTGCCCGTCCAGCCATCCTGTCTCCTCGGGCGTGCCGGACGGCTCGCGCACCGTTACCTCGGGGTGGCGTGACAGCTCGTCCCGGAGCAGCCTGCGGTGCAGGGGTATGGTTAGGTGGAGTTCTACCCGGTGATCACCCATCGCCACCTGTACCCGGTCGGGCACCCGCCACCGTGCCCGCCAGGCGTCCAGCGCTGTGGACCACTCGTCGTCACTCAGATTCCGGTCACGCATGCGAGTGTCGGCCCGCCAGCGGGCCGGGGCGAGCACCGTGCGACCGTAACGGACTCTCGGCAGCCAGGGAAGTGCCTCGGCAGCGCCCCATGACCAGCCGTGCAGGTGGCGATGTCCACCGTCGGCGATCTCCCGGATGAGGCGGACCGCGTTGGCGCTCAGCCGCGTAGCGTCCAGCATGTGCGGTGAGACGGCTGTGATCTCCCGGCCGTGCGGGGCGGAGACCAGGAACAGCCCGTGGCCGTCCGCCCCGACCAGGAGGTCGCCCGCGCCAAGCACGCGCGGATCCGACCGCTCGGCGAAGGTGCCCACGGCGAGGGTGTGGTCGCACACCACGGGCACCTGCGCGACGTTGGCCACGCGTGGTGCGACCGGCTGGAAGATCAACTGAGCCCGGACCGGCCGATCGCCTCCGGGGGTGACGGGGGCCATCGGATAGCTTCCCTCAGGGAACAGGTAGGCGAAGCGCCCGAAGAAGGACCCGGCCATCGAGGAGCCGCCCGAGGGCACGAGCGCTAGCTGGAATTCGCCTCCATCGAGGGCTTCTGCGGAGTTGGCGAGGACCTGCACGCACAGCTCCGCGGACTCAGTCGGAGGCAGATGGGACTCTTGGTCGCCGGCGAGCCGGGCCACCAGCTCATCGTTCAGCACGACCTCGGCCGACCCGTCCAGCAACGCTTGTTGTGCCAGCTCGGCAAGCAGTTCGTCGTTCGGGTTCCAGCGTTCGGGAGCCGGCTTCGACGGCCGTTCGCTTTCCGGGACCGTGTATCCGGAGGGGAAGCCGAGACCGCGTTCGGGGTCGACGAGCTCGATAAGGGGGATCAGTTGGTCGGTGCCATAGCGTTCGAGGAATGCTGTGTGATACTCCGTCACGTGCGGCGGGAGCTCCCCGAGGGTGGACATGCGCTGCAGCGCCGTTGCCGCCGCAGCCACCTCGTCGGCCACTTTCCTGGGCAGCCTCACGTCGGCGTCCAAGCGCATGTCCACGTGGATCGGTGACGTGTCCGCTGGCCGCAGTGCGCGCATCGCGGCGATGGCCGCGCGCCACGCGAGGCGGCCCTCCCCCGGCGGGCACTCGGTATAGCGGGTCAGCGCCGCGGCGATCTCACGTAGCTGGACTGCCTCCTCGAGACCGTCCACGGCAGCGACCCGGTCGAGCACGTAGGCCAGCGGGTCGGCGCTGCTCAGCGGCGGGCGAAGGTCGGTGAGCAGCACCTCGTGCTCTACGAGCTGGCCAATCATGGCCTCGATGGCGTCTGCCGACGCCCGGAGGAAGGCCGCCTTCAGCCGGTCGAGCAGGTCGGCGTACGGGACGGGCTGCGTGGCCCACTCCATCGCCAGGCGCACCGGTCCGCTGTAGCGGATCGACAGTTCTTTGGTGCTCCTTCCGCCGTCCGGGCCGCGACGTCGTACGTAGGGCAGCACCAGCCGGTCGCCGCGAACGGCGCAGAGGTCGTTGGCGACCACACGCAGCCGCCTGCGCACACGCGGATCGCGTTCCCAGTCGGCGAGCAGCGTGGCGAGCCAGCCGGCGTCTGGACGTACCCCCTTGGCATGGGTACCGCCCAGGCGCACCTTGGTCGTGTCGCCGAAGCCGGCCAAGGCCACGCCGGCGAGCAGGCCGAAGGGTGTGGGGCGGCTGGCCATCCGCAGCAGGTAACGCGCTGTCGCCATGACCGCGCGCCGCCGCTTGGCCGCCTCAACCGGCCGTCCGGCCTCGATCCGGCTGAGGGTGCCAGCCAGCGAGTCACTGGACACCTCCAGGGCCTCGCGCAGCAGCGAGTCACGCAGGGCCTCCTCCAAGAAGGTTTTGCCCTCCTCGTCGTCCGCATCCGCGCGGACCCTGGTAACCCATGCGACGGGCGCCGCCGGAACGCGCAGCAAGGCGGCGCCCGTGGCTGCGAAGCGCGGCTTGTCATTCATGCGAGCTCCCCCGGATATGAACCGAACGCGGCCACCCTAGCCAGCCATGTCATGCCCGTCACCGCCCTGACAGGGCGCGTGATCGGCGCGTAAGCGGCGCGCACTCGCCGCGTAAGCGCACTGCGGGATGGTAGTGGCGGTCGCCCTCCGTGCATGGAGGGCGACCGTTTCGCATGCCGTCCTGGGCGCGCAGGATACGGCCAAGCCCGAACGAGAATAAGGAGCGACATGTCGCCGATGACATTGTCCGATGAGGACCTGTTTGATCTAGACCTCGAGGTGGTGTCCGCGGATGGGCGGTCCGACACCACTCAGTACGCCTCGGGGGGCGGGTATGTGTGCAGCCCGGGATTCAGCACCGCCTGCTACACCTCTCGGTGCCCCACCAACGGCTGTACATACAGCAACCGCGCCAATTGCTGCATGAGGCCCGTGTAAGGCCGAACGGTCGCCTCTGACCGGAGGGACGCCTCCGTCCCTCCGGTCGTGTCATGTCCCGATCCTGAGGGGAGGCCGAGACGCGTGGAAGGCATGCGGCCGAACTCCCGTTCCGGCCGGCACCGCGCCGACGGCCGGGTGCACATCCCGGAGGTCGACCCGCTGTTCGGCAGCGGCATCAGAATGACCGCCGGCTGGGCGCAGCACGACGGGGCCGGAGCTGATCTCGGCTTCTGGACGCTGCTGTGGCGGTTGCCGCGCCTGATGCGGATCAGTTTCGGGCTGGCGTGGCACGCGGGCCACCTGTTGCTGCCCGTGGCCATCGCCGCGAAGCTGCTCGCGGGCGCGGCCACCGGCGTGGTGCTGCTGGCCACCAACGAGGCCCTGGCGCTGCTCCTGGCTGGCACGCCCACCGTCGAACGGCTCGTGGACGCCCTCCCCGTCCTGCTCGCCGTGGCTGCCGGCGGGGTGGCGCGCAGCCTGCTGTCCTCGCTGGGCGACGCGACGAACGGCAAACTCGCCCCCCGCATCGACCGAGCCGCGACCGTCAAGCTGCTCGAACGGGCCGTGCGGGTGGAACTCGTCATCATCAAGAACGCCGAGTTCCGCAATCTGATGTCGGCCGCGGCGCGCGGCGCGCTGTCGGCCCGGATGGTCACCACGTACGCGATCGCGCTGGTGGAGGCGGTGACCGGGCTGGTCGCCGCGGCCGGGGTGCTGACCGTGCTGCACCCGATGCTGATGCCGCTGATGGCGGCCGTCACGGTTCCGTCAGCCTGGGGCGCGGTCCGCATGGCGCGGGCCCGGTTCACCTCCATGAAGCGGTGGACGGAGCTGCAGCGGCAGCTCGAGACCCTGTCCGAGTTGCTGATCGGGGCCTCGCCCGCGGAGGAGGTGCGCGCCCATCGGGCGGACGGCTTCCTGCTCCATCACTACCAGCGGCTGGCCCGGCTGTCGGAGGCGGAGCAGGCCCGACTCGCCGGCCTGGAGGCACGCACGACGCTGTTGTCCGATGGCGTCGCCGGTCTGGCCAAGCTCGGCATGTACGGGGTGCTGGGCGCTCTACTCGTCTCCGGTTCGGTGCGGCTGGCCGTCGCCGGGACGGTCCTGATCGCCATCCGCACCGGCACGCACCATCTCACCTCGCTGGTGTCCGCGGTGAACGACCTGTACGAGCAGGGCCTGTTCGTCCAGGACTGGAAGCAGGCGTGCGACCGGGCCGAGGCGGAGGCGATACGCGGCGGGGCGTTCGAGCTCACCGCACCGCCCGACCAGATCTCCGTCCGGGACCTGTGGTTCACCTACCCGAACAACGAGCAGCCCTCGCTCGCCGGGGTCGACATGACCATCCGCAGAGGGGAGATCGTCGCCCTGGTAGGTGAGAACGGCTCGGGCAAGACGACGCTGGCCAAGGTGCTGGTCGGCCTGTACATGCCGCAGGCCGGCGCGGTCTGGTGGGACGGCCGCACCACCGCCGAGGTGGACCGTGCCAGCCTCTACGACCACGTCGCCCTCGTCGCGCAGGACTTCGTGGAGTGGCCGTTCACCGCCCGGGTCAACGTGACGATCGGCCGCGCGACGCGCCGACCCGATGCCGATGCGCTGGACGCCTCGGCCGCATTCGGCCGGGCCGATGAGGTGGTGGCGCGCCTCGACGCCGGCTGGGACACGTTGCTGGCGCCCGAGTTCCTGGGCGGCACCATGTTGTCCGGCGGACAGTGGCAGCGCATCGGACTGGCCCGCGCGCACTACCGCGACGCGGCTGTGGTGATCTTCGACGAGCCCACGGCCGCACTGGACCCCCGCGCGGAGGTCGCGGTGTTCGAGCGGGTCAGTGATCTGGCCCAGGAGGGCCGGGCCGTCGTCCTCGTCACCCACCGGCTGGCGTCCGTGCGCCGCGCGGACCGCATCTACGTCCTGGAGCGCGGGAAGGTGATCGAGCAGGGCACGCACGCGACTCTCATGGCGCTGAACGGCCGCTACGCCGAGCTGTACACCCTACAGGCCAGCCAGCACCAGGATCCGGTGTCTCCAGCATGATCCTGGACGACCGTCCTTGGCCGCCGTACGGGCGACACCGGCGCAGTTCGCATCGCCGGTGACGACTCAGGATCTGGTTCATGGCCGAAGCGCTCATGTCCGACTCCTATCTGGTCGGCGCGGCACACGGTGGCCAGGCAGATCCCGAACCGGGTGCCAACTGCCGCAACCATCGTGGGCATCTGGACAGCTCCCGCCGCCGGCGGAGCGTAAGGTCACCACGCTTATGGGCCGTCCCAGCACGGCGGCATCGATATGGAGATCGTCGGAGGCAAGGCCGTGGGGTCACCGTGGGCAGCACTGGCGTCTCTGAGATATCGCTCTCGGGCGGGCGGCCAAGCTGCTGCCCGGCTCGGCGGAGCACACCCTGATCGAATGGCCGTGGGCCGGTGCAGCGCGCCCCACCGACGTCCGGTCACACGAGACCGCCTTCCGCGACCTGCTCAGCCTCGAGACCGGAGGGTTTTTCGCGTGGACAGGTCCTCTACGACCTTCCACCGGACGCGCAGGCACTTCGGGCCTCAGCCGCCCCCGGGGGAACACGGCTCAGTCCGGTCGACCGTGGCGCCGATCAGTTATCGCCACCGAGGACTGTTCAGCTCCCGAATCAACGACACACAGGTGAAAGTGGCGAACCTACGCCACATCGGCCGATAAACGCTTGGACGCATGCCCCTGAACACCTCACCCGGCACAGATGGAATCAACCACAGGAAGGTCTTCGTCCCACTCCCCCAGATACTCCCGTCGGATACGAGGTGGCGGCCGCAGGTCCACGACAAATGCCAAGAAATCGGACCTGTCTCGACCAGCTGGTCAGACTCATGAGTCTGCTTTGGCGGGCTGTCGCGTATGCTGACGCCATGAGTGCAGCCGTCGCGGCCCGTGGCCGGATCGACAAGCGGCAGGCGATCCTCAACGCCGCGTTCGCCGTCTTCGCCCGTTCGGGATACGCCCAGGCCGGCGTGGACATGATCGCGGCGGAGGCCGGGGTGGCCAAGGCCACCGTGTACAGCCATTTCGGCGACAAGGAGACCTTGCTTCGTGAGGCCATCGCCGCCTCCGCCGACCGGGCGCTGTCCGACAATCTGGCCGCGGTCGACCGGCTCACCGATCGTGGTCACGACCTCGGCGCCACCCTCGAAGGCGTCGGCCTGCGCCTGCTCCAGTGCTACTGCGACGACCGATCCTGGGCGCTGCGCCGGCTGCTGTCCGCTGAGATCAACCAGTTCCCCGACCTGCTCGACATCATCCACACACGCGCCGCCGACCGGATCACCGAAGCCCTGGCCGACCGGCTTGCGCGACTCACCGTCACCGGACACCTGCACACCCCCGATCCGCTCCTGGCCGCCGAGCAGTTCTTCGCCTTGCTGACCGGTCCGATGGACAGACGGGCGCGCCTCGGCACTCGCCACGTCCCCGTCGCCGAGCTGCGCGGTCTCTCGCGTGCCGCGGTCCACACCTTCCTGCAGGCGTTCACGGTCGCCGGCTCGCGGCCTGGTGAGTGAGCATGCCGCGAAGCTGCGCGGCAGAGTCGGAGCCGGCCGGAGGGACCCTCGATCTTCCCCGGCTTCGATCTCTGACCCGGCGTAGTACGGCGTTGCACGACACGCCTGACGGCGTGGCGATCTCGTGGTCCAGCCAACCAGCGCCGGCATTCGCGGCCGGCATCGGAGCCGGGGCCCAAACGTCTGGGCGATCACTTCACGCTCGAACCTGTTAGCGGGAGGATCCGCGTAACGGTTGGCCGTCTTGAGCCCGAGCTCGGCGCGCGGGCCTGGCAGGGCCTCGCTTCGGTGATGGTGGGCCGGCGCGGTGCGTGTCCCCCGTACGGCCACAACGTCACGTCTTCTCCCCGGCAGGCCGTCAAAGTCATCTCGACCACGTCCGCGGCGCCCTGCGACGAGTCGCGGCGGCACACGCATACGCTGTGACCCGGCCCTGTGCCGGGCGGCCTGGGCCCTGTCCCGGATCGTCAGCCCTTCAGCCGGCCCGCCACCCGCTTCGCCAGGTCTCGCATGCTTTCGCACTGCTCGCCGGCATTAACGCTGGCCGCGGGCAGCTCGGGATCGGTCATGGAGAAGATCGCCACGAACCGGCCTTGACGGATCACCAGCGCGCCTGCCGGTCGCGCGTATTTCCTGGTCACGCAGTAGGCGTTCGCGGCCAATGCGGCCTTCAACGGCTTTCCCGCCTCAGCTCGCCGGCCGATGGCCATCGCGTGGTCGGCGGCGGCATCGGCGGTGTAGCTGGTGATGGCCATCGTGAGTGTGTGCCGGTCGACCGCGTCCTCGCCGCTGAACCTCTTGCATTCGGTGTAGGTGTAAGCGTATTCCATGGGGTCGGCGATGCCCGTCCCTCCGCTGCTGAAGTCCGTACGGCCAACCGCCGAGCCGAATATCTCCTCCACGAACGGCGCCGGCGGCTGGCCGAAGTGCGTGTGGAAGTCCTCGGCCCGGAGCGCGGCGCAAGGTGAAGCAGGCTCAGAGGTGAGCAGCGGGCTGTCGTAGATGACGGCCGGGGTCCCTGTGGGACTGAGCGACACTCTCCTCAGATTTCTGGCGACCGTAGTCAGCACGGCCTGTTCAAGCCGGCTGGCATCGGCGCCGCGGGGCAGCATCATCGTCAGCCGCGCCGCCGTCTTGCCCAGCCGTAGCCCGTATCTGAGATAGACGGTTGCTTCGTCCATCCCGTAGGTATTGCCTTGTCGTACCGAGACATCTGCGATGGCGGGCCGGGTGCGGTATCGCTTGAATTCGTACACCATCGCCGAGGGCGTCGTGTACGCCTCCTGGAATACCTCGATCTCCACGTGCCCCTTCGGCTCGATCAGGTATCGACAGGAATTGGGCGGGGTGACCGGGAAGAAGAGCTGACTGCCCTTGTCCACATCCCCACGGCCCTGGCCGTCGAAAACGGAGCGATGGTAGGCGGCTCCCAGCGGGTTGGGAATGAGGAGCAGCCCATGGTTTTTCAGCTCAGCGAGGGTCAGGAGCGCGCAGGCCGGGATCACCGGCGTGCCGCCGTATCGCAGGGGCACCGGGCTTGCTCGTTCCACCAGCGGCGCGGGGTCGGCTATCCCGTCGGAAATGTCGCGGTAGCCCTTACGGGGGACCGTCCGTAGCTTGGTGTCATCCGTGCTGGCCTCCTGCGATTTCGTGGTGGACGGAGCCACCAGCCGCCACCCGGTGTATCCCTTCACCAGGACGCCTGCGACGATGCCGAGAGCGATGACGAGGACGGCCGCCAGCCCTGCGGCGATGAGCCATGCTGCCAGCCCGCTGCGCCGTCGGCGCCTCGGTGGTCCGCCAGGGAACGGGGGCGGTGGGGGGTACGCTCCTCGCGGGCGCGGACCGTTGGGCCGGTGTGCCACGTCATTGCCTACATTCGATGATCAACGCTGCCGGGCCGTGCTCAGAGGAGGCTGACAGCACAAGCCCCGTCGTTGCCAGCGGCAGCGCTGCCGAACAGCGCCATATTTCTGCCAGGTGGGTCGTTGGCGTTCAGGTTGCAGGCGTCATCCCCGCTCGCCGCCATGGAGGCGGTGCGATCGCATCGGCACGCCGCAGGCAACACCTACGCGACGGCGCCACCGATACGCGTACCCGTCCGCTGTCACTGCTCATAGCGACCTGCAACATTCCGTGTGGTGCCGGACACCTACCTAGGTGTCCGGCACCACACGGCAAGGAGACTCTGTGACACACCGTGACCGCTTCGAAGCGGTCTATGACACCTACTACCCGGCGATATACCGGTACGCCGCGCGCCGTGCCGGCTCCCCCGACGACGCCGCGGACGTCATCTCCGAGACGTTCCTCACCCTCTGGCGGCGCATCGGCGATGTGCCCGAAGGCGAGGAAGCACTGCTGTGGCTGTACGGCGTGGCCCGGCGCGTGCTGGCCAACCAGAAGCGTGGCGCTTCCCGCAGGGCCGTGCTCGCCGAACGGCTGCGTAGCGAACTGGCAGCCTTCCGGCCGGTCAAGCTGATCGATCTGGACCATGTCCGCACCGCGTTCGAGGAGTTGCCCGAGCGTGACCGTGAAGTCTTGGCGCTGGCCTGCTGGGAGGGCCTGACCGGCGAGCAGATCGCCAAGGTCGTGGGATGTACGGCTATCGCCGCCCGGCCCCGGCTGCATCGGGCGCGTAAACGGCTGGCGGCGGCGCTGGAGCGGCAGGCGTCCTTGACGATCGCGATGGGGGAAGCATGAGTGACATCGACAACGTGGTCAGGGCCATCGATCCGGCACCGAACGCGCCGGATCAGGGACACGGGGCGCGCCAGCTGCGTGAGGCCATCATGGCGACCCCGGTGCGTCCGCGTCGGATGACCCGGCGCCTGACGTGGCGGACCGGCTCCATGGGGCTCGCCGTAGCCGCCGCTGTGGCCGCCGCTGTGGCCGCGACAATGGCGGTCTTGGGCCGGAGCGTCCCCGCTCCCCCGCCTTCGCCTCCGGCCACCCCCGACGGCGCCTCCCTGTCGGGCGTCTCACTCTTGCTGGTCGCCGCCGCCAAGGCCGAAGCCGCCCCGGAAGGGGCCTACTGGCACCTCAAGGAGCTGTACACGAGGCGGGGGCCCTGGCCGTTCAGCAGGAACGGCATCATCTACCGCCTGGAGACCTCAAGCATCTCCGAGCGGTGGGTGGACACAGACGGCCGAGGCTGGATCGGTTACAGGCAACTGGCCGCACGCCCCCTGGACCTGGAGGCGTGGCGCCGGGACGGCTCGCCGACCGAATGGGCCATCGGCAAGGACGGCGGTGTCTACACCACCTCCCCCGGCAAGGGCACGCTCATCCGGCTCAAGAGGAAGCAGAAGCTGCACTGGAGTGCCATGCCCTTGACCTTGCAGCAGGTCCAGGCGCTGCCCGCCGACCCGGAAGCGCTGAAGAAGCGGGCCGCCGAGGCGATCCTCAGCGATCAGGATTTCGTCGGTTCGGTCGCGGACGGCCTGCCACCCACCCTGGCCGACCTCCTGTACCAGCTGCCCGCCTCCCCGCAGGTGCGCAGCGCCGCCTACCAGGCGCTGGCGACACTGCCCACGGTACGGGTCGAGGGCCCGACCACCGACCCGCTGGGGCGGCCGGGCCTCGCCGTGACCTTCCCGATCCAGAACGGCCGGTCCGCACGGACCAGACTGATCATCGACCTTGAGACCTCCAAGGTCCTGGCCGTCGATGTCATCGGCATGCCGGCGAAGAACGGCGATGGAGCCGGGGTGGTACTGGAGTCCGGCTGGACCGGCATCAAGCCATCTCCTCCCGCGGCCGAGTGATCGCCGCCGGGCCGGGCGGCCGGGTTTCGATGGGTTGCATCAAGGCCGCTGTTGCCTACTCGTGCGGCACGGGGGTGGTGATGATCCCTCCTAAAAGCGGCTCGCCTTGCACCATCTCTTGGTCGAGCAGCACTCCGGAGATGCGGCTGGCCAGTGCGAGGGCAGGCGCCACCGAGTCGGACAGGTATTGGAGGCCGGTGCCAGCCGGCTCCGGATCCAAGCCGAGTTCGCGCATGTGCTCATTCAGCGCGTCGGGTCGGGCGCCCCACCGCTCTCGGGGTGTTTGCGGGCGGAAAGCGGTACGTTCCTCGCCGTCGACGGCATGCGCGAAAGGAAACCTTGATCAGGGAAACGCGAACACTCTTGGGGCTATCGGAGAAGAAGGGACGATGGATTCGCGCGAGAGAAGGCGGCCGATGACACCCAGTGCGACGGCGAGAGCCGTGACATGACCCAAGCGACGCAACAGGCGACTGACGCCGAGCTCATCGAATGCTCCTTACAACAGCCGGACTGCTTCGCCGCACTGTTCCACCGCCACTACTCGTCGATCCACGGCTACGCCGAGCGGCGGTTGTCGCGCCCGCTGGCCGATGACATCGCCGCCGAGACGTTCCTGATCGCGTTCGACCGGCGTGACACCTATGACCTGGCCCGGCCGGACGCACGGCCTTGGCTGTACGGGATCGCCTCGAACCTGATCTCACGCCACCACCGGGCGGAGATCCGGCAGTACCGGGCGCTGGCCAGGACGGACCCGGGGGAGGTCGGTGAGGACCACGCCGAACGAGTTGCGGACTCGCTCGACGCCTCCACCGACCGTGGTCGGCTGGCGGCGGCGCTGGCCGAGTTGCCGGCCGAGGAGCGGGATGTGCTGCTGCTGGTCGCCTGGGCCGAGTTGAGCTCCGACGAGGTCGGCAGAGCGCTCGGCGTGCCCGCTGGCACGGTCCGCTCGCGGCTGCACCGGGCCCGTACGAAGATCCGCGCCGTGCTCGATTCGGCGCTCACCAGGAAGGAGCGTTGATCATGGGCGAGTACTCGCAGGCCGATCTGGAGGCACTGCGCCAGGCCTGGCCACAGCCTGCCCCGCCATCGCCTGATGCCCACGCTGCCGCCCGGGACGCACTCCTCCGGCGGGCTATGGCGGCGGCGCCTCCGCGGGCCGGTCGCGTTCGCCTGCCCAGGACGGGGCGGCGGGCCGTCACGATCGGCATGCTCGCTGCCGTGATCTCGGCGATCGCTCTGGTGCTCGACCCCGCGGAAGTCGAGGCGCCACGCTCGATCATGCCCGGCATGGGGGTGCCGGCCGCCAACGCGCAGGCCGTGCTCGGCCGGGCCGCCGAGGTCGCCGGAGACCGCGCGTTCACCGCCCCCCGCCCTGACCAGTGGGTCTACATCGAGACCCGCGTGCGGGGCGTCGGGAAGGCCGCCCGGGGCGAGGTGCAGACCCCGCGAACGCCGCTGGAGACCAGCGTGGACCGGGCATGGACCCGGGCCGACGGCAAAGAAGTAGCCCTCTTCGAGGACGGCAAGCTGGTTCGCTCGCCTACCGGCGGCGGCATGCCTCCCGTGGACTATGCCACGGTGGCGGCGCTCCCCACGGATCCCGATGCGCTGCTGGCCTGGATGTACGCCAATATGGGCGGTCTGCAAGATTCCGAGGAGGACCGGCACAACTGGGCTTACCTGCTTCTTGGCTCACTGCTGGCCCAGAACCTGGTGCCTCCGGTGCAGGAGGCGGCCGTCTACGGGGCCATGGCCAAGATCCCCGGGGTGACGGTGACCCCGGACGCCGTCGACGTCGATGGGCGGCCGGCGGTGGCGGTGGCCCGTGTCGAAGACGGCTGGGTGAGCCACGAACTGCTGCTCGACCGCTCCACCTACACCTACCTGGGCGAGCGTGCGATCGCCAGCGCCGACTACACCGCCCCGGAGCCAGGCACCCACCTGGAGGAGGGCCAGAAGATGATCAACATGGGGCCTTCCTACACGATCAAGAAGGGGACGATCATGACGCTCGCTGTCCGTCTGAACATCGGGGTCACCGATCGGCCTGGGGTGAGGCCCTGAGCCGTGGTCGCCAGCGCGGGTGGGCGCTGGCCGCGGCGTCGCTGCTGCTGGCGCTCCCCTCGGCCGCCAATCTGGCCAGTGGGCTCACCTTGATCTGGACGCCATGGCTCCCGTTGCCACTGCTCGACCTGCTGGCGCGAAGGGGACTGCTCGACGTGTGGCTGGTAGCGGATCTCCTCGCCGCCTCGGGCGCCCTGGGGGCGGCCGGGATAGCAGCGCACGTCGCGCGGGAACGGACCGCCAGCACGCTGCTGCTTGCCGCGGTTTCGGCGATCAGCCTCGCCGTCGCCATGATCGGAGGTGGCTGGCTCCCCGCATAGTACGGCGTGGCATACGCCGCGGCGCTGATGCTGCTGCGAACCTTCCGGCGGGCACGGCTCTGATCAAGTGTGAGACGACGTTTGATGTGACGACGATCGAGGGTTTGGCATCACGCTCGTGAGTATCGTCCGACAGGCACGATGCCGTTCCGCAGGTCAGCGCATGTCGCTTCCGACAACTTCGAGCGGAAAGGACGCCGGGTTCCGGTGCACTTGGCCAGGCAGGTGGTGGCCTTCGCGCAGATGTTTCTTATGCCTCACCGATTCCGGCTGGGTGTGAGGTAGTGGGGCGGGCGGTGCGGGGCGTTCCACGGGCGGCGCAGATCCTCGGCCAGGCGAGTTGGGTGTGCGCGACGATGATCAGTCAGGTCCAACGGGTCTGCGGCTTCACGCGTGCGAATGTTGGGGACGGTCCAGCGCGAGCAGCGGCCCCAGGCGCTTGGTGATCCGGCGGCGCAAGACACTACGGGCGCCCTCTGCCGCAGCCCTTTCCCGGGCTGTCTCCGCCTCGTTCCCGCACGATTCGCACCAGCCGCTCGGACCGGTTCATCCGCAGCTCAGCGAAGTTTCCACCCACAATGGATCAGCTCGCAACGCCCCATCTATACACGGAAGACGCCACTCCATCACTTTTTGCAACAATTCTTAGATCAGCCGACGGCCCACCACTCTCCGTGTCCCGGCAATTCCCCCGGCCACCAGCGCGGTCAGCAACGGCACCCCGAACGCGAACGCCGCGATGAACAGCCAGGGGATCTCGATGGTCGTGGGTCCAGGAGCGGAGGAGAGGCTCTCCATCGCGTGGAACGAGGTCTCGTAGCCCATGGGCCAGGACAGCGCGATCCCGGCGACGAGCCCGGCCACCGTGCCGACCGCGACGCCCAGCCCCGCGACGTACCCGGCGTGCCCGGCCACCACCAGCCGCCTGATGCGTGGCGGCGCGCCGGTCGCCGACATGGTGTCCAGGTCGCGCCGCATGTCGGCCGTGGCGAGCCCGGTGGCCGCGAGTGTGCCGCCGAGCACCAACATCGTGGCGATCCCCAGCAGGATGGGGAGTCCGACCTGTGTGAACGCTTCGTCAGGGCCGGTCTCAGCCCGGATCATGATCCGTTCCGCGTACGGTGTGAGATTGCGGTGCACCTGTGCGAGGTTCGCCGGATCGTGCATGGTGTACAGGCGCCGTTCCTTGGCTCGCAGGCCCAGTGAGGTCAGCGCGGCGGGAGGGATCACGGCGCCGCGCACTCTCGGGTCGGCCGGTGTCGCCAGCACGGCGGGGACCTGCTTGGGCGCAGGGCGGGGGTCGGTCGTCCCCTCAGCCGGGTCGAGTTCCACGGTTGCCATGCCGTTTTTGATTAGATCGGGGGCGAAGACCACGATCGTGCCCGCGGCCAGCGCCGTTGCGGCCTGGCCATCGGGCCGTCCCTGGATGAACGCGAGCAAGCGAGTGTCGCCGACCAGCGGTTCACTGCGTTCCCTGGAGACCTGGCAGGGGACATCGCAGTCAGGCACGAGGCGGATGGTCAGCTCACGGCCTTGGGCGTCCGTGGGGGCCTGGCCGGCGACCAGCCGAGCCCCCTTCATCTCCTTCTGGGCCGCCGTCTTGAGCTCGGCCCAGCCTTGATCGTCCAGGTCGAAGGCGCCGATCTCCACGGTGCCGGTCGGGACTTGCGCGAAGTGAGCGGCCTCGTGCCCGGCTTCGGCGCCGGTGAGGCCGATGCTGAAGGCGACGGCCATCGTGGTGACAGCCATGACCGCCGCCGCGGCGGACGCCGTACGGGATCGGTGACGAGAGGCGTCCCGAACCGACAGGCGCAGCGGGAGCGGCAGGCGGTGGGCGAGCCGGCCGGTGCGCCGCACCAGCCACGGCATGAGCGCGACCAGCCCCAGCACGACCAGCCCCACAGCCGCCACGGTCAGCGACCCGTCGCCGCGCAGGCTCAACCACGTGACGACCATCCCGAGCGCCACACAGGCCAGACCGAGTACAGGACGGCCTGCCCGATCGCGCACCGTACCCTCGCGTCCGGCCAGCACTTGGGCAGGGCTCTGGCGGGCGGCCTGCACGGCCGGCACGACGGCGGCGATCAACCCGCTGACCACGCCCAAGGCGGCCACACCGGCGACAGCCGCCCACGGAACCTCGACGGGGCCGAGCGTGCCCGTCCATTGCCCGGCCAGCGGAGCCACGGCCAGCGCTCCCCCAACGCCGAACACGGCCCCCGCCAGCGCCGCCGCGCCTCCGATTACCAGGCCATCGGCCAGCACGATGGCCCGCAGGTGCCGGCCCGAGCCGCCCTGGGCCGCGATCACGGCCAGCTCCCGGCGCCGCCGCCGCAGACCCACGGCGAATGCGGGCCCCGCCAGCAGCACCGTCTCCATGACGATGAAGACGACGGCGAGTGCGATCATGATCGGGCCGTCGCCATCCGGGATCTCATAGTGCGGATCGGAGGGCGGGTTCTCGACCACCGCTCGCGCATGGACGACCAGCCCGTGGCCGTTCAGCCGCTGGATCTGCGGCCAGTCGAGCGGCGCAGTGGCATCGACGAGCCAGCCCGTACCGCTCCCGTTACGCTTGTCCAGCAGGAGCACGCCACGGAAACCGGCCATCTCGGTGTGGGCGGGCCTGTTCGGATACGCGACCACGCCGACCACGCGCACCTGCGTCCTGCCCAGTGTCACGCTGATCGTGCCACCCAGCTTCACGCCCCGCTCAAGCAGCGCGGGCGTCACCACGACCTCATCTGGCGAAGCCGGGTACCGGCCCTGCACCAGGGGGCGCATGCCGCGCGCCATCGGGTCGCGCAGGTCCACCTCTATGGCCGACGCCTCGTCATAGCCGTCGCCGGTCAGGAATTTCACACTGCCCTTGTCGTACGGCACGATCCTGCCTTTGACGAGCGCGGCGATCTGGGCCGTTGTCCACGGCGAGTCCGCGGCCCTTTCCTCCTTCTCTGGGTGGATGCGGCGGAAGTCCTGCGCGACCCGCTGGTGGGGCTCGGTGCCGATCCGGGCGTCGGCACTACCCAGGCTGGCGGCCAGGTCCTCTCGATCGTTCACCTCGAG
Source organism: Nonomuraea zeae (assembly GCF_005889725.1). Classification (GTDB taxonomy): domain Bacteria; phylum Actinomycetota; class Actinomycetes; order Streptosporangiales; family Streptosporangiaceae; genus Nonomuraea; species Nonomuraea zeae. Next base: position 37,504 of record NZ_VCKX01000020.1, read on the forward strand.
CGTCGCCCATCCCGTGAGCACGCCGGTGATGAGCAGCACCGGCAGGCCGATCATCACCATGATCAGCGCCGTGCGGCCTTTGAAGCGTCGCGCGCCCCTGCAGGAGATCCGCAGCGCGGCCACGAACGCGCTCACCAGGCGCCGCCCAGGGACATGGACGTCGAGCCGGCGAGTTCTCCGTCGGCCAGGAACACCACTCGGGCCGCCCACCCGGCGCACCAAGGCTCGTGGATGGCCAGCGGTACGACAGCGCCACCGTCACAGCGGGTACGCGATAGCCGCAGGATCTCCACTCCCGCGGCGGTGTCCAGCGCACCCGTCGGCTCGCCGACGGGCAGGCGCCGCTCCGGCCCCACGACTCCGGCCGCCTCGCCGCCTGAGATGTCGCGGTTCACTCTCTTGAACGCATGCACATCGCCGAACACGCGCGTCGCCTCCTCCAACCCCACCAGGGTCATGCAGGCCCGGCCGACAGGCAGAGTCCAGATTCCCATTGCTCAGCAACGCGACCAGCCGAGCTCGATCGGCGTAGATACCGAGTATGCATACGTGGTATGCACCTGACAAGGAGATGCAGAGCTTTGGCAGAAACACGACGTTCGTCTTCAACTCGCGCAGTCGTCAGCTGATCCGCGATCGGTCGACTGCTCTCCTTGATGCTGGAGCAGTTCCTGGTGGACCGAGCGATGGTGCATGGGTCGCTGACGTTGCTCTCTATGCTGCTCCGATGGCTGATTCTCCCCCGCCTGCAGGCCACGCCGGCGCCGTCGTGCGCGCTCGTCCCGGCCACGCCTGTGCAGTGATGGTTATGGGGGCCGCGCTCACAGTGACCGCCTTCCTCCCATGGACGGGCTTCACCGCCCCAACCCATCAGCCAAGCACCGGCCTGGGCAGCGCCTTCGCCTACGAACTCCCCGGCATCGACAGCGTTTTGGGCGTTTGCACGCTCGTGGCGGGGGCCGGCACGGCGGCGCTTGGATGCACCGAGCTGCTCACCCGTCGCCAGCTGACAGTGTTCACGGTCATCCCCGGGGCGCTCGCGGTTTTGGCCCTGGCGCTCTTCGCCATCAGATCAGGTGGCATCGCAGCTCTCATAGCCCACGATCCCTGGGCGTCTTGGCATGAACCCACGCTCAGGCCGGGCTGGTTTGTCGCTCTCGCATCAGCAATGGCCGTGACTGTCCTCGCTTGTCGGTCCCTCACCCGACGACGCCCATAACGAAGCGCGGCATCAAGACCATCATTGCCCGACGCGGCATCTTCCACGGCTCAGCTTTGGGCAAGGTTCGCTGGAAGGTCGAGCGCGCGCTGTGCACCGCGAGGCGCTCTGTTGCATCCACGCTTCAGCCGGGAGGGACTTGAGTGGAGGTTCTTGGGTCTGATGGCACGGGTGGGGAGGTGGTGCCGCACATATGCCTCGCACCGCCTCGCGATAGACGAGCCCGTCCCTGACTGGCTGTGGACCGTCGCCCGTGCGGTCATACTCGACACGTTGTCCAGCGCGTCAGCTTAGCTGCACGTCAAGATGGAGTGCGGCCTATGCACCTTCCGCAAGGTCTCCCGCGGACGCATTCCCCTCCACCACGCCGGTGTCCAGACCAACCCCCACCGCGCATATCCCCCGGCCATGGACCGTATCGCCACCCAACTGCCTGACCGAAGAGCGCGGAACCGCCCGATGGGTGCCCGTCGCAGCCGGACACCGGACACACGAAATAGAGCTCGCGGGCAGTGCAGTCGGCGGCCCCCGGCGGCGACCGGCCCCTGGCGATCCTGACACCGCCGCCTGCCGGTCCCCCGATGACAAAGGCGCGCCTGGCTGTCCGCGTCCTCGTAGGCTCCCATGACACCTGGCTTCCCGGCCCGTTGAGCGTCGCCGGCACAAACCAACCGGCTCGGGCCTTGCATGTAGATATCCGCCTTCCCGGACAGCTTTCAAGCGACCTCTGACGAAGGCGCGGTCCAGGTGTTGCACGAGGCGGCGTCGCCGGTGGCGAAGCCGCGCTTGAGCCACATGCGCACGTTGGCGGTCTTGCCGTACAGCCTTTCCTCGCCGGGTTCGTCACCCCCGATGAGCCCTTGGAGCTCCTTCCAGTCGTGCGTGCTGCGGCCGGGGACGGGCCAGATGCTCTTGATGAACGCTCCTGCCAGGCAGTCACTTTGAAGGCTGTGGCGGCGCAATCGCTCTGCACGTTCAGACTTGCTGTCATAGAAGGCCTCGACATCCACGCTGAAGGAGATGCCGACGAGCCGCTGGACGTGGTAGGCGTACACTGCGGCGGCGTTGTACATCAGCCACAGGTCGGAAGGATCGTCCAGCCGTGACTTGCCGGGTTTGAAGGCGACCGTGGGGGGTCCTCGCAGTAGACGGCGCCGGAGTCCTGCTTGCGGCCGATGCCGCAATACGAGCCCGTCACGAACTTCAGGCGAGGGGCCTCGAACCGCACCCCGTTCTCCGACAGGTGCTGCTCCCAGGTGGATTCGAGACACTGTACGACGGTAGCGAGGTAACGCTTGGCCGCCGCCTGGTTGTTGCGCTTGACGGGCGGCTCCTCGCACGTCGACTCGGGCAGCCTGCCCATTTTGTACAGGCCGTTGTCCGTCAAGACCCGTGCTTGACGAGATAGGCAGTCGCGGCCGCCGGCCCGCTCAGCAGTAGGGTCGCGGCGCAGGTCAGGGCGGCGATCAGTGGAATCTTCATGGCGGGAGACTAGGGCTGGCACGTCACAGGGGGCGAGCGCAAATCCGGACCCGGCTGCGATGGCATCAGAGATTGGCGGAGATCAAGCGCACGTTGGCATCCATCCGGCGATTCGCGCCTGCGACAGGACATAACGTGCCGGTCAGCCTCATCATTAACTGATTCCTGCGGCGCATGAGCGTCTCTCAGCAAGGGCGTCCCACCGCTGCCAAGTTCCAAGTTTCTCATGAGAAGGAGAACCTTGCGATGAACGCAGACGACATTGAACTCACTGTCGAGGAGGCCCGCGCCCGCTTGGGCGACGTGGCGAACCGCGCCGACCAAGCCGGGCAGATCACCTACCTGACGCGCAACGGCCGGCGGGTCGCGGCCATCGTTCCCCTCCATCGCACCGCGGAGGCGGCCGACGTCATCGTCATGACGTCGGTGGATCTCATCGCCGAGGAGACTGGCGCAACCGTTGAGAACGTACACGCGGCGATTGAGCACGTCAGTGCTCTGGCTGTCGGGGAATCGATTGTGACCAGTGATGACCACGATCTGGTGGGCATGGACAGGGTCGCCCTCTCCGCCGTCTACGAGCAGCTTGGCCGGACCATCAGATTCATCCGTTCGAGGGAGGACGGTGAGCGCGATACCGTGACATTCACCATCAAAGATCTCGAGATCACCGAGACCTCCATCGTGAACGGCATCGCTCAAACCCATACCGACACGGGAGCCGGTCTGCGTGACATCGACGCGTACCTGAATGAGCGCGCCACAGACCTCATAGCCGAGGGTTACAGCGAGGATCTGCCGACGATCTGGGACGGCTCGTCGTAGCGGTGCTCCTGCTCGTCGCCTGGTCGCCGGCGTCGTCGACCCGCAGGAGCAGGGCAGGAAGTGGGCCACGTGCATGCGCGAGCACGGCACGCCGGTGGAGGAGCCCCGAGCGAAACGGCGCCGGCGCCTGAGTGTGCTCGCCCAGCAGGCCGGCAAGGGCAAGGTCCGCGTTCGCCCGCGGCAAGTCGTCGCACGCAGTGTCGCAAGCGAGACCGGAGCTACGCGGTCTCGCACTACGTCGCAAAAGACGCTGTCGATAGAGGTGGAGGCGGGACCCGCCGTCCAGGACCTCTTTGCCTGACCCACATGACTACATGACCAGACTCGTGCGTATGGTTCAATGAACTTGTCGGTACGTCAGCGGCACCGGTGGCGGTGAGCTGTCCGCGACGGGCGACCAGCGTGGCCGAGGCACTGTGGACAGATGAGATGACAAGGATGCCGATTTGATGAAGACGTATGTGATCACCGGTGGCACCGACGGCATCGGTGCGGCGCTGGCCCGCACGCTGTTCTCACGAGGTGATAGAGCCGTGGTGATCGGGACCGATCCGGCGAAGGGCGAGCGGCTCGTGGCCGAGGCCGCCTCGGCGCCGGGAAGCGCGGCGTTCGTCGAAGCCGACCTCAGCCTGGTCTCCAGCACCCGCCGCACCATTGACAGGCTCGCCGAGGAGTATCCGGCCATCGACGGCGTGGTGCTGTGCGCACGGTTCATGCGCTCCAACCGGTCGGTGACCGCCGAGGGGTTCGAGGACAACTTCGCCCTGTTCTACCTCAGCCGCCTGCTGTTCAGCTACGGGCTGCTCGGTCAGCTGGAGAAGACGGCCCGGCCGGTGATCGTGAACGTCGCCGGTCCCGGCCATGACACGCCGATCGCCTGGGACGATCTGCAGAGCGCCCGTCAGTACGACCTGGTAAACGCGATGTTCATGACCGGGCGCCTGAACGATCTGCTCGGAGTGACCTTCGCCGAGCGGCACGGCGATGGGCCGGTGCGATACGTGCTCTTCCATCCCAGCACCACGGCGACCAGTTACGCGGGTGAGTTCGACCCGCAGACCGCCGCCTACCTCCGGCAGCAGCGGATGATGGCCAAACCCGCGACCGATGTGGTCCCGCCGCTCCTGCGGGTGCTCGATGACCCGCCGACGCCGCCCTTGACCGCGTTCAACCTGTTCACCGAGCTCAACGTGCGCAGCAAGCTCTTCTCCCCAACGGACGCGGAACGGCTGTCCCGCCTCACCGACGAGCTGCTGGCCGGCATCACCGCGTGAACCCCGAGGGCGCCGGCCAGCTGGGCGATCCCGGCCGCATGGCCGCGCAGCCCGAATGCTCACCCCCGGTGTCCCCTTCGAGCGGATTTCCATGCCGTGCTTGGCCGGGCAACGCCTGCTGGAGAGGCAGATATACGCCCGGTATACGCTCCGCGCAACGCGCTGGCCCTAAGCTTTGCGCTCATCGAAGAAGGGATGTGCGATGACGCGCAAGCATGTGCTGGTGGCCACCCTGGCCGCCGGTTTGATGTTCACCACGGTTCCCGCGTCGGCGACCGCGTACCAGGCGAATGAGAAGGCCGCATTCACCCTGAGCCAGACCTCCGGCCCCAAGGGAGGCAAGCTCGTCGTCGGCTACGCCGTCGTCTGGGCGAAGGACTTGGAGAACACGGCTCTCGTGGAGAAGAAGACCAAGGCGGTTCACACACGTCTTCCCTTCAAGAAGAGCTTCACGGTGAAGCAGGACACCTGCGTGATCGTGGCGGTGGCCGAAGGGAAGAAGGGAGTGCGGCTCCGCCTGAACGTGACCGTCGACGGCGCCGCCGTGAGCAGCAAGCGCGGGAAGGCGCCGTACTACGTTCATTGCAACGTCTAGGACCTTTGCCGAATCACGAAGCGGGGAGAGCGGCGTCAGGCGGCGCCTCGTCGAGAAGGTGGTGCGCTGTGGATCGCAATGAGCTGGCCTACCTCAGCGGTGGTCCTCATCGGGTGGCGCTGGCGGCTCTGGTCACCCTTGTTCTGGAGGGCCGGATGCGTCTGTCCTACGCGGGCAAGCTCTACGCGGTCGCGGGAGCCACCGGTGGCGACCCTGTCGAGGAGATCGCGTTGCTGCAGCGTTCCACCCTCCCGGAGGCTCTCGCGGCAGTGGCGGGCCATGAGAGCGTACGGGCGGTGGAGGAAGACCTCATACGCCGTGAGCTGGTCACGCGGAGCTGGCTGGGCCGTTTCCGGCGTGCCACCCCGGCCGGCCGCAGGCTGATCGAGCAGGCCGGCCCCGCTCCCCGGGGAAGCGTGGTCGGGGTCGCGCTCGACGGCCTGGCCGGGATCTCCGATGAGAAGATCCGCCGGCAGTTCGGCGGAAGCCGCAGGAAGCGAGGTTCCCTGCGCGGCCAGGGCACGGGAGGCTGGGACGCCACAGGCAACACGCTGGGCGGTGACGGAACCCCTTCTTGACCGCGGAGAGATCACGCGCGCCTGCCCGTCCATGCAGTGATCGTCGCGCTAGAAGCGTTCGATGACCAGTTCCCGCAGGGGCCGTCGTCCTCGCGGGATCGCCGAGGTGCCCGGCGGGGCAGGTGCCGGATGGCCGAGCGAGATCGCCGTACGGACGTGCCACGGCTCGTGGAGGCCGGCGAGCGCGGTGGCCTTACCGGCATTCGCCGCGGGGAAGAACGAGGCCGGGCAGGTGCCGAGGCCCAGGGTGTGGGCGGCGAGCATGATGTTCTGGGCGGCCCTGCCCGCGTCGAACTCGGCGTCCTGCGTGCTCACCGTGGCGTCCACGGCCAGCAGGATCGCCACGGGCGCGCCCGCCAGATGCCCGGCGTAGGCGCCGAGCCGGCTCAGCTCCCGCAGGAGGGCCCGGTCGCGGACCGCCGCGAAACGCCACGGCTGGCGGTTGCGGGCCGAGCCCGCCCAGCGCCCCGCCTCCAGCACCGCCATCACGTGCGCGTCCTGGACGGGCGCCGCGGCGAACGTGCGGGTGGCTCTGAGACTCGTGATCAACTCCAGCGACATGCGTGCAAGGCTAACTCCGCAGGGGGCCGTCCCTGCCGAGCCGATCAGGCCGCGTCGCCGCCCTCGGCCCGCGTGCAGGTGACGTCCATTACGAGCCGGGACGCGCCTCGCGGCAGCTGGCCGCCCTGAGCACGACCGGCTCACGTGCCGGCGTCCCCTGTACCAGCCGCGCCGCCACCAGGGCCAACACGCCCGCCTCGTGCACCAGGACACCGGCGCTGAAGTCGATACACAACGATCGAAGGCAGAAAAGACGCGCGGTTTGGCAGATGCGAAGCCTGTGAGGCGGTGGCCGCCAGTCGATAATCGAGCGCAGGCGCATCCGACCGCCGAACAGCCCTCCTGCCGGCGATCCGGGTCAGGACCGACGCCAAGGTCGGGTTGAGGACCCTGCGCGGCACGACGGAAAAGGGATCTCCACCTGGTCGAGCCAGGCAAAAGGACCAGCGGGCGGTGGCGGCCGGAGGGTGGACGGCCGTGCGATGGCTGCCTGCGGCAGCGCCGACGGGTCTGATCAACAGCCGCAAGTCTGGTGCTGACAACTGATTCATAACGGGGAAGGGCTCGTGCACACATCTCAGGAGAGGCGTCGCCTCTCCCGTACAACATCCGCGTTGATGAGTACGTTCATCATCGTCGTCTGCTCCATGTTCATGGCGGCGCCGCCGACGCCGGCCTCGGCAGCGGCGACGAAGCAGTTCACCTACACCTGCAGCGGCCAGCCGTTCACGAACACCTCGATCACGGTGGGGCTCAGCGCGCCTGACTCGGTGACGGCGGGCCAGAGCTTCACCCTGACGGTGAACATCCCCGCGCTGACGCTGGCGACGGCGCCGGCTGCCGCCACCACCGTGCAGGCGACCTTGGCGCTCACGCCAACAGGTGGCAGCAGCTCCGACACCGCCGCGAAGCCAGGAGCGACGGTCACGGCCGGGCAGACGGCTGTGCCCGCCGGCACCGTCACGTACCAAGTCACGGCGGCCACCAGCGCCGCGACGAAGGTCAGCATCAAGCCCGGTGAGCTGAAGCTCGCCCTGACCAGCGCCTCGAGCACCGCCACGATCTGCACCACGACATCCACAGAGGTCTTGGACGTGCCGATCGGCACCGGCGGCGGCACCGATGAGGCCATCGTCGCCTACGACTGCATCCTCCCCGGCGTCAGCGATGACCACGCCGAGGTGGACATCAAGGTCGTCATGACCACCCCCACCAACGCCACGGCCAACGCCGACGCCTCGATCACCTGGACAGGCACCATCCAGAGCACCGGTGACGCCCTCAAACCCCCCGCCGGTGTCGTCATCACAGGCGCCAAGCTCTTCGCCACCATCGAAGCGAGCGGCGCGGGTGTCCCCGCCACCGCGACGGGCGAGGCCGCCCTCAATGTCACGGCGGGCTCGGACATCACGACACTGCCCACCATCACCATCAAGGTCAAGCCGACCACGGCGGGGACCGTGTCGCTGACCGCGGGCGACCTCGCCCTCGGCCCCACCTCGACCTCGCCCGTGATCAAATGCACGGCCCCGGCCACCGGCCTCAAGGCCTACACGTTCACGGTGGCCAATGCCTCGACCAGTCCGAGCCCCACGACCAGTGACGCCCCCACCACGACCCGCACCGCCACCATAACCATCACCCCTCCGGCCAAGAAGCCCTCGACGAGGAAGTCCCAGACACCCAAGGCGGGCGCGGACACCGGCGCCGGCGGCACGACGGGCCCTGACGGGCGGTTGTTCATCCTGACCGGCACGGCTCTGGTCGCCGCCGCCGCGATCGGCGGGCTGGTCATGCGGCGCCGTTCCCTCAAGAGCTGAGACGAGATGCCGGGTCAGCATCCGTACGACGGCGCTCCCGTGCCTGCTCCGCCACCCGAAGACAGAGGCGGCGCCATGCTCATGGCCGCCCTGATCCTGGCCGCCGTCGCGGGCGTGGCGGCGGTCGTGACGGGCCTGCTGATAGTGCTGGACTCGCCCGGAGACTACGGCCTGCAGAGCAAAAGGGACACCCTGGACCTGCAGGCGCAGCCGGAGCAGGGCGGCCAGCCGGCGCAGGCGCTCTTCCAGGCGCCGGCCGACGTGCCGCCGCCGTTGCCGCAGATCACCCCGGCGCCTGCGATGCTGCCGTCGACCCCGATCAGGATCATGATCAAGCGGCTGGGCATCGATGCGCCCATCGAGTCGGTGGGCCTGGCCAGGGACGGCGCGATCGAGGTGCCCCCGGCGGACAACGTCAATCTGGTCGGCTGGTACCGGAACATGTCCACCCCAGGTGAGGCGGGCCCGGCAGTGCTGCTCGGACACAAGGACACGCGCACACGCGACGCCGTGTTCGCCCGGCTGCGGGAGATCAAGAACGGCGACGTGGTCGAGGTCAAGCGCCAGGACAAGACGACCGTGGTCTTCACCGTCGGCGGCGTCGAGCAGACGGGCAAGAAGACCTTCCCGACCCAGCGCGTATACGGGCCCCGGGACAACGCCCAGCTCCACCTCATCACCTGCGGCGGCGACTTCGATCGGATCACCGGACACTACCCCGACAACGTCATCGTCTACGCGACGATGACGAGCTCGCATCGAAGCTGAGTGCGCGGCGCGCCGGGGCCGGGAGAGCGATCCGACCGACAGCGGCCGAGGCCAGATGTCACCAACCATCTTCGCCCGCACGTTACGCACCGTTCGGTATGCAACGGCTGCTCTACCGGACTGTGGGCCAGTGCTCCGGCGTTCACGCCGGGGGTGAAGGCCCACGCGGGAGTGCCCGCTGGGGCGCGAGCGTGCCCTAGCCTTTCGCGAGCGTGTGCAGGTCAGCTCACACGGGTCGTTTCTGCTGTTCGATGTACTGCTTGAGGATCGTGAGCGGTGCGCCGCCCACGCTTGCGGCGAAGTAGGAGCCGGACCAGAAATGGCCGTCCCACAGGTACTGGCGGACGTGAGCGCTGTATTCCTCGCGCAGCATCCGCGCCGAGACGCCCTTCAGTGAGTTGACGAGCTTGGACAGGCGACCTTCGGCGGGTAGTGGACCAGCAGGTGGACGTGGTCGTGTTCGCCGTTGAACTCGCGAAGTTCGACCTCGAAGTCGGCGCAGACCTCGCGCATGAGTTCCTCGCAGCGGACCAGCATGGGGTCGGTGAACACCCCACGCCGGTACTTCGTCACGAACACCAAGTGTGCGTGGAGGTTGTAGACAACATGGCGTCCCGTGCGTACATCGGGATTTGGATTCCACCGCGGTGACATAAACCAAATGATGCGATCACGGTGTGGAGTTGGTGAGGCAGGCTCGCCGCGTTCCCGTGAGTGCCGCGCTGACCCGGCTCTATGCCGACTACCAGCAAGAACGCTGGCGGCTGCTGGGAGATGCCGCCGAGAACAGCCCGTTTGTGTTCGTCAATCTCTACCGCTCCCCGCTGGGAACGGCAATGCGGCCCGACGGGGTAGAAGAGCTGTTCGAGCGGCTCTCCCGCGATGCCGGGATCAAGGCGACCCCGCATACCTGCCGGCACACCTTCGCCACTCATCTGGTGCGTGCCGGTGTCGACCGCGACGTGGTGCAGGAGTTGCTTGGACATGCCTCGCCGATGAGCACCGCCATTTACACGCACGCCGACTGGTCGGACCTGCAGGCGGCGGTCGCGGCGATCGATCCGAGCCGACGAGTGGCGGGAGCTCCATGAGCAGGTCGGCGGTGCTGCGGCTCGCGGGTGCGTCATCGTCGGAGTCCTCCGCTCCGGCCGACCGGCTGGTGGGCTTGCTGGATCCGGGCTGGCGGTCCGGAGCCTGTGGACGCCGATCATCGGATCTTGCTGGTGTCGCGTGACGATGCCTGGATCACCTCCTATTGCTGCGTGGCCGGAGGCTGTGACCACCAGCCACGTCATCGCGGCGTGCAGTTGTGTCAGGGGCACCACCGGTTGTGGTGTCAGGCGGGTCGGCCAGAGGTTCAGGCCTGGGCTCGCGACGTTGAAGGCGAGCCAGAACGGCTGTGTGTGGTAGGCCGCGGCGTCAGCTCCTGCCAGCTCCCGGCCTCCAGCGGCGATCTGTGTCATCGCCATGCTGAGCAGTTGCGACACTGGCCCGTGGACCAGACAGCGGCTGGAGCGAGAGGGCACGCCGCACCCGGTCCCCGAACCGTGCCAGATCCCGCATTGCCGCTTCCGCTCGCGGGGACGCCGCCAGCACGGCCTGATCTTGTGCAAGCATCACGCCAATCGCGCCGACTACTACTTGCGCACGCATCCGCAGGCTGACCTGGCATGGTGGGCCTGCGCAGTGGCACCGATGCGGGTGGGCGTGCTGGCGTTCGCCGGGGTGAGCGAGCGCGTGCAAGCGTCGACCCTGTTCTGACGGCCCACCTGCGCGCCGTCGCTGTCCCCTACGGACTTTGCGAGGAGCCCAGCAACGTCAAAGCCGGCGGCCAGCAGTGCCCGATCCGCTACCAGTGCGCAGGCTGCGGCCATTTCGAGAGCAACGTCTCCTACCTGCCCGAGCTGCGGGCACGCCTGGATGAACTGCTGCGCGCCCGCGAGATGGGCATCACAATGGGGGCTGCGGCATGGGCCCTGCCCCAGCAGCAAGAGATCGACCGCTACCGAGAGATGATCATCGGGATGGAGGACCAGTGGGAGCGGTTGAGCGCTGAGGAACGCGTCACGATCGAGGAGGCAACCACCTTGCTGCGTCAAGCTCGTCGCAGCCAAGCCGTCTTCCTCGGCACCCCAGCCTTGCGTCCGGCAGCACGCGGCGATGAGCACTGACCACGCCGCGCGTCGTGTCGCGGCCCTGCACCGGGCACGCGCTGACGAGGCTGCCCGCAAACGCCAGGCCGTGCTGGACACCCTGCAGAAGATGGCCGGCAACGGTGTCCGAGTCACCCTTGACCTTGTCGCCCGCCAAGCTGACGTCTCACGCCAGTTCCTATACAGCGACTCTGAACTCCGCGCCTCAGTCGAACAGGCCCGCAACACGCCTCCATCCGCGCCCCACCATGACCTCAGCGAGGACTCGGGCGGCCTGCGCACCGACCTGCTGCTGGCCCGCGAAGAGATCAAGCGACTCCGGACAGAGAACGCCAAGCTCAAGACCAAGCTCATCGGCATGTCGCCAGCTCCCAGCTGACCGACGACGAGGCTCTGCACGAACTGACTACCCGCAACATGGAACTCGCCCGCGAAACCACCAGCCTGCGCCGCCAACTCGCCACTGCCAACGAGGACCTGACCGCCGCTCGCAACACCAACCGAGACCTGATGACGGAGCTCAACCGTCGCCGCAGCCGACGTGAATGACGTCCCTGGCATGCAAATACCGGCGTTGACCTGCGACATCACAAAACCACCACCGGAAAATGAACCGCTCGATCGCTGGGCAAGCGTGGGGCCGGACGGTCACTCTGCTGGAATACAAGACCTCCGACCGAGGCGGCCACGTCGTGAAGGTTCCCGCGCGGGGGACCTCGCAGACCTGTCACCAGTGCGGCCACCGTGACCCGGTGGCCCGGGACGGGATCAGGTACGCCTGCGCCAACCCCGCGTGCGGTTGGGTCGAGCATGCCGACACCAACGCCGCGATCAATATCAAGAACGCCGTCGGAATGCCGGTGTCAGGACGTGGAGACCTCGGGGCTGCCCGGTCTGTGAAGCGTCAACCCCCGCGCGCCGCTTAACCGCGACGCGACGGGAGAACCTCCGGCCTTCGGGCCGGGGAGGAGTTCGACGTAGCCACCAATGATCACGGCCTTACGTGAGGTCGGGAGAGGGGATCGTGGATGCGCATCGGAATTTTGGGCACCGGAACGCTGGCGGCGGCACTGGGCCAGGCCTGGGCAAGCTCCGGACATGAGCTGGCCGTCGCCGGGCGATCATCAGCCAAGACGCAGGACCTCGCTGCACGGCTGGGCCATGGGGTGCGCGCCCTCACACCGCGCCAGGCGGTGGCGGATCGCGACGCCGTGCTGCTCGCGGTGTCCTGGCAGGGCGCCGAGGACATGCTGCACAGCGCGGGCGCGGGTGACGGCTCCCTGGAGGGAACAGCCTTGATCGATCCGACGAACGCCGTCGAGCACGGGGTGGGTGTCGTGCTCACCGGACCGGGCGAGGCGATGGCGCAGCGGATTGCCCGGCTGTCTCCAGGAGCGCACGTCGTGAAGGCCTTCCACATGTTCCCCTCCGATCAGTGGGCGAAGTCTCGCGCCAGCGACGAAACCCTTGTCACGGTGGCGATGTGCGGTGATGACCCCGAAGCGTTGCGCCTCGTCGGCGAGCTGGTCCGTGATGCCGGCGGAGCCCCGACCGTCCTGGGTTCGCTGGATCGTGCTCGACAGCTCGAGGAGGTAGCAGGTTTCGTCATCGGCCTGGCTTTCGCCGGCACTGACCCCAGCTCCGCCATTCCACGTGTCCCATCAAAGGCTGCGTGACAGCTTCTGACCGGCGGCGACCGCGCAGTAAGCATGTGGTCTTCGCGGGTATCCACGAGGAGAACGACGGCGCCGTCCAGGATTCGGCCGGCTCACCGTGCGCTCGACGGTCCACCGACGGAGCGGGTCGAAGACCTGGATGCCCTTGTGTTCGTCAAGTGGCCAGGCTGGGGCATGGGCATGGTCGGCTGTCGCGAACGGTCGGAGCCGGCCGCGCGCGACCGAGGATGATCACTCGGTTCTGCGCGGGGCGATGATGTAGCTGAATGACCACAGGAAGTCGATGCCCAGCGCCACGGCCCACGGCAGCATGGGCCCCCACAGCACGGCTGCCTGATCGAGGTCTTCGACGATCAGCGTGAAGACGCCGAGCGTCACCGCGGCGATCGCGTAGGCGAGCAGGTGACGCAGCCACATGACGCGCTCGCGGGCGGCGTGCGAGCGCCCGGCCCGGCTATCACGCGGCGATGGTCCGAGCCCCTCCTCCACGACGACGTCCTCACGGCTGCGGCCGCCCTGTGCCTCCGCCGTCCCAAGGCTGGCATGCCTTTTTCGCGTGACACGGGCCACGCGCTCGTCGGCCCAGCGGATCATCGTGGGACCGAAAGCGACGGTGACACCTAGATAGACGCCGGCCAGGGCGTGCCCCAGATCTGGCGTCGCGCCGCGATACAGGTCGGCGGCGGACAGGACGAGCAGCATCACGTCGATGACCGGCACGCACGCGAGGAGGACCGTGCCCAGGCGTGGGGCACGCGCCAGGTAACGGGCCGACAAGCCGAGCCCGAGCAAGACCCAGAAGGCGACTTCGCACCCGACGATCAGTCCGATCACCAGGCCCTCCTTTTTTCATACGATCGTCTTATCTCTTTATAACACGATCGTGCGATTATGGGGCATGCCGAAGATTGTGGATCACCAGGCACGCCGGGTCGAGTTGGCCGAGGCGGTCTGGCAGGTCATCGCACATGACGGGATCGCAGAGGTGTCGGTCCGGGCGGTCGCGGCCGCGGCCGGATGGTCCACCGGCACCCTGGGCCACTACTTCCGCTCCCGGGCCGACCTTGTCGCCTTCGCCGCCGAGCTGGTGGTGGAACGGGTGACTGCGCGCGTGATCGCCCGCATGCACGACCTGCCGCCGCAACTGGCCCCGATCGAGCGGGCGCGAACCCTGCTGGCCGAGACCATGCCCGGTGACCCGCAACGCTTCACCGAGTCCTCCATCGCCTTCGCCTTCCTGGCGCTGGGCCTGCGCGACCCTCGCCTGGCCGCCATCCAGCAATGGCATTTCGGCGGCATGTACGACCTGTGTCGCACGCTGATGCACGACCTCGCCGCCCACGGCGCACCGCTGGCCGGCTCACCACCCGACAGCGCGGCCCGCCGGCTGCATGCGGTGGTCGACGGGCTGTCCATACACGTCCTGGCAGGACACCTGACCCCCGCGGAAATGGCCGCCGAACTGGATGCCCACCTGGCAACGCTGACCTCCGCCCCAGGATGACACCAGACCCTCACTTCTGCCCGCGTGGCGGTGCAGGCCGAGGCCGTATGGGTTCTCGGCCGGACCCCCGACAGCTACGAACGCCGGCCTGCGAGTTCGCCCACACCCGACGCGCGAGCAAATCGGTCGCGAAGGACCCGCGAGCGTCGTTTCCTGTTGCCGTCGCCGACAGGCGCAGTCCGGGACCGACAGATCAGGCGCTAGCGGCCGCTCGCCACCGTGCCAGAATCGCCGTGTCGTCATGGTCTCCGTGCCATGCGGCTGCCTCAGGGATGGCGAAAGGCAACCAGTCCCCGTACTCCGGAGCATCGGGAGCGATGTCGCGCGTCCCCTCGACCCGGGTCCCGTCCGGCAACGTGGTCGGCTCGGGGACGCGAAGGACTCCGCCGGCCAACATGATGGCGGTCATGAGCAGTGTCCCTTCCGTCTCACACGTCCCCTTCCTCAAGCCAGCATAGCGCGCGGGCCCGATCGCCGGGGGAAGTCCTTCACCCGACGCCATAACGGCCCGCCAGCCACAAATAGGCCTGCTGGGCGGCATACTCATCGCCGAACAGCGTGATCAGGCGCCGCGCCCGGCGGGTGAGCACGCACGCGAAGGCTTCAGCGAAAAGCTCGGCCACGTCCTGGCGATAGGGGGGCGCCAGGTGCTCGGCGCGAAGCGCGTGCAGCCCCGCCCAGAACTCCCCATGGGACGGCATCCCGTCCATATGGTCCGTGGCATGCCCGAGCTCATGGCCCGCCACGCTCACCGAAGGAGAGGGCACACTCCCGACTCCGATCCGGCGCCGGTTGGGGTCGTACACGCCGGCGCTGCGCTCCCAGCCTCCCCTCTGCACCGGCAGCTCAACGCCACGCAAGTCCCCGAACCCGGGCAGGTCCGGCACGGCACCGGGCCCGACCACGACGCCACCGGTCAGATGAGCGGCCAGCCGCACACCCAGCGCACGCGGCACCGCGGCCAGTGTCATGATCGCTAACAGGACCTCGGCCGGGGGAAATGTTCCGGGGTCCCATGCGCGCACCAGTCGTTCCTCGATCGCGCCGACATCCATCCAGCCTGGCCGTCCCCTGCTCTGGCTGGCCACACCCATCTCCCCCGGTTGCTCACGCTGGACGACCGCCGGCCGCTCCCGCCTACGAGCAGGGGGCGCCGCGGTCGCCGGAACGGCGTCAATGATCGCGAACTCTAGCGGCGCCGGTACCTTTGCGCAGCTGTCTTCCGACGACGGAACCGGGGTGGTTGTCGGCGACGTGCGGCGATCAGACTGATTTGCGTGCAGGGCGGCCGGCCGCTCTTCGGCCTGCGGGGTATGCGGCTCAATGTCCTGGGGGAGGCATGCCCGACCGCTACCACGATGCTCGGTCGTCGCCATGATCCTGGCCTACGGTGTTGCGCCACCGGTCTTGGCGGGTGCACCGCCCTGTCGATGGGCACGCCAGTGAGTCCGCCGTAGGTGGCCGGAGCGGCTGGCGTGCCGGCGGCCAGCGGACCGAGCAGCACGTATCGGCCGACCAGACTACGTGGGTGCCGCCGGGCAGGCGGGCCAGGTGTGCTGTGGACGGCCAAGCTGATGCGTTGGTGTAGGGCTCACAGCCGCCTGCCGCACAGCGAGCTGACGCGGATCGCCGATGGCGTCAGGCACCTCCAGGAAGCTGAGGCGAGTTCGTCGACGGTCTTTAGTCGTCGAGTTGGGATACCTCAACCACCGAGAGGTGCTCTGTCAGCTCTGGGAGCGCGGGCTGCCAGCGGTTGGCGTCGGTGGTGAGAGTAGGGCAGGCTCGGAGCACGGGCTTGGAGCGCTGTCTGCACGTGCCACAGGTCCTCTTGTGCGTCCATCTCCAGGCGCATCCGTGCCAGGTCGGTGGTGTCGTCGAAGGTGGTGAGTCCGGCGAAACCGGCGCAGTCCAGTCGGCCTACGCCTCGGATGATGGCGAGTTACTCGTTGGTGGCCGCCGTCTCCACGGTGGCGCCGGTGATGGCGAGCGCCACGGAAGATCCAAGGTGGCCGTCCGCTCATAATGTGGAGATCGTCGGGCGGGCGCGGTGTGTATCGTCAAGGAGATCGGCACCAAGATCTCCTGTGCCTGGCCCTTGAGCAGACCGACGCAACGTAGTGGGGGACGCGGCTTGTCAGGTCCTGGCTCAGCGCTGGCGCCCCAACTGCCGCGCTGAGGGGCGTGTTGCACGGGCCGGATGCTCTGCTCTCCTTCTGCGGACGACCGCTTAAGACTGTGTGCTCACTGACCCCGTTCGGCCGCGAGTTCTCCGAGGCCTTGGCGCCGCTTTCCGACCGGGGTCATCGCCGCATGGAAAAGCTGGCCAGGTCCCACCGGCCTCCTGAGACAGCGCCGATCACCAGTCACGGGTTGCGCTGCTGGGCCCTCATCATGATCTCAATGAAGCCGGGCCCGCCTTGCCTGTCGGGATGCCGTGCCTCGAGCACGGTGACGCATCGAAGTCACCTGCGCGTTGCTCTGTTGGAGACGGATCGGATCACACGGGGTCCCGATCGACGGCCGCCCCTGCGAGAATCCGCCTGGCCAGGGCCGGCGAGCCACTGGTCGGCAGGACGGCGCGGGCGATGGCGGCGCGTTCGGCCGCCTCGTGTTCGGCAGCCTCCTGCTCCGCTGCGGTACGGCTGTCATAGGCGGCGCGGGCCGCGGCGATGGCGTTCTGGTGTTCCTCGGTCCAGACGACGAGGGCGCGGATGGTGCTGTGCAGGGTCGCACCCATCGGCGTCAGCGCGTAGTCCACGCGCGGCGGGACGGTCGGGTGCACCGTCCTGCTCACCAGCCCGTCGCGCTCCAGATGCCGCAGGGTGCGGGTCAGCATCCGCTGGCTGACCCCGTCGATCGCGCGGCGCAGCTCGGTGAAACGCAGGCTGCGTTTGTCCAGCAGCGCGATCACCAGGAGCGACCACTTGTCGGCGACGCGGTCGAGGATTTGCCGTACCTCGCAGTCGGCGCGCTGGTCCCATTGGAGAACGTCCTCGTCGATGCCGGTATCCGCGCAGTAACCGAGGGACTCGAAAGTGCCGTCTTCCATGCTCACTGATGGTGCCCGACGATGCTGTCGGTTACAAGAGGGAACCGGCGGGCTTTCAGGGAACCGCCCCGGGCCTGGTTCTCGCGACACGAGGGAGTGGGGTAGCGATGTCCAATTCCGTTACTGGATCGGCCGGTGGGCCAGCCCGCCTGACGGGGCGTGCGTGGGGCGTACTGCTGGTGTTGTGCGGCGCGATCTTCCTGGAGGGGATCGACGTGGCGATGCTGAACGTGGCGCTGCCGTCGATTCGCGCCGACTTGGGCCTGTCCACCGGGATGCTCAGCGGGGTCGTCAGCGCCTACGTGCTGGGCTACGGCGGGTTCATGTTGCTGGGCGGACGCGTCGCCGATCTGCTGGGCCACCGCCGGATGTTCGTGCTGTGGCTGACGGTCTTCCTGATCTTCTCCGGGCTCGGCGGGTTCGCCACGGAGGGCTGGATGCTGCTGGCCGCCCGGTTCGTCACGGGGGTCGCGGCCGCGTTCATGGCCCCCGCCGGGCTGGCGCTGGTCACGTCCAACTTTCCGGAGGGGCCCGCGCGTACCAAGGCGCTCGGTGTATATGCGGGGACGGCGGCGGGCGGGTTCTCACTCGGCGTGGTCGCAGGCGGCGCGCTCGCCTCGTTCGACTGGCGATGGGTGTTCTTCGCACCGGTGATCCTGTCGGCGCTGATCCTGGTGGCGGCCCTGCTCCTTGTCCGCGACACGGGCGGTGAGCGCCCCTCGGGCGGCTTTGACCTGGCGGGGGCGATCACCATAACTGGAGCAATGCTACTGCTGGTGTACGGGGTGGTCCGGCTGGAGCACCCCGGCGACGGCCCCGGTCTGACCGCCGGCGTGTTCGCGGCAGCCCTGGCGCTGCTGGGGCTGTTCACGGCGATCGAGCGGCGGTCTTCGTCCCCGCTGCTGCGGCTGGGGATCCTGCGAACGGCGCCGCTGGTGCGCGTGAACGTGGCCGCGCTGCTGTTCCTGGCCGCGTTCGCGGGCTTTCAGTTCCTGGCCACCTTGTACTTCCAGGAACTGCGCGGCTGGAACACGATGCAGACTGGCCTGGCCATGCTGGTGATCGGCATCGACACCGTCCTCGCGCCGGTTCTGACGCCGCGCCTGGTGAACCGCTTCGGCAACACGCGCGTGCTGTTCGGCGGCATCGTGCTCGCGGTGGCCGCGTACGCGCTGTTCCTTCCCGTCGGGATGGACTGGACCTACGCCGCCATGCTGCCGGCGCTGTTCCTGCTCGGACTGGCCTTCTCCCTGGCGTACGGTCCGCTGACCATGGCCGCCACCGACGGCGTCGCGGAGGACGAACACGGCCTGGCGGGCGGCCTGCTCTACACCTCCATCCAGTTCGGCACGGCGCTCGGGCTGTCAGCGGTCACCGCCGTCAGCGTCGCCGCCGGCTCGGGCCTGGACGCCCTGCGCACCGCGCTGATCATTCCCGTGGCGGCGGCGGCGCTCGGCGCGATCGTCATCGCGTTCGGCCTCCGTGCGCCCGCCGTGCCGGACAACACACAACCGGTCGCGACCACCCCGGCCGAGTCCACCACAACCGCCGCCTGAGAAGGGAGGGAACCGATGGTCACACACGTAGTGTCGTTCGCCGAGATCAAGGACCAATTCGACGCCTACATCGGCGACATTGTGTACGCGACCATGACCACCGTCGACACGAGGGGACGGCCGCGCGCACGAGTGCTGATCCCGGTCTGGGAGACCGTCGACGGCACCCCACTGGGCTGGCTGGCCACCTACAAGACGCCGGTCAAGGCTGCCCACCTGGCGGGCAACCCGCACACCACATTCTCCTACTGGACGCCACGGCAGAACGCGGTGAGCGTCGACGCCGTCGCCGCCTGGAGCGACGACCTGGAGATCAAGCGGCACGTGTGGGACCTGTACCGGCGAACGAGCCCGAAGGGAGCCGGGTACGACCTGGGCAACTTCTGGCATGGCGGGCCCGGTGATCCGGAACTGCACCTCCTGCGGCTGGAGCCCTGGCGCATCCAGGTGATCCGTGGGACGGACCTGCACAGCAGAATCTGGTACGCAGCACGAAGAGGCTGACAGGGGCGCGGCGACGTCTCGATGGAGTATCCCGCCGGCGCGCATCCGCGCCAGCTCGGTCTGCCGGCGGGCGGTACGTTGGAGTTGTTTGCCCCCGCTGAAGACGAGCTCGTGCTGGTGTCAGCAGGCGCGCCCGGGTCCTGGCCCGGGGCCGGTAAGCCCTGCTGGCGCTGTTCAGTGCTGGCGGCGGCGGAAGGTGACGATCGACTCGGAGTCGCCATTTCTGACTGTCGTCATCAGCCAGATCTGTGATGTGCCCGGGATGCGCTCGATCAGGGCGCCCTCCACCACGCCGGGCGAGGGAGGCAGTTCGCGCCTCCAGGTCCTGCCGTTCCAGTGCAGGATCATGACGTGGCTGGGCCGGTAGGTGTCGTCCAAGCCGGCGATCCACACGTCGTCGGGGCCGAACGCGGTCACGCTGTGCAGCGCGCCTCGCCAGCCCGCCGGGAGGGTCACGCGCTGCCAGGAGCCGCCGTCCCAGCGCAGCACGAGAGGGTCCAGGTCCGCGCCGGCCGCGCCCACCGCCCATACGTCGGACGGGCTGTTCTGCCAGATCCCGCTGAGTCTGCTTGCGGGTATGACGGGCACCTTCGTCTCCTGGAACCGGCCGTTCCTGCCGTGCCAGATCATCAGCCGCTCGTTCTGCTGCCCGGCGATCCACGTGTGGTCGGAGCCCCCGTCGATCGCCACCAGGTCGGTAGTCTTCTCGTCCAGTTCGAGCACCTTGGTGAAGCGGGCGCCGTCCCACAGCACGGCGTCCGAGGAAGAGATGAGGATTGCCCGGTTCCGGTCCACCGCGACGTCCAGCCCGGCCAGGGGCGGCTTGTGACGGCGCCAGGCACGCCCATCCCACTGCAGGGCGAGGGGCTCGTACTCGTCGCCTCCCACCGCCCAGACGTTGCGGGGGCCGTCGGCGTCCACTCCGTCCAAGCTGCCCGGCCGTTCGGGGACGAGCTTGCGCCAGCGGGAACCGTCCCACCCGCGCAGCGTCCCCTTGACGCCGTCCTCCCAGCCGTGGTACCCCACGGCCCAGGCCGCGTCAGGGCCCGCGGCGACGACGTCAGACAGCCCTCTCTCCCACCAGTCGTCATGGGGCAGCCCGGGAACGCGCTGCCACTTCAACGACAGGGGGATCTCCTCCAGCGGCGGCCCAAGGCTGGGCGTGACCACCGACGTGCTCGCCGACGTGGCGGTCACGGGCGCGGGGGCCGGCGTCGATTCTGCGGTGCAGCCCAGCGTCATCAGGCAGATCAGGACGACCAGCAGCCGAGCCCTCACCGGCTCCTCCTCATCACGAAGGGCCGCTGCACGCCGCCCGCGATCCACGGCACGCCGTCCACCACGGCCAGCTCCAATCCGTACAGATCACCCGTGCGCACGTACTCGCGCGTCCACACGCCGTCATAGTGCAGGATCATCACCTCGCCCGCCCGCGCGAAGTCGGCGCCCGCCACCCACACGCCCGTCCTTGGCGAGACGGCCACGTCCAGCAACGTGCCCTGCCAACTGGGGAGCTTCATCTGCCGCCAGGCCTTGCCGTCCCCATGCATGACAAGCGGCAAGAGCTGGGAGGGTGGGCTGGTGGCCGCCGAGGCTTTTGACTCGAGCCCGCCGCCTTGACCCGGGCAGAACACCTCGGGGTCCGCGCCGATCGTGTAGCCCCGTTCGCCAGCCCAGCCGGCGGCGCCCACGGCCCACACGTCCGACGGGCCGCGTACCGCAATCGCGTTCAGATACCCATCCGGTACGGCCGGCAGGGCCACCTCCTCGAAGGGCGCTCCCGGACGGGCCCGGTGCCAGATCGCCGGGAACGCCTGCTTGCAAGACTCCTCCGGTTTCGCACCGGCAATCCAGACCTGCCCGGCCTGAGCGGCGACCGAGCCGAACAGCCCCGGCCGACCTCCCACCAGCACCGCCTGCCGCCCGTCCCACATGACCGAGGACGGGCGGTCGTTGTCGCTTCCGGCCAGCGTCACGCGGTCGCCGTCCACGGCGATGCCGTGCACGGCCAGGTTGGCCGCGCTGAACCAGCTGCTGTCCCTCCAGCGTGAGCCGTCCCAGCGGAACACCTGCGAGGCGACTCCGTCGCCAGTGCTGGGGTCCTCGCCCGCGCTCGCGATCCAGAGGTCTGCGGGGCCCGTTCCGGCGATCGTGTCCACCGTGTACTCGCCCGCGAGGTGCTTCTTGATCCACCGCGCGCCGTCCCAGCGGGCCAGCAGCGGCTTACCGTCACCAGAGCCGCCAACCCACACCTGATCTCTACCGAACGCCAGCAGCGCTGAGAGCGATGCCTCGCTCTTGAACTCCAGCCCCGTCACCGGTTCCCACTGCTCGTCTGACTCCGACGATGCGACGAACGTCGCCAGCAGACAGGCGCCAGCCAGCAGGCAAGTGATCCTCATGCCGGCGGATTATAGGGATCGCCTCCCACAGGCACCGACGGGGCAAGGCGCGTGGAGCGCCGTGCGTGGAGACGCGCACGCTGCGCGCGCGCTGTGGGGCGCTTCGTCGTATCCCTAACTCGGTAGGAGGAACTCTGAGGGATGTTCCTGGGTCGCCTGGCTTACCTGGAGGGGAATCCTGAAGAGGATCAAGAGCGTGCCAGGGACGCGGTGGCCGTGTGGAGGCGTCCAGGGCGGGGTACCGCGAGACCCGCGCGATATGGCCAAGCCTGTATTGGTTGAAGCCCAATCTCCAGCGGTGAGAGTGCGCACCCGCCGGAACGACGCCTGGAACGGGTGCCGTGTCATGTCTCGGCATGAACCGTGAGACGGGAGGACCTCCGTGACCGCCGAGTAGCCGAGGGGACTCTCACCCCTCGGCTACTCGGCGCTGTGCGCAGGCGAAATTAGGGGCCATCCTTTGCGTGACAGCGATCAGCAGCCTGTCCGGGATACGCCGGAGTTTGCCAGATTCCGCCAGAAGCGAAGTAATGTTGACGCATAACGCGGAAGTCTGATCGGATAAATCTCATGCGAGTTGCTGTCATCGGCGGAACGGAATTCATCGGGCGTCGCCTGGTCGAGACTCTGGTCAGACGGGGTGACGAAGTCATGGTAGTACATCGAGGACACACCGAGCCAGATGATCTTGTGAAATGCGCCCATATTCATGTGGACCGCCGTGACTTCTCGACGGTTGCAGGCCAGGTGAAAGCATTCCGCCCGGACGCCGTGGTGGACACCATCGCGCTCACTCGTGCTGATGTGGACGCCGTTCTGTCTCATCTGCCGGACGTTCATCTGCTCGTGCTTTCCAGCATGGACGTTTACCGCTCGTATGAGTTGTATCTGGCGGGTGATGACACACCAATGCCAGTCCCGCTTACCGAAGAAAGCCTGCTGCGTCACCAGCGCTACCCCTATCGTGGGACCGACAGGGAGGCGGACGACTACGACTACGAAAAGCTTGACGTCGAGCC
Organism: Nonomuraea zeae; assembly: GCF_005889725.1. Taxonomy (GTDB): domain Bacteria; phylum Actinomycetota; class Actinomycetes; order Streptosporangiales; family Streptosporangiaceae; genus Nonomuraea; species Nonomuraea zeae. The sequence continues at coordinate 60,489 of NZ_VCKX01000020.1, forward strand.
TGCCTACCTGGCGCGTCATGGCACTGTGCTCCGGCTGGCGATGATTTATGGTCCGCGTGACCCCCAACAGCGCGAAGAGTTCGTGCTGCGGCGGGTCCGCGCGAAGCGCATGCGCATTCCGGTTGGTCCTGGCGCCACGTTACTTCCTCGGCTCCACGTCGACGATGCCGTGGCGGCCATGCTGCTCGCGCTTGACCGCCCAGGGGTCTCTTCCGGAGAGGTATTCAACATCGGTGAAGCGGCAACATACACCATCAGGGGCTGGATGCGGACGATCCTCGCAGCGGCCGGTCACGAAGCCGAACTGGTGGACGTGCCGGACGACCTTCTACCCGATGATCTCGGCATCACGCGGAAGACCGCCCAGCATCTGCTGGTGAGCAGCCAGAAAGCTCGGTCCCTCCTTGGTTTCGAGCCAGCGGATCCTGCCGTCGCCATCACCCGGTCCGTACGCTGGCACCTGGAGCACCCTCCTGCGAACGAGGACACCGGCTTCGCCGCCGATGACAGGGCCTTGGCGCTGGCGAATGCAGGGCCTGAGCTAGCGTAGAGAGCAAGCCGGAGAGCCGTGTGCCAGTCGAAACAAACAAGCACAACGCGACGGCGGCGCTGGAGAAGCCGGGACTTCACGGCGTCGAGATCGAATCGACACTCGCATCACCGGCCGACATGACCTCGGCCGACGATGGCGCGCCGAACCTCACCGATGCAGCCTTGACTGGGAATTCGCCTGCCACGAAACTCGCGCGGCTTCACGTTGGCGGAGTCATGTCGGCCGACACACTGGCGTTGCCACCAAGGACATACTCCGGTCCGAGAGTCTGAGCGGCGGTCGTCGCCAGGCAACCCTCCTAAGAGGTGGCGTCACCTTCGCGCCGCCGAAACGGCGTCCGTCACCTCGCGGGCTGAGGTAGCGCCGGGGCAGCCCAAATCGTTCCGAAAGCGAACCCTTCACGGACGTCCGGCACAACAGCGCAGCGCCCGATAAGGATCGGTCGAACGCACCGGTGAGAACCAGTGCTTTTCCGCACGCTACGCTGCCTCTTCTCGCAGGCCCACTTGGCAACTCCAGCCCCATACTCCAGTTCCGCGAAGCCGGACAAATCACTCGCTGGCCAGAACGCCTCGGCTATCTGAGGCGGCGGAGTCCCGTCTCCTCGCGATCGGCGGTTTTCGACGAAAGTTGGCAGGAATCGAACCGTATGTCGCGTCCTTTTCTCTATATGCTCCGCGAGCAGCTTGAAGAGTCGGCGAACGGCCGACAAGAAAAGGAGAGATACATGCGCAATCTCCGGCACTGGGCAAGGTTCGCGCTGGCCGGTGTGGTGCTCGCCCTGAGCGCCGTCACGCTGGTCGCCGCGCCGGCCGTCGCCATGGCCGAATCCGGTGGCACCTCGTCCAGCAGCACCGACTGCGGCGGCATGCCGTACAACGGCGGGCCGTGCGGCTGACCGGCACTGACGAGGCGACGACTTCCTCCACTCGATGAGCCAAGCCGCGCGTGAGCGGGGCCGGCACGTCGGCGACGGCCCCGGTTTCGCGGGTATGGCAGGGGGATCCGAGCCGCTGGACTTCACCGGTTTCAGCGAGGTCTACGAGGTCCTCCTTCAACCAGCCTTCCCAGTCCGGATCACAGCGGGGTTCCCATCTGCTCGGCGTCCTCGTGGAGATCGACTTCGTCGCGTACCAGAGCGCGTAGGGTCGGAGCGTGGACAGTTCGCTCTACGTCTTGGTCGAGGACCTGCGCGGTGAGGGTGTGGAGAAGGTGCTCGACCGCGTGCGGGGGTATGGCGTGGCCGGGATCACGGTCGGCGCCGTCCATCACGAGTCCCGCGACATCACCCCGCACGGGCTGTCCAAGCTGACCCTGCGGCACGACGGGGCGCACTTCGACCTGCCGGGCGACCTGTTCGCCGAGCTGCGCCTGGTGCCGCCCGCCGGTTACACCGACGCCTTCGACGGCCTGCTCGACGCCTGCCGGGCGCGCGGCTTGAAGGTGCACGGCCGGACGGTGTTCCTGCGCAACGGCACGCTCGGCGCCCAGCACCCCGACGTGAGCGTGCGCAACTGCTTTGGCGACCGCGGCTTCCCGACCGACCTGTGCCCGGCCCATCCCGAGGTTCGGCAGTACGCCGTGGCTCTGGCCAGGTCGGTGGCCAGGCTCGGGGTGGACAGCGTGGTCGCCGAGGGACTGCACTACCGGCCGCTCAAGGCCGAGCGGTCGTTCGTGCCGCTCGGGCCGATGGACGCCTACCTGATGGCCTTGTGCTTCTGCGACTTCTGCATGGCGCGCGCCTCCGATCTCGGCGTCGACGCCGGCATGGCGCGCGAGGAGTGCGCGCGGATCGTCGGCGGCCTCCTCGAAGGCGACGCACCGGCCGAGGGCGAGGTGACCAGGGCCGCCCTGACCGCCTACGCGGGGCCCGACGTCGTCGGCTACGCGCGCGCCCGCTGCGCGACCGTGACCTCACTGGTCTCGCAGGTGGCGGACGCAGTGGCGAGCGAGGGGTCCAGGCTGGTCTTCGTCGACCCGACGGGCGCGGTGAAGGGCTACCGGGACGGCTTGCCCTCGCCGGTGCTGGCCGCGTACGACGGCTGGCAACTGGGCGTCGACCCGGTCGCTCTGAGCGACCTCATGCTCTCCTTCACCGTGCTCGCCTACGCGCGCGACGCCACCCGGGTCGCCGACGACGTGGACGCCTACCTGCGCTCGGTCGGCAAGGACCGGCAGGTGCGCGCGGTGCTGCGCCCCGGCTACCCCGACAGCGACTCAGCCGACCGGCTGACAGCCAAGGTGCACGGCGCCCGGGCAGCCGGCGCGCACGCCGTCGACTTCTACGCCTACGGCCTGGCCAGTCACCCCGTGCTCGACCGCATCCCGCACGCGCTCAGCTGATCTCCCTTTTGCCGCACGGGGGCCGGCTGAGGTCGAGCGGAGCGAAACCCTGCCGGAGATCGGCAGCGTGGTCGAGGAGACAGCCGCCATCAGCCGCTCCCGGCCCAAGCTGCGCGCCGTCGTCGAGCGGATGCATCAGGAGGGGCGGCGGAGCTGGGTCTACCGGGCCAGGCGTTACTCGGGCGGGTCAGAGATCTCGATGACGTGCAGCGGCTCCTCGAAGGCTCGGACGGCGGCGCTCCAGTGGGAGCCTTCGAGAGTGAGGATCGGGCAAACGGAGGTGTCGGCCAGCGCGGCGACGTGGGCGTCGCCCCAGTCGAGGCCGGTGCGGCTGAGTACGGACGCCAGGGTGATGCCGTGCTCGGGTTCGCGGAGGCCGGCCACCGTAATCTGAGCCATCGTGGCGATGCCGAGCAGGAGGTCTGCGGCTTCCTTGGAGCCGGAGTCCCGGGCTGCTGCAGCAACGGCGACGACGGACATGACCATTGGCTGGCCCTGCTCGTCCCAGCGGGCCACCATCTCCATGAGGTTGAGATCGCCGCGCGCCAGCTCTACCAGGACGCCGGTGTCGAGGATGAGCGGTGGCAGAGTCACTTCGCCCCATCGGCGGCCAGGGCGGAGAGCTGCCGGGCGACGTGGGCCATCCTGCGCTCTACGAGCAGATGGTCGGCGCTGGCGTGGGCGCGGTCACGGTGGGCCTGCAAGATTGCCCGGCGGCGGCGATCTTCGCGGACCTTGGCGGCCAGGGCCTCATTGACATAGGCCGACAAAGAGCCGGTCTGAGTCTTGGCATACTCGACCAGCTCGTGATCCAAGGTGACGCTCACTGTGTCTTTGGCAGCCATGGCCGTATCCTAATACCACAGTAAGATCTTTTGGCCGGTATGACGCACAGCCGCACCACCGGCGCCCCGGCCCCTTCCGTGGCCGCGGAATCCGGTGGCCGGGCTCCGAGGATGTCCCGTCGTACTCCCTATTTCTGCAGAAGCGCCCATACGTTCCCGGTGGAGGAGCTCAGTTCGCCCTTCGGGACACGCGTGAAATCCTCCCCCCACATGGCGCCGATCGCGAACCCGGCCGCCTCGGCCATGGCGGTCAGATCCGCACCATGCAGCAAAACCTGCACCTGCACATGCTCTGATGCCGATTTCGGACCCGTGACGCGCACCCGCTCAACGGCCTCCGACGTGCGAGGATCGGGCTCCTCCACCGTCCAGTCAACGCGACGTCCGTCCGCGCCGCGCCAAGTCACAGACCCTGGGCGTACGGACAGGCCGACGTGTATGAGGTAGGCCCCACCTGCTCGCAAGGAGCGGTAGATCATGCGCAGGTGGCGCTGAACCCGGGACATGCTACCCAGGTACTTGATGGAGTTGGCGGCGCAGTAGGCGAAGGCGTAGTGATCTGGCCTGGCGAAGTTTGCCGCGTCGACCACGAAGGTGGACAGCCGTGAGGACAGGCCGGCCCCGGCGGCCTTGTACCGGAGCTGGTCGAGAGCCTCCTCGGAGATGTCGATGGCGTCCAGTTGGTGGCCGGCCTCGAGTACGTGCAGCGATAGGCGGCCAGGGCCGGCACACACGTCGAGTACGCGCGAGTCTCCGTCCGGGCTCGCGAAACGTGGCTGCAGGACGGCGAGGACATGTCGCGCTTCCCAGCGTGAGCACATGGCCGGGAAGTAGGTGTCGGTGGCGAAGAACGTGCTGATCACGCCGCATTCCAGCAGGCCTGCATAACCGGCCGCTGTCAGCTCATGGCTGGCGGTCAGTGCACCGCTGATAACCGTCTCCGCCCCGCCCTGAATCACCACGAGGTCCCCCCGGCCCAGGACCGTGACCCTCGATGAAGGCACACTGACCCATGTCCCGTCCGGTCCCAGCAGCATCATCGACGGGCTCCCCCGGCACGGACATCAGTGGGCCGGCCAGATACGTGTGCTATGAGACAAGGCCCTCGCCCGGGCATGGCCGACTCCCTCGAGGTGTCGATTCCGTCACGATGGACTGGCCGGCTGGGTTGTGTCCCCCATCGCGCGTCGGCCACGAAAGCCAACGTGATCACGGCGCTCACCTCAGCGACGATGTCGATCTCCCCTGTCCGGACTGCACGGCAGACCCTACGCCGATTGTGAGACGTGGCCCGAGTGAGGGGAAAGTATGGCTGATGTTGAGTGGATTACGGCAGAAAGGTGATCGGATCGCATTCTGCAGTAGCTGCAGCCTCGAGCAGGCCGGTGGCGGGCGGCTGCGTCGGCTGCGAAGCCGACCCATGACGTTTGCCCGTGGCCATGTAAAAGTGGCTCTGGCGCAAAGCGTGTGACGTGGTCACGCAGGGTCAACTCAGCATGGGCTGTAGAGGATGATTTTTCGGAGGAGGTCCAGGCCGGCCCTGCCATAACGGCTGCGTTTGAGCGCCTTGACCCTGGTCACGTTGCCTTCCACCGCGCCCGAGGAGAACGGCAGGGACAGGCCGTTGGTGACCGCGTCCAGATCACGTTCGATGCCGTGGGCGAAGGAGTGCAGTTGTGGGATGTCGTCGGCACGCACGGCAGCCAGCCACGGGAGTTTCGTCGTTCCGGTGCGTTTCATCATCATGTCGGCGAACGTGGTGATATGCCGGGCCAGGTTGGCCAGGTGCGGGCTGCGTTGCAGCAAGGCAGCGAGCTGCGTCTTGTCGTGGGCGCTGAGATGGTCGGGGTGGCTGGTGATCCAGCGGGTGGCCTCGCGGACGGTGGGCGGCGCAAGGGCAAGCGGAGTGATGACGGCCGCGGCTCGCAGGGGCGCTAGGTAGCGGCGGACGGTGCGGCGGCTGCCGCGATAGCCACGCTGCTGTAGCTCGGCGAACAGCTGGGCGGCGTTGGTGATGCCGTCCTGGTGGATGCGCTGCTGGAGGTAGGGGACGAACTCCTCAAAGGCGCGGGTGCGGTGGCGACGGCCGTTGATGAGTTGCTCGGAGCCAGCGGCGTCGCGGTATTTGCGCACCGTCTTGCGGTCCAGGCCGAGGTGCTCGGCGATGGCCGTGATGGTCAGCCCGCGGTGGACCAGTTGCTGGATGAGCGCATGCCGTTCCCGGGTGCGAGTGGCGGTGGTCGAGTCGGTGTCCGGTGCTGACGGTGCCGGAACTTCTGTGGTGGGTGTTATTGCGGGGATGTGGATGGCGGCAGGGGCGATTGGCGGGCTGGGTTCGGTCGGGTCGCGCAGGTCGGCCCGGTGCGCGCGGACGACGCCTTCGGCTGCGCGGCAAAGGTTGTGCCACAAGTGCCAGCGATCTGCCACTTGGGTTGCCTGCGGTGCCCCGGCGCTGGCCGCTTCGGCATAGGCGCCGGCCCGGTCTCGGCAGATGACTTCGATCTCCGGATGCTGTTGCAGCCGGGTGGTGACGGTGTCGGCGTTGCGGTCGTCGAGGACGTCGATCGGCTGGCCGGTCTCTAAGAAGGTGTCTCTGAACTGGCAAAATGATCCTTCGAGCCGCAGAGATATGAAACGCATGGGCATCTCGCGCTCGTTGAAATGCTCGTGTCTATGAGCATTGAGCCATGATTGGGGCGACCCGAAGGACTCGTCGGCCCACCGCGGCGATGCCCACCGCGCAGGAGCGTTATCGAGGTTGATGGACCGGCTCAGCGAGCAGGTCGAAGACCTGGTTCTCACCGCTACCACACAGGTAGGGATGTCATGTCAGAAGCAAGGTCTTACCGGTGAAGCGGCGTGCTTCGATGTCAGCATGCGCAGTGGCGGCCGCTGCCAGCGGATAGCTCTGACCGATGACCGGTGCCAGCCGCCCTGCGGCGGCTTCGCTCAACACGTGCGTCACCCGCCGGTGGTTGTCCGGCCAAAACTCCGGCAGCTGCGACATGTCCACCACCGTGAGCCGCCGCCGGTCCGCATCACTGATCACGGTCTGCGCTCCGCTGGCCATGCCGTACCCCGAGAACCGGCCCCCGTCCGCGAGCAGGGACACTGCTGTCGCGCCGATTTGGCCGCCGATTCCGTCGAACACCACATCCACTCCGTGCCCGCCGGTGAGCGTGCGCACCTGGTCGGGCCAGGTTGACATGGAGTAGTCGACCGCCTCGGCGCCCAGCTCCAACGCGACTGAGCGCTTCTTCGCTCCATGCACGGCGGCGATGACCGTCGCCCCCGCTGCAAGAGCAAGCTGCACGAGGAGATTGCCGAGCCCCCCTGCCCCCGGCGCTACCAGGACCCGCTCTCCCGTCCGCACAAGGGTCCTTTCCAGCAAGGCCAGAGCAGTGCTGCCATCGTCCATCACGGCCATGGCGCTGCGCAGGTCGAGACCCACCGGCACCGGGAAGGCGGTCTCCAGCGCGGCGACCACCGTGTCGGCGTAACCTCCGCCATACCCATCGCTCGCCGCTCGGGCGACCACCCTGGCACTCAGCCAACTGCCGTCCACCCCCGCCCCGACCGCGGCGACCGTACCCGCAACCGCACCGCCAGGAACATATGGCGGATCCACCGCGAACACCTCGGGACCGTTGCCGGACCGAATCAGGGTGTCCATCCAGGTCACGCCCACGACAGCTACATCGATACCGAGTTGTCCTGCTCCCGGCGAGGGTGTGGGCAGGTCCACCAGTTCCAGAACATGAGGGGCGCCGAATCGGGTCGCCGTGATCGCTCGCATGGGTTCAAGCATCCAACCTCAACTCGACTTGAGGTCAAGCACACAGGGGGATCGACGACGTGGCGATCTGGCCTGGCTTCTCCACCAGCTGGTCGGGGCATCCTGAATCCAGGATTCACGCTGCCGCAGTGAAGTCGAGCGGGTTCGTGTTCCTAGCGGCGCTAGCACCCTCATCCATATGTGATCGACGCCCTGCTCCGGCTTATGACGCGGTTGGCCATGCTGGAGGGCGTGGCGCTCGAACGACTACCTGCTCATTGAAGGCCACCGCGGCAGGATCCTCGCCGATACGGACCAGCGCCCGGTATCCGCGCACCTCCGCCCGGCGGTGACTGCCGATGACGTTTGTGACGATGCCGAACAGCCAGGGCAGTGCCTGACTGCGGCTCATCTCATATCTGTGCCGTTGTTCAAGTGCCCGGGTGAACGTCTCGGCGACCACGTCTTCCGCGTGTTCGGGACCAAGACGCCGGACGGCATAGCGGTGCAGCACGGCGGCGTGTCTGTCAAAGAGTTCCGCGAAGCATTCGGGCGTGCGCAGTGATTGCTCGATGATCGAGGAGTCGTCTCGCTGTTCTACCCCGCTGGACGTCGCTAGGCATTGGCGCCCGCACGGGCACTGAGTGTGGAGCGTTCGCCAAGATGATCTCCTGTCCCACCGATGGTTGTCATGACGGTACTTAGCCGCTGGGTTATTTCGAGTTCCTGCGGCAACCGGGAGGCGGCGGCTCAACTCGTGCAGGTGGTGGCAGAAATGACTGGTCGTGTCCCCGGTGGCCGGTGACCTGACCGCCGACGCCTTCCGCTGAACCGCAGACGCCGCCGGTGCTCGCTTTCCAGGCTGCGGCGCCACCCTGCCGGCTGGGCCCGTGGGTCGGCGGCGCGTTGCGTGACTGGCTCAGTCCCTCAAGAAAAGAGGACTTCACGCCATTCTTGCCCCTGTTTCTAGCCATTCGTAATCGATCAAGGGCAGCTGCGGAGAACAGTGGCTAATGTCTTATGCATCGACAGAATCCGCGTAATCGTCGGCGGAACACACTCTGTAGGAGACTTCGTGCCGGAGAAGGGTCAGGTGACCTTTCGCGTATTGGGACCGCTGGAGGTCACGCTCGCGGGCAAAGAGATTCCGATACCTGCTGCAAAGCAGCGTATCCTGCTCGCCGCGCTCCTGTTGAAGGCCAATTGCCCGGTATCCATGGAGGAGCTGTTCGACTACATTTGGAGCGGCGCACCGCCTGCCAACGCACGCGGCGCGGTGCAGACTTATGTGGCTCGGCTGCGCACGTCTCTCCAGGCGCCCGACCTGATCGTCACCCGGCGCGACGGGTACTCCATAGAGGTGCCCGGATTCGCGCTGGACCTGCACCGCTTCCGTGATCTGGTCACCCGGGCAGAGGCGCTCACCCGAAGCGGCCCGGGCACCCAGGCAGCGCTGCTGCAACAGGCTTTGACCTTGTGGCGAGGGCCCGCACTGGCGAACGTGCCTTCGGAGAGGTTGCGGAGCTTGGCCACGCAGAGCCTCGGCGAGGAGAGGCTCACCGCGGTGGAACGCCGCATCGATGCTGAACTGTCCCTCGGACGGCATCGGCAGATGCTGGCGGAGCTGCGTGCGCTCACAGCGGAACACCCGCTGCACGAGCGCTTGTGGGGCTGGCTGATGACGGCACTGCACCGAAGCGGCCGGCACGCGGAGGCCCTGGAGGCGTTCCGGCGGCTGCGCCAGGTGCTGCGTGATCAGCTCGGCGTCGAGCCGGGCGAGGATCTGCAGCGGCTTCACCAGCAGGTGCTCGGTGGAGAGCCGTTGATGAACGGCGATCCGGACAGCGATACTTCCCCTCCCGCGTGGATCGCGGCGTGCCAGTTGCCGCTCGGCGTGGGGACCTACGTGGGACAGTCCGAGCTGGTTTCCGAGGCCACGGCGCAGCTGCTGCACCGGGATGTGGGCGTGGTGCCGATCGTGGTCGTCGGCGGCGGACCTGGAATGGGTAAGACGGCCTTCGCCGTTCACGTCGCGCACCGGGTCCGCACCGCTTTTCCGGACGGGCAGTGGTTCGTCCGGCTGAGAACCTCTGATGGAAGCCCTCGCGATCCTGTGGACGTGCTTGCGGAGATGCTGATCTCCGCCGGGCTCGACCGGGCGGACATCCCGGATGGCCTCAGCGCGCGTGCGGCTCGGCTGCGCGCGCTGCTGGCCGACCGCTCAGTGCTGTTGGTGCTGGATGACGCCTTCGACGCGACCCAGGTCAGATGCCTGTTGCCCGGAACCACGGAGTGCGCCGTCCTGGTCACCTCGGGAACCAACCTCTGGGGACTGGCCGCACTGGAGGACGCCCGCGTCCTGAGGCTGGAGCCGCTGCGGCGTGACGAAGCCACGCGCCTGCTGGCCGGCTTGATCGGCCAAGCGACTCACCACGGCGTGTTGGCTGAGATCGCCAGGCTCTGCGACGACCTGCCATTGGCTCTGCGCCTTGCCGCGGCCAACATGATGGGCCGCTCCCCCGCTGAGAGAGCACGCTATCTGGCCGGGCTGCGCTCACGCGATCGGCTCTCCTTGCTCGCGGTGACGGGCGATCGGGCAGCGGCCCTACGAACGTCCTTCGACCGCACCTATCTCGCGCTGCCCGCGCCCGCGCAGCGGCTCTTCCGCCTTCTGGCTCTCGTGCCGGATGACGAGTGCACCCGGCAGGGCGTCGCTGCCCTACTCCAGGTGCCGGCTCACGAGGCCGAGTTCCTGCTCGAGATGCTCATCGCGGCGCACCTGGTGCGCAGGCAGATCCCGGACCGTTTCCACATCGGTCCCCTCCTACGTCTCTATGCGCGGGAACGGCTGGCCGCCGAGGAGCTGCCCACCGTCCAGCCTGCGCCCGTGGCCTCCGCGCCACTGTCATAGAGAGAATCTCTTGCGTGAGAGGGCTGCGTCCACCACGCCACGCATGATCGCCAGAGTTCGGGTCTCGACGACGGGTCGGATGCCGATGGAACGGTTGTGATGCAGGTGCAGCAGCCCCGTCACCACGGCAAAACGTGTACTGGACAGCCGTCCCCCGGCCAGCAGCCGTCGGACGGTCTCACCGTAGGCCGCCACGGCGGCTCGGCGAGCCTGCCAGATCTGGAGCACATCAGCGCCGCCCTCTTCAACGGCCAGCGCGGCCCAGTCGCCCTCGGTGTCGATGAGACGGATCGCTGTGCGGCGCGTCGCCTGGAACGCGGCGTGCTGGTCGCCGCGTGAGGTCTGCGCCAGGAGCCAGTGCTGCCAGTCTTCATCGCCCAGTCCGCGCAGGAGATCGACGTAGTTGGCGGCAGCGAGCAGCTCCTGATCCATCGACAGGCCCCTGTTGCGCACGTCGAACTGGGCCAAGACAGCGAGGCTGTCGGCGGCGAAGACCCGTTCGGCGGCCTCGATCGCCTCAGGGCCGCCGTACCGGGCGACCTCGGGTTCATAGGTGTCGAGCGCCAAGCGCGCAGCCAGACCGGTACCGGTGAGGGTGGCGGCCCAGTCGTGCAGGGCGGGCAGGACGCGCGAATGCAGGTGCGCGGGATCGCCATGGAAGCGCAGGCGCAGATGCGGGTCGGGATCGGCATAGCGAAGGAAGAACCATCGATCCACCGACGCGGGCAGCTCGGAGACCAGGCCGGTCAAATGCCCGCCGAGGATCTCGTCGTGCCGGTCAGCGGAGCTGTAGAGCTTGGCGTAGAGCCATTCACCGCCCGGCAGATGGCGCGGGCCTGGTGCCGGTTCGGGGCGGGAGGCTACGGTGACGGCCCGGTGGGCTTGACCGGCCATCGTCAGGGGGATGACGATCTCGTTGGCGTGGCCGTCGAGCCATCCCCATTCGGCGGCCGTTCCCGGCAGCTCGCAGATGAACGCGTCCGGTGTACGCGTCAGCTCGTGGCGTAGCAGCCGGCGATGCAGTGGTATGGCGAGGTCGAGCTCCACGCGGTTGTCCGCGATAGCCACGTACACACGGTCGGGTACCTGCCATGCGCTACGCCACTCCTCCAGCGCGGCGAGCCATGCGTGCTCGTCCAGACGCTTGTCACGCAGACGGGGGTCAGGCAGCCAGCGGGCGGGCGCGAGCACGGTCCGCCGGTAGCGCACTCTGGGCAGCTTCGGGAGCAGTTCGGCGGCGCCCCACGACCAGGCGTGGAGTTGGCGCTGGGCGCTGCCGGTGATCTCGCTGATGAGGCGGACCACGTGCGGGCTCTGCCCGGCCAGCATGAGCACGTGCGGTGAGATCGCCACGATCTCACGGCCGTGCGGAGCCGATACCAGGAACAGCCTACGCTCGTCCGCACCGACCAGCAGGTCTTGGGCAGACAGAACCCTCGGATCCGACCGCTCGGCGAAAGCGCCCACGGTCAGAGTGTGGTCGCACACCACGGGCGCTCGCGCGACGTTGGCCACCCGCGCATCTCCCGGTTGGAAGAGCAGCTGAGCCCGCACCGGCCCCGCGGCGGCGGGCTCGGCCGGGGCCATCGGGTAGTCGCTTTCGGGAAAGAGGTAGGCGAAGCGGCCGAATACGGAGCCGGCCATCGACGAGCCGGTCGCGGGCGAGACCACCAGCCGGAAGTCGCCCGCGTCCAGGTCCGCCGCAGTCTCCGCCAGGACCTGCACACACAGCTCCGCTGACTCCGGTGGTGGCGGGGCGAGTGTCTCGTCTCCAGCCAGCCGGCCGACGAGCTCGTCGTCGAGTATGACCTCATCCAAGCCGGAATGCAGGGCCCGCGCGGCCAGTTCAAGGAGCAAGGTGTCTCGCGGACCGCGGCGTTGCGGAGCAGAGCCGGCTCCGCGCTCGGTTTCCGGCCCGTGGTATCCATCGGGGACCCCGAGGCCGCGTTCGGGATCTGTGAGTTCCTTGAGCGGGATCAGCTGATGGATGCCGTACCGCTCGAGGAACTCGTGGTGATACTGCACCACGTGCTTCGGGGCGGTCGCTGCCGCGGACATGCGAAGCAACGCGGTGACGGTCGCGGCGGCTTCGTCCGCGACCGGCTGCGGCAGCGTCACGTCGGCGCCGACGCGCAGGTCGACGTGGATCGGCGGATGGTCGGTGGGCTGTAGTGCGCGCATCGCGGAGACGGCGGTCCGCCATACGGAACGGCCCTCTCCCGGAGGGCATTGGGCGTAGTGCTCCAGCGTCGCCGCGATCTCGCGCAGGTCGGCCGCCTCCGTGAGATCGCCTCCGGTGGCCAGACGGTTCAGGACATAGGCGAGCGGATCGGCGTTCAGCGGCGGGTGCAGGTCGGTGAGCAGGACCTCGTACTCCATGAGCAGGTCCATCATGGCCTCAATGGCTTCCCGCGATACCAGGGGGAAGGCCGCCGCCAAACGGTCGAGAAGCTCGGTGTAGGGTCGGGGGCGCGCGGCCCATTCGAGGGCCAGCTGCACGGGCTCGGTGTAGAGCACCGACAGTTCCTTGACGACCCGGCCGTGGCGAGCGCCGGCGGGACCATGCCGGACGTACGGCAGCACGAGCCGGTCGCCCCGGACGACGCACAGGTCGTTAGCCACCAGTCGCAGATGTCGTCGCACGTGCGGTCGACGTTCCCAGTCTGCGAGCAGCTCGGCCAGCCACCCGGCATCCGGACGCACGCCCTTGACGGAGTCCCCGGACAGGCGCACCTTGGTCGTCTCGCCGAAGGAGGCCATGGCGACGCCCGCAAGCAGTCCGAACGGGGTGGGGCGGCCTGTCATCCGCAGCACGTAGCGCGCCGTCGCCATGATGGCCCGCCGGCGTTTGGACGCTTCCACTGCCTGCCCAGCTTGGATGCGGTCGAGGACGGCGGCCAGCGAGTTGCTCGAAACCTCTAGGGCCTCGCGAAGGAGCGGATCGCGCAGGACCTTCGCCAGGAACTCCTCGTCTTCGCCCCCTGTAAGAATGTCCGGGAACCGCGTGATGGGTGCCGCCGGCATGCGCAGAAGAGAAAAGCCCGCAGCGACGAATCGCGGCCCTTCGGCCATGTGAACTCCACCGAGATCGTCCGGAATACGGTCACTGTAACCGGTGGCCTCCAGAGCCGTGATCGCCCCGGCCGTGCGCGTGATCGAGGCGAAAGCTCGGCGAAAGCGCCGTAGAGCACACTGCTTCTGCAGGGTGCTGCACAGCGCCGCTCGACCACGATGGGAGTGTCATGCCTTCGACGCGGAACAAGGCCGAGACCGAGTCGCCGTTCGATCTCGACCCGATGATGGTCCTAGCAGAGGTCAGGATCGACGGCAGCCCTCGGAAGGCCAGCATGACCACAGTCAGCAAGACCCCTGCCTATTCCGGCTGACCCGCGGTCTGCTGCGTATCGACCGTAGGGGAAGCCTTGGCCCGGGCTTGCCGGCCGAGGAATGTCGATCGAAACTCCCCGCGATTCCTCCAGGCGGAGCACGGTTGCGCAACGCGAGGTGGATCACTGATGGCAGCCCTCCTGTCGCCCGCTCGAAGCAGGTGTCGCGCCGGCGTCGGGGAGCTGTCGGCCCGGCGTCGCTGCTCCTCGTCTCCAGCAACAAAGGAGTGTTCGACAGGCATGGAAGGGCGCGGCAGAGCCTAGCTTGCGGCGCGGTCCGCCGGCAGACGCCTGCGGCGGAGACTGTCCGTGAGGGACGGAGGGCTCCACGCCCCGTCCGGGTGGTACATGTTCGTGCCAGGTGGCACGATCTCATCGATGCGGTCCAGGACCGCGTCGTCGAGGACGAGGGAAGCGCCCTTCATCAGCCCGTCCAGATGCTCCATGGTGCGCGGTCCCGTGATCACCGACGTAACGGCCGGATGCGCCACCGTGAAGGCGACCGCGAGTTGAGGCAGGGTGCAGCCCAGCTCATCGGCCAGTTCTACCAGCTGTTCCACGACGTCGAGCTTGGCGACGTTCTCGGGAAGGGATGGGTCGAAGCGGTGTGGCGTGATCGTGGGACGCCCGCTGGACAGGTCCATGGGCTGGCCCTTGCGATACTTGCCGGACAGGAACCCCGAGGCGAGGGGGCTCCAGGTCAGGACCCCCATGCCGTAACGCTGACAGACCGGCAGCACGTCCGCCTCGACGCGCCGGGCGAGGAGCGAGTAGGGCGGTTGTTCGGTCCAGAAGCGCAGGAGGCCACGGCGCTCGGCGACGTGGTGCGCCTCGACGATCTCCTCCGCCGGGAACGTCGAGCAGCCGAAGGCCCGGATCTTCCCCTGGTGCACGAGGTCGCTCAACGCGGACAACGTTTCTTCGATGTCGGTCGAGTGGTCGGGGCGATGGATCTGGTAGAGGTCGATCCAATCGGTCTGCAGGCGCTTCAGGCTCTCCTCGACCTCCTTGATGATCCAGCGCCGCGAGTTGCCACTGCGGTTGCGGCCCTCTCCCATCCCGAAGTGCACCTTCGTGGCGAGGACAACGTCATCGCGCCGTCCCTGCAGCGCCTTACCCACGATCTGCTCCGACTCGCCGGCGGAGTACATGTCCGCGGTGTCGAGGAAGTTGATGCCCTGGTCGAGGGCGGAATGGATGATGCGGACGCAATCATCGTGGTCGCGATTGCCGACGGCTCCGAACATCATGGTTCCGAGACAGTGGACGCTTACCTCGATGCCGGTGCCGCCGAGGGTACGGTAACGCATGATCATGCTCCCAGGTTGGCCGCGATCAGCGCGAACAAGTGATTGGACGTGGGGCCTCACCTTAGGACCTAGAGTCGGCTCTAGTGCAAGCTCTACACTCGACGACATGTTGGACGCCGTACCTGAGTTGAGCATCGGCCAAGTCGCCGCACGCACAGGGTTGAGCATCCATGCGCTGCGCTTCTACGAGCGTGAGGGCCTGCTTGCCAATCCCATTCGACGCGGACCTGCCGGACATCGCGTTTACAGCGAGCAGGATGTTCAGTGGCTGAATCTCTGCGTCATTCTGCGCACCACCGGAATGCCGCTCCCCGAGATCCGCAGATACGCCGACCTGGTCCGGAAGGGAGCCGACCACGGCGAGCGGCTTGCTGTTCTACGGCGGCACCAAGAACAGGTGATGGACCAGCTCAGCGCACTCACCGAAAGCCTGGATCTGATCAGCCGCAAGGTCAGGGCGTACGAAGACTCCTCTGGGGAAAGCCCTGTCGAGCACGAGTGCAGGAGCCCGTTCTTGACGGAGCGCCAAGTACAGGTCTGACTGAGGCCCGGCTGTGCCAGCCCTGGTGAACAGCCTCGACTGCGCGAGGCATGTGGCTCGCCCGAGTCAGCCTCGAGCTGCTTTCACCAGGGCGTGGATGTCCGCAGAGCCAACAAAGACGTCCTGAGGGCCGTGCCCTCGATGAAGCGCATCGTCACCGACACCACCGGGCTGCTGAACACGGTCTCCGTGATCGCCCGAGCCGCGATTACTGCGATGACGCCATGCCCGCCGGTCAGCTCACCGACAGAAGTCAGCCCGGTTTCGGCCGCTCAAACGGTTCGACAGGCGAGTCACCGAACGCGCCCCGCAGGAGGAAGGTGAGCGATGCGGCTTCGCCGAAGGACGCGGCCCCAACGGCCGGCGCCCACTCCCTGCGACGGAGCGGAATGGCAGAAGCGTGACAATATTGGCAGGTTTCGCAGCCCACGGTGACGGGCGCCATGCCGCGCGGCGCCCCATAGATCTCATCGGAGGCCTGGTGATGCGCTCGGATCTGCTCGGTCAGCTCGGCGTCGCGGCGGGCGCGCGCCGACGGGCCGCGCCGTTGGCGAGCAGCCCAGGCGTAGTAGCCCTGGCGCGACACACCCAGCACCCGGGCCAGCAGGGAGACCTCGTGGTGGTCCTTCTCCGCATGAATCAGCCGGAACTTCATCTCGGGCAGATCCGTTTCCCGCGCGAAGAAAGCCGCGGCCTTACGCAAGATCTCCTTCTCCTCACGGAGAATCTTGTTCTCGCGGCGCAGCCGGGCCAGCTCATCCTTCTCCGCGCTGGTCAGGCCATCCTGGCGGCGGCCGTCATCCAGATCGGCCTGGCGCACCCAGGTACGGATTGACTGCGCGGAGGGCTGGAACTCCTTGGCCAGCTCCTCCGGCGTCCGTCCCGCGCGCACCACTTCCACCATCTGCCGGCGAAACTCCGGCGGATAGTTGTTCGGCACAGCAGACTCCTTCTTCCGGGAACCAGGGTTCCCCAGAGATCAGGTGTCCACCAAACCGGGCCAACTCCAAGGCGGCTTGCGTCAACTTCGTGGTGGTCGGCCCCAAGGTGATCAAGGGTGGCCCGAGCCTGGAGAAATACCGGACGAATCGCCCCTTCGCTCAAGGGACCGGTGTGTCGCCGTGTCGTTTCACCCCGAGCATTGACGCGCTCGCCGGGCTGAAGCCCGACGATTCTGGCCTGTGCCGTGTCGTTCACGCGGCGACACTTCCTTGGCTTCCTGCTTCGACGGGCCGTGCCGGGCTCGCGCCCGGCCTTACCGGCCCTCCGCAGGCGTTTTGTCTCTCCGCCCGTCCGGCGGCGAGGACATTGAGCGCGGCGTTGATGTCCCGGTCGTGGGCCGCGCCACAGGAGCAGGTCCACTCCCGCACCGACAGGGGCATGTCCTGCCGTACGGCTGCGCATACCGAGCACAGCTTGCTACTCGGAAACCAGCGACCGACCTTGACGAAGGTCCTGCCGTACAGACGCGCCTTGTACTCCAGCATGGCCACGAACGACGACCAGCCCGCATCTTCTCCGCCCGGCGCAGGAACCGGGGCGAATCGATCTTCCGCCCGTCCGGCAGGACAGCGAAGTGTCCAAGACCCAGATCGATCCCGCTGTCGATCCCGCTTTCCGGCAGGGGTGAGGCGCTGACCTCCACGACGGAAGACGCGAAATACCGGCCCGCCGCATCCTTGATCACGCTCACGCTGGACGGCTCGCAGGGCAACTCCCGCGACCAGCGCACCGCCACCTCTCCGATCTTCGGCAGGCGCAGCTTTCCGCCCGGCGTGATGGAGAATCGGGCGTTGCGGGTGAACCGGATCGCCTGCCGGTTGTCCTTGCGGGACCGCAACCGGGGAGCGCCCAGCTTCGGGCCTTTCCGCTGGCCCGACAACAAGGCGAAGAAATCGCGGAACGCCCTCGTGCAGTCGGCCAGCGCCTGCTGGAGCACCACCGACGACACCTCGCCCAGCCACACCCGGCCGGGGCGCTTCTTCGCCTCGGTGATGACCTGCCGGGACAACTCCGCGTCGGTGACGAACGGCAGGCCGGCCTCATGAGCGTCGTTACGCAGCCGCAGCGCGTCGCTGAACACGACACGCGCGCAACCGAACGCCTTGGCCAGCTCGATTTGATGGCCCGGCGTCGGGTCGAGGCGGAAGCTGTAACGGAGCTGCACACGATCACCCTCCTATTGGTTTATGGCCGAGCACAGCGATATCAGGACCGGCAGGCACGGCGTTTTCGTCCTGCACGCTCATTTGGTTTTCGTGACCAAGTTCCGCCACCAGGTCTTCAACGGCGAGCACCTGACACGGCTGGAAGAGATCATGAGGGATGTGTGCGCCGACTTCGAGACCGAACTGCGCGAGTTCAACGGCGAAAACAATCACCTCCACCTGCTGGTGAACTTCCCACCCAAGATCACCCTGTCCAAGCTCGTCAACTCGTTGAAAGGAGTGTCCTCGCGACGGATGCGCCAGGAGTTCCCCGAACTGGCCGCCCACTACTACCGGGCGAACAAGCTGTGGTCGGGCTCCTACTTCGCCGGGTCGGTAGGCGGCGCTCCCATCAGTGTCCTGCGCCAGTGAAGCCACCAAGAAATAAAGCGTTGCTTTCTGATCTTCGGTTCGTTGGGACGGTATGGGCTTCCCCGACGACGTCTTGTCTCAACTCGCACGGCGGTTCGACGTGCTCCTTCCGCATCTGAATGAGC
>NZ_VCKX01000210.1 GCF_005889725.1 Nonomuraea zeae
CTCCGGGCCACCGCCACCGCCAGCGCCCGCCTGGCCTGGTCGATCGCCCCGCGCAGGGCCGCGGAGCCGTAGCCGCACGGCAGGCTGACCCCCACCGGCCCGTCCCCCTCGCTCACGACCTGGTCCGCCGCCGTCTCGGACACCAGGGCGACGGCCGCCCGCTCGTCGAGGTCGAGCAGGGCCGTGAAGGCATGGGGCTCCAGCGCGTCGAGCGCCTCCACGCCGGCCGCGAGCACCACCAGCGGCTCCTCCGGCAGCCGGCCCCCGAGCGGCGCCAGCACCGCACGGGCCTGGTCCTCGGCACCGGCCAGCAGCAGCTCCAGCACGGCCCCGCGGATCCGCCGCCCGGCCTCCCCTTGCGCCCGGCCCTGCTCCATGGCCAGCGTGAGCAGCGACCCCGCCGCGTTGATCACCGTGTGCGTGACCGGTGAGAAGGGCTCCCGGGCCCCGGCGGCGAAGAAGCCGCGCGGGCGCGGCCCGCCGCCCAGCGGCTGCACCACGATGTGCTCGCCGGGCCCGGACAGCGCCAGGCTGGCCGGCAGGCGGTCCCCCGAGGGCAGGGCGCGGCCGGTGCGGAGCCGGCCCAGCTCGGCTGACACGGCCCCCGTCTGCGCGCCCGGCG
This sequence comes from Nonomuraea zeae, assembly GCF_005889725.1. Taxonomy (GTDB): domain Bacteria; phylum Actinomycetota; class Actinomycetes; order Streptosporangiales; family Streptosporangiaceae; genus Nonomuraea; species Nonomuraea zeae. The sequence continues at coordinate 623 of NZ_VCKX01000210.1, forward strand.
TCGCGTGCCGCACCTCCCCCGCCTCGTCCAGCAGCGCCGCCCAGCCGCCGACCTCGCCGGCCAGCCGGTCGATCACCGCGTGCATCCCCTCGGGCCGCAGGGCCGCCCGCGTCAGCCGCCCCTGCGCCGCGAAGGCACGCGTGATCTCCTCGTACTGCTCGGCGGCCAGCAGCTCGCTCACCGCCTTGCCGATCGCGATGAAGGGTGTCTCCCGGGGCACCTCCAGCAGGGGCAGTCCGGCCGCCTCAGCGGCCTCGACGAGCGCCTCGGGGACGTGCTCGTGCGAGACCCCGACGCCGAAGCCGAGCCCGGCCACGCCGCGCGCCACGAGCCGGGCGACATAGCTCGACAGGTCGCCTTCCATCCGCATGCCCGTGGTGAGGAGCAGCTCATCCCCCTCCAGGTAGGGCGTGGGGTCGGCGAGCTCGCTCACCGCCACCCAGCGCACCACGGCGTCCATCCGCCCGCGCGCGGAGGTCCCGGCCAGCGGCCGCATCCCCATACGGCGCACCACGGTCTGCAGCGAAGGCGGCATGCGAGTTTTGTCCATTCCGGCAAAGATGAGCACCCCTAGTGTGACATATCGACGTATCGGCGCAGGTAGGAGGCCGCCGTACCGTCGGACCATGAGCATTCCCCAGGAGCGGCGTGTCGTGACCGCGATCCCAGGCCCCAAGTCGCAGGAGCTGCTGGCCCGCAAGGAGGCCGCCGTCCCGCCCGGCATCGGCACCACCCTGCCGGTCTTCATCACCCGCGCGGGCGGCGGCGTGGTGCAGGACGCCGACGGGAACTCGCTGATCGACTTCGGCTCCGGCATCGCCGTGACGAGCGTGGGCAACGCCGCCCCCAAGGTCGTCGAGCGCGTCCAGAAGCAGGTCGCCGACTTCACCCACACCTGCTTCATGGTCACCCCGTACGAGTCGTACGTGCAGGTGTGCGAGAAGCTCAACGAGCTGACCCCCGGCGACCACGAGAAGCGCACGTTCCTGGTGAACTCCGGCGCCGAGGCCGTCGAGAACGCGGTCAAGATCGCCCGGCACGCCACGGGCCGCCAGGCCGTCGTGGTGTTCGACCACGGCTACCACGGCCGCACGCTGCTAACGATGACGCTGACGGCCAAGAACATGCCGTACAAGCACAAGTTCGGCCCGTTCGCGCCAGAGGTGTACCGGGTGCCGCTGGCCTACCCGTTCCGCTGGCCGAGCGGCCCGGAGAACTGCGCGGAAGAGGCCGCCGAGCAGGCCATTGACATGATCACCAAGCAGATCGGCGCGGAGAACGTGGCCGCCGTGGTGATCGAGCCGATCGCGGGCGAGGGCGGGTTCATCGAGCCGGCCAAGGGCTTCCTGCCGCGCGTCGCCGAGTTCTGCCGGGCCAACGGCATCGTGTTCGTGGCCGACGAGGTGCAGACCGGCTTCGCCAGGACGGGCACCCTGTTCGCCTGCGAGGACGAGGGCGTGGTGCCCGACATCATCACCACCGCCAAGGGCATCGCGGGCGGCCTGCCGCTGGCCGCCGTGACCGGCCGCGCGGAGATCATGGACCAGGTGCACGCCGGCGGGCTCGGCGGCACGTACGGCGGCAACCCCCTCGCCTGCGAGGCCGCGCTGGGCGTGCTGGAGACCATCGAGGAGGAGGACCTGGTCGCCAGGGCTCGCCGCATCGGCGACATCATGCTCCCCCGGCTCAGGTCGCTCCAGGAGCGCTTCGACATCATCGGCGACGTGCGCGGCCGGGGCGCGATGATCGCGATCGAGCTGGTCGAGCCCGGCACCAAGGAGCCGAACCCGGCCGCCGTGCAGGCCGTCGTCAAGCGCTGCCACGCGGAGGGCCTGCTGGTCCTGACCGCGGGCACGTACGGCAACGTGCTGCGCTTCCTGCCACCTCTGGTGATGCCCGAGCACCTGCTTGAGGAGGGCCTCGGCATCCTGGAGAAGGCGATCGCCGAGCTTTAGCCAAAATCCCTGCGAATCGGGCATCCAGCTTGCGGCTGGATGCCCGATTTTGTTGGTGTAACTGCCGTCACTCGGGTAGAGAATTCACCCTGACTTGACGCGCACCTAGACGCTCACGGCCTCGGTCAGGGTTATAACGGTTGCGATGTACGGAGGGGCGATGGCTGCTGGGAGCGTGATGAACTGGGGTCCGTCGAGAACGGCGCGAGATATGTTGACGTTCGACCCTGAGGGCCTGACCGGGGCCCAGCGCGACGGCGACGCCTGCGTCGTCTGTCACAAGAGATGGCCGCGGCCGCGCGTGCGCGTGGGCCGGCTGCCCGACGACTCCTCGGTGCACGCCTGCGGCGACTGCGCCGAGGCTCTGATGCCCGCCCCGCTGGCCACCGTCGTGGCCTTCCCGTCCCGGTGAACCGGCCCACTGAACCGGCCCACTGAACCGGCCCACTGAACCGGCCCACTGAACCGGCCCACTGAACCGGCCCACTGAACCGGCCCGGTGAAAAGGCCCGGTGAAAAGGCCCGCTCGACCGGCGGGAGGGCCGCCGGGCAAGCGAGACGCCCCGGGACGGGGGGAAGGCCCGGGGCGTCCCTGCAGGTCGCGCCCAGCGGGGGGAAGGGCGCGCCCGCGGCACGGTCAGGTGGGGATCGGCGGCCCCCACTCACTTGGCGACGAGCTCAGTCCACCGTCGCGTCCAAGCGTCATAGTTGGTGCATTCCCCGTCCTCGGCCGGGCAACCGCCGGGCGGCCGCACGGCGAACACGACCCGGTCGAGCGCCTTGGACTTGCCGCCCATCCCGTACGCCTCGCACATCGGCTTGGCCCGCCCCTTGCACGCCTTGTCGCTGGCGGGGGCCATGCCCGCCCACGCGGCGGCGTCGCGCTGCGCGCCGGGGGCGCTCACCCAGTTGAGCCACCGGTAGGCGCACGTGGTGTCGGGCAGGTTCGCGCCGAGCATCCAGGAGTCCACCCACCCCGTGGTCTTCCGCGTCTCCAGGGCCTTGACCTGCTTGCCCGCCTGCTGCAGGAGCAGGCGATAGTACGGGGTGGCCTGGGCGTAGTCGAGCGACCCGGTGGCGAATCCCTTGAGCAGGTCGATCGGGTTCTTCCAGTAGGTGCGCTCCTTGTGCTCCTCCAGCAGCGCCATCGCCCGGTCGAGCTGGGCCTCGGTCAGCTCGAACGGCTCGTCGGCCGAGCCTTCGGCCAGCGCGGCGTCGGCGATGCTCAGCGGGCTGTCCTTGAGCGCCACGCGGTCGGAGCCGAACACCTGCTTGAGGTCGTCGCCGCCCTTGACCATGGTCGAGTCGTAGATGAACTCGTGATAGGCCCACAGGTAGGGCACGCCGTACACCTTGCCCGACACGGTGGACAGGTCGCGCAGGCGCTTTTCGATGTCCTCGTAGCCGGTCACCTTGGCCGGGTCGATGGCCTGCACCTGTTTGTTCTGGATCAGGCTCCCGGCCAGCGCGGGCCCGGCGGACACCACGTCGTAGGGGCGCTCCTTGAGCCTGTCGTCCATGTCCTTGGCGGTCTGCACGGCGTCGAGCCTGGCGATCCGGCAGCCGGTCTCCTTCTCGAACGAGCCCACCCAGTTGACCTTGGGGCTGGTGCCGCCGTATTCGGCGTAGCCGCGGTAGGTGAGGATCTGCAGCGTGCCGTCGCTCTGCGTCGCGCTCGGTGTGGGAGTGGGGGTGGGGGTGCCCCGGAGGGTCGCCGTGGGCGTGGGCCGCGCCGCCGAGGTCTGCGAGCGGGCCTCGGCCGGGGCCGGGCCGGGAGTCGCCGCGCCCATGCCGGCGACCAGCGCCGAAGCGGCGAGCGCCAGAGCACATGCACGGCGACGATTCACGAAGTCCCCCTAAGTCCGTCTGCTGGAGCTTACCGGGGACGCGGCCGGGACGGACGCTCGTCCGCCCCGGCCAGGGAATCGCGGCGGCCTACTTGTTGGTGGGGAAACCGAGGTTCACGCCGCCGTGCGAGGGGTCGAGCCAGCGGGAGGTGACGACCTTGCCCCGGGTGTAGAAGTGGACGCCCTCGGTGCCGTGCACGTGGGTGTCGCCGAAGAGGGAGGACTTCCAGCCGCCGAAGCTGTAGAAGGCCATCGGCACCGGGATCGGCACGTTGATGCCGATCATGCCGACCTCCACCTCGTTCTGGAAGCGCCTGGCCGCGCCGCCGTCGTTGGTGAAGATCGCGGTGCCGTTGCCGTACAGGCCGGCGTTGATCAGCTCCACCCCTTCCTCGTACGAGCCGACGCGCACGATCGACAGCACCGGGCCGAAGATCTCGTCCACGTGCGTGCGCGAGCCGGCCGGGACGTGGTCGAGCACGGTCGGGCCGAGCCAGAAGCCGGGCGTGCCGGACGCCTTGCCGCCGCCCAGCACGGGGGTCTCGCGGCCGTCCACGACCAGCTTGGCGCCTTCCTGGACGCCGAGGTCGAGGTAGGAGGCGACCTTGTCGCGGTGGACCTCGGTGACGAGCGGCCCCATCTGGGACTCGGGGTTGTCGCCCGGGCCGATCACGAGCTGGTCGACGCGCTCGACGATCTTCTGGACGAGCTCGTCGCCGATCGGGTCCACGGCCAGCACGACCGAGATCGCCATGCACCGCTCGCCCGCCGAGCCGAACCCGGCCGACACCGCCGAGTCGGCCACCAGGTCGAGGTCGGCGTCCGGCAGCACCAGCATGTGGTTCTTCGCGCCGCCGAGCGCCTGCACCCGCTTGCCGTGCGCGGTGCCGGTCTCGTAGACGTACTTGGCGATCGGGGTGGAGCCGACGAACGAGACGCCGCGCACGTCGGGGTGCTCCAGCAGCCGGTCCACGGCGACCTTGTCGCCCTGCACGACGTTGAACACGCCGTCGGGGAGCCCGGCCTCCTGCCAGAGCCGCGCCATGAGCAGCGAGGCAGACGGGTCCTTCTCCGACGGCTTGAGCACGAACGCGTTCCCGCACGCGATCGCGATGGGATACATCCACATCGGCACCATGGCCGGGAAGTTGAACGGCGTGATCCCGGCCACGACGCCGAGCGGCTGGCGCATCGAGTAGGAGTCGACCCTGGTCGAGACGCCTTCGGAGAAGCCGCCCTTGAGCAGGTGGGGGATCCCGCAGGCGAACTCCACGACCTCCAGGCCCCTCGCCACCTCGCCGAGCGCGTCGGAGTGGACCTTGCCGTGCTCGGCGGAGATCAGCGCGGCCAGCTCGTCGCGGTGGGCGTACATGAGCTCGCGGAAGCGGAACAGCACCTGCGACCGCTTGACCAGCGACGCGTCCCGCCAGGCGGGGAAGGCGGCGACGGCCGCCGCCACGGCGGCGTCGACGTCGGCCGCCGAGGCCAGCGTGACGTGCCCGCTGACCTCCCCGGTCGCCGGGTCGAAGATCTCCGACGTACGGTCGTCGCCGCCGGCCAGGGCGCCGTTGATCCAGTGCTTGACGGACTTCACTGAGCTGCTGCCTCCGCGTCGATGACTTCGAGTGCGTGCACGATGATGGCCAGGCCCTCGGTCGCCTCGTCCACCGTGAGGGTGAGGGGCGGGGCCATCCTGATGGCGTTGCCGTACAGGCCGCCCTTGCCCGCCAGCAGGCCGGCCTTCTTGGTCTCCTCCATGAAGCGGGTGGCCTGGGCGGGGTTGTCCAGCTCGATCGCGAACATCAGGCCCTTGCCGCGCACGTCCTTGACGATCGCCAGCCGCTCGGCCGCCTCCTTGAGCCCGCCGATGATGATCGCGCCGGTGCGCGCGGCGTTGGCCTGCAGGTCGTGGTCGAGCACGTAGTCGAGGGTGGCGTTCGCGGCGGCCATGGAGATCGGGTTGCCGCCGAAGGTGGACAGGCCGACGGCGTGCGGGGCGTCCATCAGGTCGCCGCGCGCCACGACGCCGCCGACCGCGAAGCCGTTGCCGAGCCCCTTGGCGAACGTGATCATGTCAGGGGTCACGCCGTGGTTCTGGATGCCGAAGAACGCGCTGCCCGTACGGCCCCAGCCGGTCTGCACCTCGTCGGAGATGAAGTGGATGCCCTGCTCGTCGAGCACCTCCTTGTAGGCGGCGAACAGCCCGTCGGGGGCCATCGTGAACCCGCCCACGCCCTGGATCGGCTCGGCGATCAGCGCGGCCACGTCGCCGGCGACCGAGGTGGCCAGCACGTGCCGCAGGTCCTCCGCGCACGCCTTGATGTAGTCGGCGTCCGACAGGCCCTTGAACTGGGTGAGGTGCCGGTCGGCGCCGTGCAGGAAGTGCACGTTGAGCGGGGAGAGCGAGTTGTTCTTCCACGCGCGGTTGGAGGTGACGCTGATCGCGCCGAAGCTGCGGCCGTGGTAGCTCTGCCGCATGGCGAGGACCTGGTCGCTCTTGCGCGCGTACGTGGACAGCAGCAGCGCCGTCTCGTTGGCCTCGGTGCCGGAGTTGGTGAAGAAGACCTTGGCGTCGGGGATGCCGGAGAGCCGCGCGATCTTCTCGGCCAGCTCGATCTGGCCGCGCAGCAGGTAGACGGTGCTGGTGTGCACGACGCCGGTGGCGAGCTGGCGCTCCACGGCCTCGCGTACCTCCGGCACGTCGTAGCCGATCATGTTGGTCAGGATGCCGGCGAAGAAGTCCAGATAGCTCTTCCCGTCGGCGTCGATGACGCGGTTGCCCTTGCCGCTGATGATCTCGATGGGGTCGTTGTAGTTGAGTGCCAACCAGTTCGGCATGACTGCCCGGTGGCGCGCGAGAAGCTCCGACATGTTACGAGTATCCCGGTCCCGTCCCCATGCTCCTAACCGCAACCTGTCGGCGCGCGGTCAAATCACCTTACATCGTGTAAGTCCACCCCTTAGGGGATGTCCCGTGCGCCTGGCGATGTACGGGAGACCCGGCCGATACACCCCCGGAGGCACCTGTGATGACCACTGGCGGGCGACGACCCGGAGCACCGTGATCGACGACCATCGGATCATCCACAGCGAAGGAGAGATCGAGATGACCATCACCGTCGACCACCGCCCGCAAGCGCCGTCCGGCCCGCCGAAGCTCGACCGCGACCAGCTCCGCCGTGCCCAGCAGGACACGATGAACACCCCTCGGATGGCCTACAGCCTGCTGGCGAAGATGATGTTCAAGCCGGTGGACCTCATGTACGGCAAGAAGGGCTCGTACACGAAGTTCGCCATGCTGGAGATCATCGCCCGGGTGCCGTACCAGGCGTGGGAGCGCATGGGCTACTGGGCGGTGCACCGGCACGCGGGCCGCTCGGCGCTGGCCAGGAGGGTCTTCGAGCGCATCGTGGAGGCCCGCGCCGACCAGGACAACGAGCAGTGGCACCTGCTGATCGTGCAGGACCTCGTGCAGCGCACCGGGCAGCGGCAGACGTGGCTGCTGCACAAGGCGGCGCCGTGGGCGATCGCGTTCTTCTACTACCACGTGTCCTGGATGCTGTTCCTGGTCAGGCCGGACTGGAGCTACCGGCTGAACGCCGAGTTCGAGGACCACGCCGAGCACGAGTACATGACGTTCGTGGCCGAGAACCCCGACCTGGACTTCGTCCCCGACCCCGGCACCTACGCCGCCGAGTACGGCCGCTACCGCTCGGTGGCCGACCTGCTGCGCCAGATCGGCCACGACGAGCGCACCCACAAGCTCGACAGCCTGGAGAGCATGCGGGAGCCCCGTGTCCGCTAGACCTTCTCGGGCTCGGGCGCGGGCGCGGCGACGGGAGCCGCCGGGCGCAGCACGATCACCGCGAGCAGCGCGGCGGCCACGCTGAAGCCGGCGCCCACCCACGACCCCACGTGCATCGCATCGGTGAACGCCGCCCTGGCGGGCGCCACGATGCCGAGCTTGAACGCCTCTCCGATCGATTCCTGTGCCGCCGCGGGCACGCCGGCCGGCATCGACGAGGTGAACACCCCCGCCAGCACGCTGCCCAGGACGGCGATGCTCAGGGCCAGGCCGACCTGCTGCACGGTGTCGTTCAGCGCGGAGCCGACGCCCGCGTGCTCCAGCGGGATCGCCCCCATCAGCGAGGCGTAGGCGGAGGGCCCCGCCAGGCCGCCGCCCGCGCCCATCAGCACCAGACCGAACATCAGCGGCAGGTAGCCGGTGGTGGTCGCCATCAGCACGAACCCGCCGCCCATGACGAGCAGGCCGGCCGAGATCAGCACCCGGTTGCCGAGCTGCTTCCCGAGCGTCGCGCCGATCCCGTTGAAGATCACCGCGGCCGCCGCCTGGGGCAGCATGGCCAGCCCCGCCTGCAGCTCGCCGTAGCCCAGCACGAACTGCAGGTACTGGGTGAGCATCAGCATGACGGCCCCGGCGCCGAACGACATCAGCAGGATCGAGAACGACGCGCCGCTGAAGTTGCGGTTCCTGAACAGCTCGAGCGGCAGCATCGGGTGCTCCTGGCGCCGCTCCCAGATCACGAAGGCCGCGAGCGCGACCACGGCCAGCCCGATGACCAGCGGGTTCCACTCCCGCTCGATGATGACGTAGACGGCCGAGGTGAGACCGACGATCGACAGCACCACGCCCACGGGGTCGACCCTGCGCCCGCCGCTGCGCGTCTCCGGCATCAGCGCGAACGCCGCGACGATGGCCAGCACCGCGATCGGGATGTTCAGCAGGAAGACCGAGCCCCACCAGTAGTGCTCCAGCATGGAGCCGCCCAGCGTCGGCCCCGCGATCACGCCGAGCATGGCGACGCTGCCCCAGATGGCCATGGCCTTGCGCCGCTCGTCCTCGTCGAAGACGGTCATCAGGATCGACAGGGTCGAGGGCATCAGGATCGAGCCGCCGACGCCCATCAGGGCCCGCGCGCCGATGACCTGCCAGGGCTCGGAGGCCAGCACGGCGAGCAGCGACGCGCCGCCGAAGAAGGCCAGGCCGATGACGAGGAACTTCCTGCGGCCGTACCGGTCGGACAGGCTGCCCGCGGTCAGCAGGAGACCGGCGAAGACCAGGACGTAGGCGTCCAGGATCCACTGGATGTCGGAGGGCGTGGCGCCCAGCTCCTTGATCAGGGAGGGGATCGCCAGGTTGAGCACGGTGCCGTCCACGGTGAGCACCAGCAGCGAGAGGCAGAGGACGACGAGAATCCACCATCGGCGTGGGTCTCGTACAGTGTTCGAGTTCACTCGCACACCGTACGATAAACTCGCACACTGTGCGAGTGGATTTATCCTGGAGACATGACCGGCAAGCCGCTCGCCTCCGTCTGGCTCCGTGAGCCGCGCAAGGCCACGAGCCCAGGGCGCAGTCGCGAGGAGATCGTCAGCGCCGCGATCCAGCTGCTCGACGAGGAGGGGCACTCCGGGCTGAGCATGCGCAAGCTCGGCGCGAAGCTGAGCGCGGGCGCCACCAGCCTCTACTGGTACGTGGCCAACAAGGACGAGCTGCTGGAGCTGGCCTACGACGAGGTGTGGGGCGAGATGCCCGTCCCCGATCCCGGCCAGGTGGGCTGGCGCGCCTCCGCCTCCGCCATGGCCCGCGGCATGCGCCAGGTGATCCTGCGCCACCCGTGGTCGGCCGACCTGATCGGCCGGATGCCCGCGCTCGGCCCGCAGGCGCTGGGCGTCACCGACAAGATGCGCAAGACGTTCAAGGCGGCCGGGTTCCGCGGGCTGGAGATCGACTACGCCAACTCCACGCTGACCGCCTTCGTGTTCGGCATGACGATCCCGGAGATCGCCTGGGACGCCGCGACGAACACGCCCGACTACGACGCCGAGGAGATGCGCGCGTCGGTCGTCAGGGCGGCGGCCCAGTTCCCCGATCTCCTGGAGAGCGTCAACCTGGACACATACGACGATCCGCAGGCCATGCGCGAGATGTGCTTCGACTTCGGCCTGGCGTCCGTGCTCGACGGCCTTGAGCGGCGGCTGGTGACGTAGCAGGATCCGGGCATGAGCGATTTTCGTGCTGCCCGCGACTCCCTTCTCGGCGCCGACCCCGCCACCGCCCGCCGCGACTTCCGCTGGCCGCGGCTCGACGAGTTCAACTGGGCGCTCGACTGGTTCGACGGGGTCCTGGCCGCCGAGACGCCCGGCGCCGTCGCTCTCAAGATCGTGGGCGCGAGCCGCGCCTCCTACACCTTCGCCGAGCTGTCGGCCCGCTCCAACCAGGTCGCGAACTGGCTGCACGAGCAGGGGGTGCGCCGGGGCGACCGGATCCTGCTCATGCTCGGCAACCAGGCCGAGCTGTGGGAGGCGCTGCTGGCCGCGATGAAACTGGGCGCGGTGATCATCCCGGCGACCACGCTCCTGACCGCCAAGGACATCGCGGAGCGCGTCGAGCGGGGCGGCGTCTCCCATGTGATCGCCAACGCCGCCGACGCGGGCAAGTTCGGGGGCGGCTCGTACACGAGGATCGCCGTCGGCGACGCCTACAACTGGCTGCCCTACCACGAGGCCTACGAGGCGAGCGAGGTCTTCGCCCCCGACGCGCCCACGCGGGCCGATGACACGCTGCTGCTCTACTTCACCTCGGGCACGACCTCGCAGCCGAAGCTGGTCGAGCACACGCACGCGTCCTATCCGGCCGGGCACCTGTCGACCATGTTCTGGATCGGGCTCCAGCCCGGCGACGTGCACCTCAACGTGTCCTCGCCGGGGTGGGCCAAGCACGCGTGGAGCAACGTGTTCGCGCCGTGGAACGCGGGGGCCACCGTGCTGATCCACGACTACCAGCGCTTCTCCGCGCCCGCGCTGCTGGAGGTGCTGCGGGACGAGCGGGTCACCACGTTCTGCGCGCCGCCGACCGTGTGGCGGATGCTCATCCAGGAGGACCTGGCCGCCTGGCAGCTCCCCCTGCGGACGGCCGTGGCCGCCGGCGAGCCGCTCAACCCCGAGATCATCGACCAGGTGGCCAAGGCGTGGGGCATCACGATCAGGGACGGCTACGGGCAGACCGAGACCACCGCGCAGATCGGCAACGCCCCCGGTGAGCCGGTCAGGCCGGGCTCGATGGGCCGCCCGCTGCCCGGCTACGAGGTCGTGCTCGTCGATCCGGTCACCGGCGAGCAGGGGGACGACGGCGAGATCTGCCTGCCGCTGGACGCCCGCCGCCCCCTCGGCCTCATGTCCGGATATGTCGGTGGATCGAGTGAAGCGATGCGCGGCGGCTTCTACCACACCGGCGACGTCGCCACCCGCGACCACGACGGCTACATCACCTACGTCGGCAGGACCGACGACGTCTTCAAGGCCTCCGACTACCGCATCTCGCCGTTCGAGCTGGAAAGCGTCCTGCTGGAGCACCCGGCGGTGACCGAGGCGGCCGTCGTGCCCGCGCCCGATCCCGTACGCCTGGCCGTGCCGAAGGCGTACGTGACGCTCGCGCCGGGGTTCGAGCCGGACGAGGGGACCGCCCGGTCGATCTTCGAGCACTGCCGGCGGGAGCTGGCCCCTTACAAGCGGGTGCGGCGGCTGGAGTTCGACGAGCTGCCCAAGACGATCTCCGGCAAGATCCGCCGGGTCGAGCTGCGCGTACGCGAACCACGGCGGGAATACCGCGAAGAGGATCTCAATCCATGACAATGCGTGCAAACTGTAAACGGGCCCCTGGCCGTTCTTACAGGCTGATCGGCTAGGCTCGGCCCCGTGTTGCCCACCATCGCCGACGTCCTCGCTCTGGAGACCGTACGCCGGGGCAGCCCGCGCGTGGTCGCGGGCGCCGACCGGCTCGACACCAAGGTGCGGTGGGTGCACGTCGGCGAGATCGCCGACCTCGCCCACCTGCTACGCGGCGGAGAGCTGGTGCTCACCACGGGCGTCGCGCTGCCCGAGGACCCCGAGAAGCTCGCCGACTACATCGGCGAGCTCTCCTCTGTCGGCGCCTCCGGCCTGATCGTCGAGCTGGGCCGCAGGTTCGTCCGCGAGCTGCCCCGCTCGGTGGTCAAGACGGCCGAGGAGCACGGGCTGCCGCTCATCGTGCTGACCCGCGAGACGCCGTTCGTGCAGATCACCGAGTCCGTGCACGCGCGCATCATCGACATCCAGCTGGAGGAGCTGCGCGCCTCCGAGCAGCTCCACGAGGTGTTCACCGAGCTGTCGGTCGAGGGCGCCTCCCCCGCCGAGGTGCTGGCCCAGGTCGCCCGGCTCTCCGGCAAGCCCGTGCTGCTGGAGAACCTCGCGCACCAGGTGCTGGCCTGCGAGTCCGCGGGGCGCGACGCCGGGACCCTGCTGGCGGGGTGGGAGAGCAGGTCGCGGGCGGTGGCCCCGGCCGAGCGCACCGCCTACGACCCGGCCTCCGGCTGGCTGTGCACCACAGTCGGGGCGCGCGGGCAGGACTGGGGGCGCCTGATCCTGCTCTGCGACACGGCGCCGTCGCCGCGCGACATGGTGCTGGCCGAGCGCGCCGCCACCACGCTGGCCCTGGGCCGCCTGCTGGAGCGCCACCAGGAGTCGCTGGAGCGGCAGGCGCACGGCACGATCATCACCGGCATCCTGACCCACGCCTACGCCGATCCCGACGAGGCCGCCGCCCGCGCCCGCGCCGTCGGCGTGCCGCTCACCGGGCGCAAGCTGATCAGCGTGGTCATCCGCCCCACCGACCCCGCGGACCAGGCGCTCGACGGGCAGGCGCAGCTCGGCGAGCTGGCCGAGGCCACCGCCGCCGCCTGCCGCGACGCCCGCCTGCCCGCCCTCGTCGGCGCGCTCGACCAGGAGCGGGTCGGGGTCCTGCTGCCGCTCCCGCCGCGCACCCAGGCCGAGCCGGCGCTGACCGCGCTCGCCGACCGGCTGCGCGTGCTGTGGCGGCCCGGCTCGGCGTTCGTGCTGGCGGCGGGCTCGGTGGTGGAGTCCATCAGGGACGTACGCCGCAGCTTCCTCGAAGCCGAGCAGGTGGCCGACGTGGCGGTGCGCCAGCCGGACGGCCGGGCCTTCTACCGGCTGCCCGACCTGCGCCTGCGCGGCCTGCTCCACCTGCTGCGCGACGACGCGCGGCTGCAGACGTTCGCGGAGCGGGAGCTCGGCCCGCTGCTGGCCCACGACGCGCAGCGGGGCGGCGACCTGTCCAGGATCCTGCGCATCTATCTCGACGCGGGCCGGAACAAAGCGGTCGCCGCGCAGAAGGCCCATCTGTCCAGGCCCGCCTTCTACGACCGCCTGCGCCGCCTCGAACGCATCCTCGAGACCGACCTCGACGACGTCGAGTCGTGTCTCTCGCTCCACGTGGCGCTGCTGGCGCTGGAGTCGTTCCGCCGGGAGTCACGTTGAGTGCGCCGATGTGCTGGAATGGGCGATATGTCTGATGTTCTGATGCCCGACGTGGCCGACCTCGGCCGCATGCTCGCCACCGCCGGCGCCTTCTCCGTGCCCGTCCACGACGTACGGCTGACCCCTGACGCGCTCGACCCCGAACAGATCGTCGCGGGCGACCCCGTCACGTCGTCGCTGGAGCTCGGTGACGGCCGGGGCATCTGGGAGATCACCCCCGGCGTGGTGACGGACGTGGAGACCGACGAGATCTTCGTCGTGCTGTCCGGCCGCGCCACGATCGCCGTCGAGGGCGGCACCACGATCGAGGTCGGGCCCGGCGACGTTTGCCTGCTGGCCGAAGGCGCCAGGACGACGTGGATCGTGCACGAGACGCTCCGCAAGGTCTACCAGACCCGCCGATCCGCCTGATCCGCCGCTTACCGTCGCAAGTGTGCCCCTCTTCATCAACGCCCTGGAGGCGGCGGCCCACCGGCTCTCGGTCGTGCCGCCCATGTTCGACTACTTCAACGCCCTGGGCCTGCACGCCCTCATCGCGGCGGCTCGGATGGGGGTGTTCGACGCCCTGGACGAACGCCCGTCCACCGGCGACGAGCTGGCGGCGACGCTCGGCCTCGACCCGTCGTCGACGACCATGCTGTTACGCGCCCTGGCCGGGCTCGGCTACCTGCGGATCCGGCGCGGGCGCTACCGGCTGACCCGCGTGTCGCGGCTGTGGTTCACGACCGGCTCTGCGACCTCGCTGGTCGCGGGGCTGGAGTTCTGGGAGCGTACCGCGTGCGTGGTCTGGCCGCGGCTGGAGAAGACCGTACGCGACGGATCACCGGCCACGCCGTTCTACGAGCTGCTCGAGAACGACCCCGAGCTGTCGCGCTCGTTCCAGGCGTGGACGGCGGCGGTGGCCAGGCGGCAGGCCCCGGCGACCGCCCGCGCCATCCCGGTGCCGCGCGGCGCCGGGCGGGTGCTGGACGTGGGCGGCGGCCACGGCGTGTTCAGCATGGCGCTGCTGCGGCGCCACCCCGGGCTGCGCGCCACCGTGCTCGACCTGCCGCGAGCGCTCGACGCCGCGGCCGAGCACCCCCGGCTGACCCTGCGCGCCGGATCCTTCCTGAGCGACGACCTGGGCGGCGGGTACGACGTCGTGCTGCTGTTCAACATCGTGCACGGGCTGGACGACGAAGCCGTGGCCGCGCTCCTGCCGCGGCTGGCGGCGGCGCTCAACCCCGGAGGCACGATCGTGGTGGGCGACCAGTTCGGCGACAGCGTCATGCCCGGACGGGCCAGCCGCACCCTGCTCGGCCTGCTGGACCTGAACTACCGGGTGGCGGCCGGTGGCCGGGTGCGCGGGTTCGCGGAGGTGTCGCGGCTGCTGCGGGAAGCCGGCTTCCGCCGGCCACGACACCGCCGCCCGCTGCGTTCCGTGACCACCGAGCTGGCCATCGCCGAAACGCGCCGGCGCTAGAACCCCATCGCCGCGCGCACCTCGTCGAGGGTGACGATCGCGCGCTCCCTGGCCCGCCGGTTGCCCTCGGCAAGGAGCTGCCGGACGTCCGACTCCGTGTGCTCGGCCCGGCGCTCCCTGATCGGCCGCAGGAACTCGTTGACCGCCTCGGTGACCAGCTTCTTGAGCGCGACGGCTCCCCCGTCGCCGATCTCCGCCGCGAGCTCCTGGGGCGGCCGGCCCAGGCAGAGCCCGGCCAGCGTGAGCAGGTTCGCCACCTCCGGCCGCCGCTCCTCCTCGAACGTGATCAGCCGTTCGGAGTCCGTCCGCGCCTTGCGGATGAGGGCGGCCGTCTCGTCCTCGGTGGCCGACAGGGCGATCGCGTTGCCGCGGCTCTTGCTCATCTTGCCGCCGTCCAGCCCCTTGAGCGACGGCTGCGCGCCCATCATGGCCTCGGGCAGCGGGAACACCTCGCCGTAGCGCTCGTTGAAGCGCCGCGCGACGAGCCGCGTCACCTCGACGTGCGGGAGCTGGTCCTTGCCGACCGGCACCAGCGTGCCCTTGCAGAACAGGATGTCGGCCGCCTGGTGCACCGGATAGGTGAACATCAGGCCACTGACCGCCTGCTGCGAGCTGTGCGCGATCTCGTCCTTCACCGTGGGGTTGCGCTGCAGCTCGGCCACCGAGACCAGGCTCAGGAACGGCAGCAGCAGCTGGTTCAGCTCCGGGACGGCGCTGTGCTGGAAGATCGTGACCTTGGCCGGGTCGAGCCCGATCGCCAGGTAGTCGAGCAGCAGGCCGGTGATGTTCCGCTGGATCTCTCCGGGCAGGTCCCGATCGGTGATCACCTGGTAGTCGGCGATCAGCACGTACATCGGATATCGGTCCTGCAGGGCCACCCGGTTGGCCAGCGAGCCGAAGTAGTGGCCCAGATGCAGCGGCCCGGTCGGGCGGTCGCCCGTGAGAACAAGGTCGTTCATTACGGTCTCTCCTTTGGGGGTCATGCCGTCCCGGAGAGAGCCCGCACGCTCAGCTGGCCGTCTCAGGGACGGCCTGCGCATGGGTGATCAGCGGCCGTCTACCGGCCGCCACCACATGCTGATGCGTGACATACACCAATCGTATCCGCACGGGGTGTCAATCTCGTAACTGCTTGAACCATTTAGCGTGTTCCGCTGCCCCGGGCACCTTGATCTCGTCAGGATGGTGCGGTCCCTTTACCGCCCTCTGGAGAATTCATGTCTCGACGTACCCTCGCCGGCGGCCTGGCCATAGCCGCGGCACTCACTCTCACCACGCTGCCCGCGTCCGCGCAGCAGCTGTCGGTGAAGTTCCCGTCGGCCAAGTTCCCGCTGGGCACCCGGCCGGCGGCGACCAAGACGATGACCGCCGTGACGCAGGGCATCGACCTGTACGACGTGAAGGCGGGCACGTCCACCGACGGCTACACGGTGACCATCCTGATGCCCAGCGGCCGTGACTACGGGACCCTGCCGACCGCCGAGGCCCGGGTCGCCGAGGTGGAGGCGGCCGGCGAGAGCGCCAGCCTGCAGAAGGTGATCAGGCCCGGCGTCGCCGACGCCCCCTCGCAGACCGTCTACATGGTGCGGGTCGGCCTCTGGTCATTCGACGACAAGAAGAAGGCCGAGGAGACGGCCAAGACGCTCAAGGAAGCCGGGCTGAAGGTCAAGGTCGACTACCTCGGCGACGACGGGCTCAAGACCACTGGCCCCTGGGACGCCAAGGTCGTCATGATCGACGCCGGGACCTTCCGCGGCTCGTACGTCGCCTCGCTCGGCTCCAGCGTGGCCAAGCGCGAGACCGTCTCGTCGATGGCCAAGGCCCGCAAGGCGGTGCTCGGCGTCAACGGCGGCTTCTTCAACATCCACACCGCCAAGGCGCTGCGCGGCGAGCCCGTCGGCGCGTCCGTCGTGGGCGGCAAGCTGCTGAGCGAGGCCGTCCCCGGCCGCTCGGCGGTGGTGCTCAGGGGCCGTACCGCCAAGATCACGGAAATCAAGACGACCGTGACCGCGACCTCGCAGGACGGCGAGAAGGTCGAGGTCAACGGCATCAACCGGGCCGCCGTCACGGACGAGCTGGTGCTGTACACGGAGGAGTACGGAGCCAAGACGCCCACCGGCGGGACCGACGCCGTCCTCGACGCCAACGGCAAGGTCGTCGGCCTGCGCGCCTCGGGCGGCGCGGTGGGCGCGGGGCTGCGCGTCCTGCACGGCAACGGCCTGGCCTCGGACTGGCTCAACGAGCACGCCTGGGCGGAGTGGACCGTGAAGGTGGAGACCAAGGTCGTGGACCTGCGCACCAAGAAGGCGCTCAAGCTGACCCCCGACCTCAACGTGATCGCGGGCAGCGTCGGGCTCGTGCGCAACGGCAAGGTGAAGATCACCGCCAAGCTCGACGGCCACGACTCCATGAACATGATCCTGCGCCGCCACCCGCGCACGCTCCTCGGCACGACCAGGAACGGCAGCCTGATCCTGGCCACCATCGACGGCCGCCAGCCCGGCGTGACAGTCGGGGCGAACTTCGTGGAGGCCGCCCAGTTCATGCGCTGGCTGGGCGCGACCCAGGCCATCAACCTGGACGGAGGCGGCTCGACGGCGATGGTCGTCGGCGACAAGCTGGTGAACCGGCCCTCTGACGGGTCCGAGCGCGGCGTCGGCGACGCGCTGCTCGTCCTGCCCGGCTAAGCGGCTCGAAAGGGGGCCCACACCACGTGGGCCCCCTTTTTTTGCGTGGGCCCTTTTTGCGTGGGCCCTTTTTGCGGCCACGTTCTGTCGCGGTCATGCCACCGGCAGCCCCGTGTCCGGTTTCACCGCCTTCATCGCCAGGTGCGAGGTCAGCTGCGCCACCCCCGGCAGCCCGGACAGCCTCTCGCTGTAGAAGCGCTCGTACGCCGCCAGATCCGCGACGGCCACCCGCAGCAGGAAGTCCGGATCTCCGAACAGCCGGTGCGCCTCCACCACCTCCGGCATCCCCGCCACCTGACGCTCGAACTCCGCCACCGTGTCGTGATCCTCGTACCTCATCACCACCGTGACGAACGCCTGGAACCCGCGCCCCACCGCGGCGCCGTCGAGCAGTGCCCGATAGCCGCGGATGACCCCCGACTCCTCCAGTTGCCGCACCCGGCGCAGGCACGGAGACGGCGTCAGCCCCACCCGGTCGGCCAGCTCGGTGTTGCTGAGCCGCCCGTCCCGTTGGAGCTCTTGGAGGATCCTGCGGTCGATTCTGTCCACGACGCAACATCCTGCCACGTTCGCCATTCACTCCGCACAAAGCCACCATCGCGTGCCACGCCCCTTGAACTACCGTCGGACGCGGACAAAGGAGGACCTCGTGGACACCCGGCTGTTGTTGCTGTTCCTCGGCATGGATCTGCTGCTGGTCTGCACCCCGGGGCCCGACATGCTCTACGTGCTGGCCCGCTCGCTCGGCCAGGGCCGCAGGACGGGCCTGACGGCCGTGGCGGGCATCTGCGCCGGTTACGCCGTGCACACCGTCCTGGCCGCCGCCGGGCTCGCCGCCGCACTCCAAGCCGTGCCCGCCGCCCTGCCCGCGATGCGGTACGCCGGAGCCGCGTACCTGGTGTTCCTCGCGGCCAGGACGCTGGCGGCGCTGCGCAGGCCCGCCAGCCTCGCGGCCGGGACGAGCGCGCAGCCGACCGGGACGGTGCTGCGGCAGAGCCTGCTCACGTCCCTGCTCAACCCGAAGGGCGTGCTGCTCTACCTGTCGCTGATGCCGCAGTTCATCACGCAGGGGACGGGCGTCCCGCTCGGCGTCCAGCTCACCGCGCTCGGCCTGCTCCACGTCGTGAACTGCGCGCTACTCTACGGCCTGGTCGCCGTCGCCACGGCGCGCGCCGGCCGGGCCATGGCGGGGACCCCGAAGGCGGCGCGCCGGATCTCGGCCGTCTCGGGCACGCTGCTGCTCGTGGTCGCGGCGGCCACTCTCGGCGCCCACTAGAGCCCCGCACCTCAGGCCCGCGCCTGTTCGGTCCAGTAGGCGAGCTGCTCCCTGGTGGTGACGGTGGCGGGATGGCCGGCGCCGAGCACCCGCTCCCTGACCGGCAGCAGCGCGGCGCACAGGTCGCGGGCCGCCGCCGGGTCGCCCGCTCGGCCGGTCCAGTAGGCGAGGTTCGCGCGGGCGGTCAGGGTGTCGGGGTGGTCGCGGCCCTGGACGCGTTCTCTGGCCGGCAGCAGGGCGGCGTACTGGCTCCTGGCCGCCGCGGGATCGCCCAGCTCGCCGGTCCACCGCGCCAGCTCGTGCCGGATGGTGAGCGTGTCGGGGTGGTCGGGGCCGAGCACGCGCTCCCTGACCGGCAGCAGGGCCGCGTACTCGTCCCTGGCCGCCTGCGCGTCCCCCGCCTGCCCCGTCCAGTACGCCAGGTTGTGCCGGGTGATGAGGGTGTCGGGGTGGTCGGGGCCGAGCACGCGCTCCCTGATCGGCAGCAGGGCCGTGCACTGGTCCCTGGCCGCCGCCGGGTCCCCCGCCTGGCCCGTCCAGTACGCCAGGTTGTGCCGGGTGGTCAGGGTGTCGGGGTGGTCGGGGCCCGAGGTGTGCACGCGGCGTACGAGCAGGTCCGCGTACTGGTCGCGGGCCGAGGCGGCGTCGCCCAGCTCGCCGGTCCAGCGGGCCAGCTCGTGCCGGGTGATCAGCGTGGATGGGTGCTCGGGGCCGAGGATCCGCTCGCGGATGGGCAGCAGGGCGGTGCAGTGGAGACGGGCCGCCGCCGGATCCCCGGCCAGGCCGGTCCACTGGGCCAGGTTCGCGCGGGCGGTGAGGGTGTCGGGATGGGCCGGGCCCTGGACGCGTTCGCGAACGGGGACCAGCTCGGCGTAGAGATCCCTGGCCGCGGCCGCGTCCCCCAGCTCGCCGGTCCACCGCGCCAGCTCGTGCCGGATGGTGAGCGTGTCGGGGTGGTCGGGGCCGGAGACCCGCTCGCGTACGAGGAGCAGCGCCGCGTACTGGTCGCGGGCCGCCACCGCGTCCCCCAGCTCGCCGGTCCACCTGGCCAGCTCGTGCCGGTTGATCAGCGTGGAGGGATGCTCGGGGCCCTGGACGCGTTCGCGGATGGGCAGCAGGGCCGCGTACTGGTCCCTGGCCGCCGCCGGGTCCCCCGCCTGGCCGGTCCACTGGGCGAGGTTGGCCTGGGTGATGAGGGTGTCACGGTGCTCGGGGCCGGAGACCTGGCTGCGGATGGGGAGCAGGGCGGCGTACTGGTCCCGGGCGGCCACCGCGTCCCCCGCCTTGCCGGTCCACTGGGCGAGGCTGTGGCGGGTGGTCAGGGTGTCGGGGTGCCGGGGGCCCAGCACGCGTTCGTAGATGGGGACCAGGGCGGCGTACTGGTCGCGGGCCGCGGCCGAGTCGCCGGCCTCGCCCGTCCACTGGGCCAGGTTCGCCCGGACCGTGAGCGTGACGGGGTGCTCGGGGCCGAGCACGCGTTCCCTGATCGGCAGCAGGGCCGCGTACTGGTCGCGGGCGGCCACCGCGTTGCCCGCCTCGCCGGTCCACTGCGCCAGGTTGGCCCTGGCCGTCAGCGTGTCGGGGTGGTCGGGCCCCTGGACGCGTTCGCGAACGGGGACCAGCTCAGCATAGAGATCCCTGGCCGCCGCCGCGTCCCCCAGCTCGCCCGTCCAGCGGGCCAGCTCGTGCCGGATGGTCAGCGTGTCGGGATGCTCGGCGCCCTGCACCCGCTCGCGGATGGGCAGCAGGGCCGCGTACTGCTCGCGCGCCGCCGCCGCGTCCCCCAGCTCTCCCGTCCACCGGGCCAGCTCGTGGCGGATGGTCAGCGTGGAGGGATGCTCGGGGCCCTGCTCGCGTTCGCGGACGGGGAAGAGCGCCGCGTACTGCTCGCGCGCCGCCGCCGCGTCCCCCAGCTCTCCCGTCCACCGGGCCAGCTCGTGCCGGGCGGTCAGCGTGGACGGATGCTCCGCGCCCAGTTTCGCGGTGAGCGCCTCGCAGATCTCCAGGAACAGGGATCTGGCCGTGCGATAGTCCCCGATGACGCCCAGGTAGCGCGCGGTCTTGTCCATGCCGGGCGAGCCGGCGGTGAGCACCGTACGGATGTGCGGCAGCAGGTGCGCGTACGTCGGCCAGTTCGCCGCCTGCGCGGGGTCGTCGGGCAGCACGGCCTCCAGGAGCACGGCGGCGGCATCGCGCCACCGGCGCCGCGCGCGGCGGCCGAGCTGGTCAAGGGTGACGGCCTGGACCAGGCGGTGCACCGAGACCGTGCCGTCCACCGGCTGGCCGATCAGACTGTGGCGACGCAACGCGCTCACGGCGGCGTTGACCATCACGGGGTCGCGCGGCAGCTCCTGCATCACCGCCAGAGCGCCCAGCAGGGGCCGGGAGTCGCGCAGCCGGCGCACCGTCGAGCTCGGCAGCCTCCCGTACGCCCGCTGCCGCCTCGTGTCGTCGCTGAACAGCTCGCGCGGCGAGCGCCGTTCGAGCTGCGACAGCAGCAGGTGGTACGGGACGGCCTCGTGGGAGTAGCAGGACAGCACGCGCAGCAACGCGATCGCCTGCGGGCTCGTGCGGGCCAGACGCTGGAAGGCGAGCTGCCAGGTGGTCGTGACGCGCTCGCGGTAGCCCCAGGCCTGCCCCTGCGCGAGCAGCTCGGCACGCTGGCGGTGCAGGAGGTCGTGGTACTCGGCGATGGTCAGGCCGGTGTCGGCCATGAACGCGCCGGCCTGCTCCAGCGCCAGCGGCAGCGCGCCCAGCTCGATCGCGACCTGCGCCGCCGCCGCGCGGTCGTCCTGCCCGGACCGCACCAGCACCAGGGCCGTCGCGGGCTCCGGCTCCAGCACGGGCAGCTCCAGCCCCTGCGCCGGGGGCCAGTTCCCGGACCGGCTGGTGACCAGCACGTGCCCCGGCCCGGCGGGCGGCAGGAAGGGGTTGAGCACGTGGGCCTCGGGCGCGTTGTCGAACATCAGTAACCACGGCTCCGCGCTGGCCGCCAGCGCGGCGTGCACCTGATCGACCGGGTCGGCCGCATCGACCGTCTCCCGCAGGCCGAGCAGCGCCGCCAGCCGGGCGAACGCGGCCGACAGGACGGCGGGCTCCACGGCAGGCAACTGCCAGACGAGCCGGTAGCTCCGCTGGTAGCGGTGCGCGTACTCCAGGGTCAGGCTCGTCTTGCCGACCCCACCGAGGCCGTGCACGACGATCACGCAGGGCTGGGTGTCGCCGCTGGTCAGACGCTCCCGAAGCCCTTCGACCACCGCGTCCCTGCCGAGCAGCTGCGGTGGTCTGGGGGGTAGCTGCATGGGGCGGGTG
>NZ_VCKX01000211.1 GCF_005889725.1 Nonomuraea zeae
AAGTGGCAGCTGGGTCTAAGCGACAGGCGGTGGCAGCCGGGATTCAGCTTGCGCAGCGAAAAATGGACTGTCAAGTCCAAAAAATAACACCGTCACCGGTTTGACGGGTGACGCTTGAGGGTGCAAGTATCGTCACCTGTTGAAGGGGTGACGCACTCGAAAGTGCCTCATCAGACCGTCAGGGAAGGGAAGACGCCATGGCCGTCAGTTACACCGCCGTTGTCACCGTGACGGGGGAGGGCCGCAACGGGGGCCACGCCTCGGCCGGGGACGGCCTGCTCGACACCGCGCTCGCCATCCCCAAGGAGCTGGGCGGGGCCGGGGGCGCCACCAACCCCGAGCAGCTGTTCGCCGCCGGCTGGGGCGCCTGCTTCCTCGGCGCGGTGCGCAGGGCGGCGGCGCAGCGCAAGGTGACGTTGACGAGCACGAACATCACGGTGGAGATGACCCTGACCCATGGCGAGGACGGCGAGTTCGGGCTCGGCGCCGTGCTCGACGTCGAGCTGGGCGGCGTGGACCGGCAGACCGCCGAGGAGCTGGGGGCGGCGGCCCACCAGATCTGCCCCTACTCGGAGGCGACCAGGGGCAACATCCCGGTCACCATCCGGGCCACCCCCGCCGTCTGACCTCGGGCCGCCCTCTCTCGCGTCAGGGCCGGCCGGCGCGGAGGTGGGCGATCCCCAGGTCCAGGGCGGCCTCCAGGTGGGTCGTCCGGCCGGTGGACATCTGGATCAGCACGCCGCCCTGGATGCCGGCGAGCAGAGCGGACGCCGTGTGGTCGGGGTCGAGACCGGGATCGACCTCGCCGATGCCCTGCATGTGCCGCACGCCGGCCGCGATCTCGGCCTGCCAGCTGTGCAGCAGCTCGGTGACCACGGCCTGGGCGGCGGGCGTGCTGTCGCCGAGCTGCGACATGACGGAGTTGAGCGGGCACAGGCGGCCCTGGCTGCGGTAGCGCTCGACGACCCGGTCGCGCCACCGCTGCCAGGCGGGCCAGGAGGTGAGGTCGCCGAGCTGGGGCTGCTGGTCCGCCAGCACGCGGTCGGCCTCCAGCCGGGCCACGGCCAGCAACAGCTCCTCCCGGCCGCCGGGGAAGTAGTGGAACAGCTGGCTCTTGCTCGTCGCCGTCCTGGCCAGCACGTCGTCGAGGGTCGTGGCGGCCACGCCGTGCTCGCGGATGTGCGCGGCGGCGCCGTCGAGAATGCGCTGCCGGGTGGCGGCTCCCTTGCGGGTCAGCGAGCGCATGGCGAATCCTCCAGATTGAACCGTCCGGTCCATTTTACGGCGCGGAGCGCGGCCGGCACACCATCGTTCGACCGCTGCTATCGTGATAAAGGCTTATGACAGGAAGCTAGGAGACCAGACGTGGCAGGTGACGACGACATCTCCGGGTGAGACCGGAGGTTGATCGGCCCCGGCAGGCGCACATGACCGCCGCCGATGTGGCCTGATCGTCGTTCCCGAATCCCTGTCCCTTTCCCGGGCGGCTTCGGCGCGCCCCGGATCACGTACGTACGAGGTCTCTCGCATGTCCGATGCGTTCATCATCTGCTCCAACCTGTCCTTTTCCTGGCCTGACGACACCCCTGTCTTCAGCGACCTCTCCTTCACCGTGGGCGGCGGCCGTACGGGCCTCGTCGCCCCGAACGGCGCGGGCAAGAGCACGCTGCTCAAGCTGATCGCCGGCGAATACCGGCCGGGCGGCGGCAGCGTCTCCGTCAACGGCGTGCTCGGCTACCTGCCGCAGAGCCTGCCGCTCGCCGGCGACCTGACCGTGGCCGAGGTCCTGGGCATCGCGCCCGTGATCGCCGCGCTGGACGCCATCGAGTCGGGCGACGCGAGCGAGGAGCACTTCACCACGATCGGCAACGACTGGGACATCGAGGAGCGCACCCGGGCCCAGCTCGACCGGCTCGGGCTCGGCGACCTCGGGTTCGCCCGCACGCTGCGCACGCTGAGCGGCGGCCAGGTCGTGTCGCTCGGCCTGGCCGCGCAGCTGCTCAGGCGGCCCGACGTCCTGCTGCTCGACGAGCCGACGAACAACCTCGACCTCGACGCGCGCCGCCGGCTCTACGACGTGCTCGGCGATTGGAACGGATGCCTGCTCGTGGTCAGCCACGACCGCGCCCTGCTGGACCGGATGGACCGCATCGCCGAGCTGGAGCGGGGCGAGGTCCGCTTCTACGGCGGCGACTTCACGGCGTACGAGGAGGCCGTGCGCACCGAGCAGGAGGCCGCAGAGCGGACCGTGCGCAGCGCCGAGCAGGAGCTCAAGCGCGAGAAGCGCGAGATGCAGCAGGCCAGGGAGCGGGCCGAGCGCCGGGCGAGCAACGCCGCCCGCAACCTCAAGAGCGCCGGGCTGCCGCGCATCTTCGCCGGCAACATGAAGCGCGGCGCCCAGGAGTCGGCCGGGCGGGCGAGCCAGACGCACGCCGCCCGCGTCGGCGACGCCAAGGCCCGGCTCGACGAGGCCGGGCGCGCCCTGCGCGACGACCAGAAGATCTCGCTGCAGCTGCCCGGCACCAGCGTCCCCGCCGGGCGCACGGTCTTCCTCGGCGAGCACCTCCAGGCGCGCGGCCTGTTCGCCGAGCCCGGCATCGACCTGACGATCCGCGGGCCCGAGCGCATCGCGCTGACCGGCCCCAACGGCGTGGGGAAATCGACCCTGCTGCGCCTGATCAGCGGCGACCTGGACCCGGACGGCGGCACGACCCGGCGGGCCGACGGCCGGGTGGCCTACCTGTCGCAGCGGCTGGACCTGCTCGACGTCGAGCGCACCGTGGCGGAGAACCTGGCCGCGTTCGCCCCCGGCATGCTCGAAGCGGAGCGGATGAACCTGCTGGCCCGGTTCCTGTTCCGCGGCTCGCGGGCGCACCTGCCGGTCGGGGTGCTGTCCGGCGGCGAACGGCTGCGCGCCACGCTGGCCTGCGTGCTGTGCGCGGAGCCGGCCCCGCAGCTGCTGCTGCTCGACGAGCCCACGAACAACCTCGACCTGGTCAGCGTCGGCCAGCTGGAGAGCGCGCTCGGGGCGTACGAGGGGGCTTTCGTGGTGGTCAGCCACGACGAGCGGTTCCTCGCGGAGATCAAGGTGGAGCGCCGGCTGGAGCTGTCCGGAGGGCGGCTGCTGGAGACCGGAGGGCCCGCCGGTGAGTGAGGCGCTGCTCGCCCGCGATCTCGTACGGACGCTGGGCACGCGGCGCGTGCTCGACGGCGTCTCCCTGACCGCCGCGCCCGGCCACCGGATCGGGTTGATCGGCGAGAACGGGGCCGGCAAGTCCACCCTGCTGCGGCTGCTGGCCGGCGTGGACGAGCCCGACTCCGGCACCGTCGTGCGGCCCGCCGACCTCGGCTTCCTGCACCAGGAGCTGCCGTTCGACGGCACGGTCACGGTCGCGGGAGTGCTCGACGACGCGCTGCGCGAGGCCCGCGCGGACCTGGCCGAGCTCGACCGGCTCTCCGGGGAGCTGGCCGCCGCGCCGGACGACGCCAGGCTGCTCGACGCGTACGGGGCCAGGCTCGACCAGGCGCAACAGCGCGAGTCGTGGGACGCCGACCGGCGCGCCGGGATCGTCCTCGACCGGCTCGGCCTCGGCGGCGTGCCGCACGGGCGCGCGCTCGCGTCGCTGTCGGGCGGGCAGCGCGGGCGGCTCGCCCTGGCCGCGCTGCTGATCAGGCGGCCCGCGGCGCTGCTGCTCGACGAGCCCACCAACCACCTCGACGACGACGCCGCCGCGTTCGTGGAGGAGCAGCTGCGCGGCTTGACGGGGGTGGTGGTCGTGGCCAGCCACGACCGGGCGTTCCTGGAGGCGGTGTGCACGGACCTGGTCGATCTCGACCCGGCGGTGGACGGGCCCATCCGGTACGGGGGCGGGTACGCCGCGTATCTGGCCGAGCAGCGGGCTGAGCGCGAGCGGTGGGAGCGGCGGCACGCCGAGGAGCAGGAGGAGCTCGAAGAGCTGCGCGGGGCCGTCGCGGTGACGGCGCGGCGGGTGGCGCAGGACGGGCTGCGGCGCGACAACGAGAAGATGGGCTACGGGCACCGGGGCGGGCGCGTGCAGAGCCAGATCTCGCGGCGGGTGCGTAACGCGGCGCGGCGGCTGGCCGAGCTGCAGCGCGACCAGGTCCCCGCCCCGCCGCCGCCGCTGCGCTTCCGCCCCCGCACCATGGTCGCCGATGCCGCAGCTACCGCCGATGCCGTCGCTGCCGCCGGTCCTGACGACCTCGGCGGCACGGCCCTGCTGGCGCTGCGGGAGGTGCGGGTGCCGGGCCGGCTCTCGATCGACCGGCTCGACCTGCCGGCCGGGGAGCGGCTGCTGGTCACCGGGCCGAACGGGGCGGGCAAGTCGACGCTCCTCGCGGTGCTGGCCGGGCGGCTGGACGCGGAAGGAGAGGTACGCCGCAGGCCAGGGCTGGCCGTCGGGCTGCTGGCCCAGGACACCGTGTTCGAGCGGCCGGACCGGACGGCGCGGGAGACGTACGAGCTGGCCCTGGGCGCGGACCGCGCGGCGTCCGTGCCGCTGCGCTCGCTCGGCCTGATCGCGCGGCGCGACATGGACACGCGGGTGGGGGAGCTGTCGGCCGGCCAGCGCCGCCGGCTCGCGCTGGCCCTGCTGGTGGCCGATCCCCCCGACGTGCTCCTGCTCGACGAGCCCACGAACCACCTCTCGCCCCGCCTCTCCGACGAGCTGGAAGAGGCCCTGGGCGTGGACGGCCCCGGCGCGATCGTGATCGCCAGCCACGACCGATGGCTGCGCTCGCGCTGGCCCGGCCGCCACCTCGGCCTCCAATGAGGGGGGCCGAACTTCCGGGGTTCGGAACCGTGGTCTAGCATCCGGAATATGCCTCAGCCGATGGACGAGCCCAGGCTCGTCGGGTCCGATCGCGTGCTGGCGGTGCTGGCGGAGCTGGCCCGCCACCCCGACGGGATCGGGCTGGAGGAGATGGCGCGGGCGGTGGCCAGCCCCAAGCCGACCGTGCATCGCGCGCTGGCCTCGCTGCGCCGGGCCGGGTTCGCGATGCGGAACGGCCACGGCCGCTACGAGCTGGGTGACGAGTTCCTGCGGATGGCCTTCGCCCACCACGAGGCCCGCCCTGACCACGTCCGCGTCACCCCGATACTCAAGAAGCTGTGCGACCGCTACGGCGAGACGATCCACTACGCGGCGCTCGACGGCGCCTCGGTCGTCTACCGCTCCAAGCTCGACCCGCCGTCCGGCGCGGTGCGGCTGACCTCGGTCGTGGGGGGCCGCAACCCCGCCCACTGCACCGCCGTCGGCAAGGTGCTGCTCGCCGACGCCCTGCCCGACGAGGACGCCGTACGCGCCTGGGCCGGCGGCCGGACCCTGGAGCGGCGGACCGAGCGCTCCGTCGGCACGGTCGAGGAGCTGCACGCCGAGCTGACCCGCATCCGCGAGCAGGGCTACGCCGTCGACGACCAGGAGAACGAGCCGGGCGTCAACTGCGTGGCCGTCCCCGCCTACCTGACCTCGCCCACCGTGCCCAGCGGCGCGATCAGCGTCAGCGGCCTGGCCTACCGCACGCCGCTCAAGGTGCTGGTCGACGACCTGCCCGCGATTCAGGCCGCCGTATCGGGCAAGGAGCTCTCGTGACGTCCATCGCGCCCCCGGCCGTCCTGCCCGTTCCCCAGCCGACCCCCTAGCCCACGGAGAAATGACCGTGTACCTCATGCGCATCGGCGCTCCCGGCGCCGAGAAGCCCGTCGTCCGCGTGGACGACACCCACTACATCGACGTCTCCGACGTCACCCCCGACTTCGACGAGAAGTTCTTCGGATCGGGCGGCGTGGAGCTGCTGGCCGACCGGGTCGGCCGGGGCGACGTGCGCGAGTTCGCCGGTGAGCGGATCGGCGCCCCGATCGCCCGCCCGCACCAGATCCTGTGCATCGGCCTCAACTACAGCGACCACGCCGCCGAGACGGGCCAGGCGGTGCCCGCCGAGCCGATCCTGTTCACCAAGTCGCCCAACACGCTCGTCGGCCCGTACGACGAGGTCCGCATCCCGCGCGGCTCGACCAAGACCGACTGGGAGGTCGAGCTGGGCATCGTGATCGGCCGGCGCACCTCCTACCTCGACTCGGTGGAGGAGGCGAAGGGCGCGATCGCGGGCTACTGCGTGGTCAACGACGTCAGCGAGCGCGCGTTCCAGATGGAGCGCGGCGGCCAGTGGAGCAAGGGCAAGTCGGCCGAGACGTTCAACCCGGCCGGGCCGTGGCTGGTCACCCCGGACGAGATCGCCGACGTCACCGCCCTGGGGATGTGGCTGGACGTCAACGGCGTGCGCCGCCAGACCGGCACCACCAAGACGATGATCTTCGACCCGTACGTCATCGTCCACCACCTGAGCCAGTTCATGGTGCTGGAGCCCGGCGACCTGATCAACACCGGCACCCCGCCCGGCGTCGGCATGGGCCACGACCCGCAGATCTGGCTCCAGCCCGGCGACGTCATGGAGCTCGGCATCGACGGGCTCGGCCGCCAGCGCCAGCAGGTAGTGGGCCCCCGGTAGTGCGGGCGCTGGTCCTCACCGGCCCGCGCGAGGCCGAGGTGCGGGAGATCGAGCCGCCGGCCGCCGCGGCCGGGGAGGTGGTCGTGGACGTCGAGCGGGTGGGCGTCTGCGGCACCGACGTGGAGCTGTTCACCGGCGAGATGACCTACCTGCACACCGGCCGCTCCCGCTACCCGCTGCGCCCCGGCCACGAGTGGTGCGGAGTCGTCACCGCGCTCGGGGCGGGGGTCGCGCCGGAGTGGCTGGGCCGCCGGGTCACCGGCGACACCATGCTGGGCTGCGGTCATTGCGACCGCTGCCGCGCGGGCCGCCACCACGTGTGCGCGGAGCTGGCGGAGATCGGCATCAGCCGCGGCCGTGCCGGAGCGCTGGCCGAGCGGCTCGCCGTGCCGGTGAGGGCGCTGCACCCGCTGCCGGACACCGTGGACCCCACGCTCGGCGCGCTCGTCGAACCCGGCGGGAACGCGCTCAGGGCCGTCGATGCGGCCGGCCTCCGGCCGGGCGAGCGGCTGCTGATCCTGGGCACGGGCACGATCGGCCTGCTGGCCGCGCTGTTCGCGCGGGCCAGGGGGATCGAGACCCACCTGCTGGGCCGCGACGAGGAGGCCCTGCGTCTCGCGCGGACGCTGGGCTTCGCGGGCGCGTGGACCAGGCCCTCGCTGCCCGAGCTGCCATGGGAGGCCGTCATCGACGCCTCCAACGCCCCCGGCCTGCCCGCGCTCGCCGTGGACCTCGTCGAGCCCGCCCGGCGGGTGGTCTACATCGGCCTGGCCGGCACGCCGAGTACCCTCGACACGCGGGACCTGCTGTTCAAGGACGTCACCGCCGTCGGCATCCTGGGTGGCTCGGCCGGACTGGCCGGCGCCATAGCCGCCTACGCCGACGGCTCGGTGGACGCCCGCCCGCTGGTGGCCGCCACGGCCGGCCTGGCCGGGACGGCCGGCATCCTGGCCGGACGCCGACCGCACGACGCCGGTCCCGGCCCGAAGATCCACATCGACCCGCGCCGCTAGGCGTACGAAGAGAGCACGAGCGTGACCCACCCTGAACCGCGACGGCTGAGCGCGCCCGACCCCGCCGTCCTCACGGCGGTGGAGGCCGCCGTGCCGGGCATCACCCGGACCCGGGCCAGCGACCGGCTGGGCATGGCCCACGACGCCTCGCACTACCTGCTCACCCCGCAGGCCGTGCTGGTGCCCGAGAACGCCGGGCAGGTGGCGGCGCTGATGCGGGCCGGGCTGCCGCTGACCTTCCGCTCCGGCGGGACCAGCCTGAGCGGGCAAGGGGTGAGCGAGCACCTGCTGGTGGACACGCGCCGGCACTTCCGCGACGTCGAGGTGCTCGACGGCGGCGCCCGGGTGCGGGTGCAGCCGGGCGCGGTGCTGCGCCAGGTCAACGCCCGGCTCGCCGCGTACGGCCGCAAGCTCGGGCCCGACCCGGCCAGCGAGTCGGCGTGCACGATCGGCGGGGTCGTGGCCAACAACTCCAGCGGGATGACCTGCGGCACGCATGCCAACACGTACCGGACGCTGGAGTCGATGACGCTGGTGCTGCCCAGCGGCACCGTGATCGACACCGGCGCACCCGACGCCGACGAGCGCCTGCGCGCCCTGGAGCCCGAGCTGGCACAGGGCCTGGAACGGCTGCGCGACCGCGTCAGGACCAACCCGGGCTCGGTGCGCCGCATCACCGACCAGTTCTCGCTGAAGAACACCATGGGCTACGGCCTCAACAGCTTCCTCGACCACGACTCGCCCGCGCAGATCCTCGCCCATCTGGTCATCGGCAGCGAGGGCACGCTCGGGTTCGTCGCCGAGGCGGTGCTGCGCACGGTCCCCGCCCACCGGCTGGCCGCCACCGGCCTGCTCCTCTTCCCGACCCTGCGCCAGGCGATGGCCGCGATGCCGGGGCTGGTCGCCGCCGAGCCCGCCGCCGTCGAGCTGCTGGACGCCGAGTCCCTGCGGGTGGCCCAGACCGACCCGAAGGCCGACGACGTGCTGCGCACGCTGGCCGTCCAGGAGCACGCCGCGCTGCTCATCGAGTGGCAGGAGTCCGACGCGGACGTGCTCGGCGAGCGCGAGCGCGCCGCCGAGCAGGTGTTCGCCGAGCTGGCGCTGTCCGCCCCGGCCCGGCTGAGCAGGGAGAGCGGCGGCCGGGCGGCGCTGTGGCACATCCGCAAGGGCCTGTACGCCTCCGTCGCCGGCGCCCGCCCCAGCGGCACCACCGCCCTGCTCGAAGACGTCGCCGTCCCGGTGCCCGCCCTGGCCGACCTGTGCGACGAGCTGAACGGCCTGTTCGCCAAGCACCGCTACGAGCGCAGCGTCGTCTTCGGCCACGCCAAGGACGGCAACCTGCACTTCATGCTCAACGAGCGCTTCGACACCGACCTTGAGCGCTACGCCGACTTCACCGAGGACATGGTCCAGGCCGTGCTGGAGCGCGGCGGCACGCTCAAGGCCGAGCACGGCACCGGCCGCGTGATGGCCCCGTTCGTCCGCCGCCAGTACGGCGACGAGCTGTACGAGGTGATGAGCGAGGTCAAGCGCCTGTGCGACCCGGCGGGCACCCTGAACCCCGGCGTCGTGCTCACCGACGCCCCGGACGCCCACCTGCGCGACCTCAAGACCGTCGTCACCGTCGAGCCCGAGGTGGACCGGTGCGTCGAGTGCGGATACTGCGAGCCCGTCTGCCCCAGCCGCGACCTGACCACCACCCCGCGCCAGCGCATCGTGCTGCGCCGCGAGCTCGCCGCCGCCCAGGAGGCGGGCGATCACGCGCTGGCCGCCGAGCTGGAGCGGGAGTACGGCTACGACGCGGTGGACACCTGCGCGGTGGACGGCATGTGCGCCACCGCCTGTCCCGTCCTGATCAACACCGGTGACCTGACCAAGCGCCTGCGCGCCGAGCGCCACGGCCGCCTGGCGCAGCGGGGCTGGAAGACCGCGGCCAACCGGTGGAAGTCGGTCACCGGCACGCTGAGCCTGGCACTCGACACGGCCGCCGCCGTGCCGCCCCGGCTGCCCGAGGCCGCCAGCCGGGCCGCCCGCGCCGTCGCCGGAGCGGAAGCCGTCCCGCAGTGGAGCCGGGACCTGCCCGGCGGCGGGACCCGCCGCCGGCCGTCACCGGCCGACGGCGCCGACGCCGTCTATCTCCCGTCCTGCCTGAACACCCTGTTCGGCCCGGCCGAGGACGGCCCCGGCGTCATGACCGCCGTCCAGCGGCTGGCCGAGCGGGCGGGCCTGCGCCTGCACGTCCCCGAGGGGATCGGCAGCCTGTGCTGCGGCACGCCCTGGTCGTCCAAGGGCTACACCGACGGCCACGAGGCCATGGGCCGCCGCGTACGGGACACGCTGCGCGCGGCCACGGACGACGGCCGGATCCCGGTGGTCAGCGACGCCGCCTCCTGCACCGAGGGCTACGCCCACCTCGTCCCCGGCCTCCAGGTGATCGACGCGGTCGCCTACACGGCCGGGCACGTGCTGCCCCGCCTGACCGTGCGCCGCCGCCTGCCCTCCCTGGCCCTGCATCCCACCTGCTCCTCGACCCGCCTCGGGCTGGACGCCGCCATCACCAGGATCGCCGAGGCGGTCGCCGAGCAGGTGGTGATCCCCGACGGCTGGCAGTGCTGCGGCTTCGCCGGCGACCGGGGGCTGCTGCACCCGGAGCTGACCGCCTCCGCCACCCGGGCGGAAGCCGCCTCGGTGACCGCCGGGGACTTCGCCGCGCACGCCTCGGTCAACCGCACCTGCGAGCTCGGCCTCACCCGCGCCACCGGCAAGCCGTACCGCCATCTCCTGGAGCTGCTCGACCAGGTCACGGCCTGAGCCGGTCGGCCGGGCCGGCCGGCTCAGGGCACCTTGTCCGAGCTCACGGGCCGCCGGCCGGCCGGCGCGGACGAAGAGAGGCTTGTCCCCAGGTCAGAGAGGTTGTAGCTTGCCTTTAGTATGACAGTTATCGATAACAGCACGGAGAGTAGTCGAGACTGTGCCAGAAGCTAAGGCGACGATCTACACGGTCGCGCGCGCCGCAGGAGTGAGCGCGCAGACCGTCTCCCGGGTGCTCAACGGGACCGGCCAGGTCAGCGAAAAGACCCGCGCCGCCGTCCGCGCCGCGATCGAGGCGCAGGGCTACCGGCCGAACACGGTGGGGCGAAGCCTGCGCGCCTCCCGCACGCCGATGATCGGCGTGCTGGTGGCCGACATCGGCAACCCCTTCTACGCCCGGCTGCATCGCGCGATCGAGCGCCGGCTGGCCGGCAGCGGCTACTCGCTGATGCTGATGAACTGTGACGACGACGCGCAGATCGAGCGCCGCCAGCTCGACCTGCTCCGCTCGTACCGGCCCGCCGGGCTGGTGATCGTCCCGTCGATCGGCAGCTCGCTGAGCGAGGCGGATCTGCGGGCGTTCGGGCACGTCGTCAGCGTCAGCCGAGTGCTCGACGACCTGCATGTCCCCGCGGTCGTCACCGACGAGCGGGAGGCCGTCGCCGCGGCCACGGCGGAGCTGCTCGCGCTCGGGCACACCGAGCTCGCCATGATCCTCGGCCCCCGCGAGGCGTCCACCACCCGGGCCCGTGAGCAGGGGTTCCGCGAAGCCGTGACCGAGCGCCCCGGCTGCCGCGGGCACGTGCGCCACACCGACGGAACGCGGCAGGGCGGGGAGGCCGCGGCCGGCGAGCTGCTCGGCGCGCATCCCGGCGTCACCGGGATGGTCGGCTTCAACGCGCTCGTCACGGAGGGGATCGTCAGCGCCGTCCGGACGGCCGGGCGCGGCTGCCCGGAGGAGATCTCCGTCATCGGCTTCACCGACGCGGGGTGGATGACCCTGTACGACCCGGCCATCTCCGTGATCGACCAGCCGGTGGAGGAGATGGGCGCGCTCGCCGGGCGGCTGCTGCTCGACCTGGCCGCGGGCCGGAGCGTCGATCCGGGGCCGTGGGTCGTGCCGAGCACGCTGATCAGGCGGGGCTCCGTGGCCCCGCCCGCGACGAAGAAGGAGTCCAGCACATGAGGATCGTGGCGGTCGACACCCACGTGGTCGCCGAGAGGCTGCGCACGCCGTTCGGCATGTCGCAGTGGTCGTGGGAGTCACGCAGCAGCTGTCTCGTCGAGATCGTGACCGATGAGGGCATCACGGGGTGGGGCGAGTGCTTCGGCCCCGCCGAGGGCAGCCGCGCGCTCATCGACTCCGTGTACGCCCCGCTGCTGGCCGGAGCGGATCCGTTCGAGCAGGTCTCCTTGTGGGAGTCGATGTACAACCGCAGCCGCGAGTGGGGGCGCGCCGGCGTTCCGATCGCCGCGATCTCGGGCATCGAGATCGCCCTGTGGGACGTCGTCGGGAAGGCGCTGGGCCAGCCGATCCACCGGCTGCTCGGCGGCCGGGCGCAGGAGTCGTTCGACGCGTACGCCTCGGCGTTCTACTACGGCGGCGAATGGCAGGACGACCTCGAAGCCGAGGCGCGGCACCTGGTCGAGCAGGGATACCGCCACGTCAAGATGAAGGTCGGCGCCGGCCTGCGCTCCGACATCGAGCGCGTGCACCGCGTACGCGCGGCGCTGGGGCCGGACATCCTGCTGGCCGCCGACGCCAACCGCGGCTACACCACCGCGGAGGCCCTCGTGTTCGCCCGCGAGACCGAGCAGGACGCGCTGTGGTTCTTCGAGGAGCCGGTCATCCCCGAGGACCTGGCCGGCTACCGCGAGCTGAGAGCGTCCACCTCGGTGCCCATCGCGGGCGGGGAGTCGGCGTTCACCCGCTGGGGCTTCGCCGAGATGATCGAGACCCGGGCCGTGGACCTGCTGCAGCCCGACGCCACTGCCTGCGGCGGGCTCCGCGAGACGCTGCTGATCGCCGGCCTGGCCAGCGTCCACGGCATCCCCACGCTGCCCCACGTGTGGGGATCCGCGATCACCGTGGCCGCGGGCCTGCACCTGGCCACCGCGCTGCCCGTCGTGAACCCCTCGCTCGGGCGCACGCCGCCCGTCATCGAGCTCGACCAGGCGCCCAACTCCTTCCGGCAGAAGCTGTCGGATCTCGACATCGGGCCGGTGATGTCGGTGCCCCAAGGTCCGGGGCTCGGCATCGAGATCGACCGGTCGGTCGTCGAGGCGTACCGAGCCTGACCACCCGCCCCCGAACCGCACATCGCCCGCGTTAAGGAACACCCCGTGCCATCGGAACACACGCCCGTAATCTCCGCACCGGCCCCCACCCTCCCGCACAAGTGGCTGCGCATCAGCGGACTGCTGCTGATCGGCCTGTTCGTCGCCTACCTCGACCGCTCCAACCTGTCGGTCGGGATCAAGAACATCTCCACCGACCTCGGTTTCTCCGGCGAGGAGTTCGCCGCCACGTCGAGCCTCGCGCTGACCGCGTTCCTCGTCGGGTATCTGATCGCGAACTTCCTCGGCGGCTTCCTCACCGCCAGGATCGACGCCAAGTGGATCCTGCTCGTGACCGTCGCGGGCTACTCGCTCTGCACGGTGCTCATCGGCTTCGCGGACTCCGTCGGCGTCCTCGTCGCGCTGCGCGTCGGCGTCGGCATCTTCGAGGGGATCTACTGGCCCCAGCAGTTCAGGATGGCCAAGGCCTGGTTCGACGACAGGGAGATGAGCCGGGCCAGCGCGATGATCCAGTACTACGGGCAGTATCTGGCCCTGGCGCTCGGCTTCTTCGTCCTGACCCCCGTCGAGGCGACGTTCGGCTGGCGGCCGATGTTCTGGGTGCTGGGGGCGATCGGCCTGGTCGTCATCCTGCCGCTGTACGCCCGGTTCCTGCCGACCGCACCCGGCACCACCACCGTCGCCGACCCCGGCCAGGGGACGTCGCGGAAGGGGCTGACCTTCGCGGCCTTCGGCGGCTGGCGGTTCGTGCTGCTCGTGTTCAGCTATTTCACCAACGGCATGCTCTTCTGGGGCATCACGCTCTTCATCCCGCTCATCGTGCCGACCTTCGGCTTCGCGACGAGCATCAACGGCCTGCTGGCCGCGGCGCCGTACCTCGTCTCCCTGGTGCTCACGGTGCCGATGATGATCATCGCCGACCGCACCGGGCGGCGCGGCCCCATCGCGGTCTCCGGGCTCGTCGTCGGCGGCGTGCTGCTCGCCTGCGTCGCGCTCACCGGCAACCCCGTGCTGCAGTTCGCGCTGATCTGCCTCGGGCTCGGCTACTTCACCGCCTCCTACACGCCCAACATCTGGGCGATCGCGGTGACCGACCTGCCCGCCCACGTGGTCGGCCCGGCCACGGGGATCATCAACGGCTTCGGGGCCGGCGGTGGCGGCATCGTCGCCGGTGCCCTCGTCGGCGCCCTGTTCGCGGCCACCGGCACGTACGCGCTGGGCCTGTCGGTCCTCGGCGTCGTAGCGATCGTCGGCGGTCTCGCGCTGCTGCTCTACACCAGGATGCGCCCGGCCGCCTGACAGCACCGGGCCCCGCGGCGTGCTCGCCGCGGGGCCCCCTGACTTCCGGCGGCTACGCCTCGTCCAGCGCGATGGCGGCGGCGGGGCAGACGGCGGCGGCCTCGCGGACCGCGGCGTACTGGCCCTCGGCCGGCTCGGCCTCCAGCAGGATGACGATGCCGTCGTCCTCGTTCTGGTCGAACACCTCAGGCGCGATCAGCACGCACTGGCCGGCGCCGCAGCACTTCTCCTCGTCGACGGTCACTTTCATGACGGAATTCCTCTCTGTGTTCTCGGGGTCACCAGCGGACCGGGACGGTGCGCAGGCCGCCGACGGCCAGCCCCTCCACCCGCTCCAGCTCCGCCACGGGCACGGCCAGCTCCAGCGTGGGGAGCTTGCGCAGCAGCACTTCGAGCACGACCTGCAGCTCGGTGCGGGCCAGCGACTGTCCCAGGCAGGAGTGCGCGCCGGCGCCGAAGGCCAGGTGCGCGTTCGGGCTGCGGCTCAGGTCCATCTCGGCGGCGGCGTCGAAGGCGCTGTCGTCGCGGTTGGCGGCGGCCATGCTGCAGATGACCGTGGTGCCCTTGGGCAGGTGCGTGCCGCTGACCTCGGTCTCCTCCTTGAGGTAACGCGGCAGGCCGAAGCCGGAGTTGGCGTCGAGCCGCAGCGTCTCCTCCACCGTGGTGCGGATGAGCGAGGGCTCGGCCAGCAGGCGCTCCCAGTGGGTGCGGTCGGCCAGCAGCATGGAGACCATCTTGCCGATCATGTTGGCCGTGGTCTCGTGTCCCGCGACCAGCAGCGCCATGCCGGTGACCAGGATCTGGAGGTCGGACAGCCCGCCGTCCTCGGGGCCGCCGGCCGCGATCAGCTCGCTCAGCAGGTCGTCGCCGGGCTCGGCGCGCTTGGCGGCGACGTGGCCGGACATGTACTCGAAGAACGCCGCCTGGGCGGCCTCGATCTCGTCCTTGCCGTACCGGGTGAGGTTGAGCAGGGTGTCGGACCAGTACGAGAACCGGTCCCGGTCCTCGGCGGGCACGCCCAGCATGTCGCAGATGACGTAGACGGGCAGTGGGAAGCCCAGGGCCGCCTTGAGGTCGCCGGGGGCGCCGCGCTCGACCATGTCGTCGATGAGCTCCTCGGCGATCTGGGCCATCTTGGGGCGCAGCGCGGACATGCGCTTGGCGGTGAACCACTTGCCGACCAGCCGCCGCCAGTGCTGGTGCTCCTCGCCGCCGTCCGGAATGATCGCGGCGAATTCGCTGCTGAACACCCCGCCGCCCTCGGCCGACAGCCGGGCCGCGTCGGGCGCGTTGAGCTGGCGGGTGAAGCGCGGGTCGGCCAGCACCTCCTTGACGTCCTCGTACCTGGTCAGCAGCCGCGCCTGGTCGCCACTGGGCAGCTTGACGTGCGCGACCGGGCATGTGCCGCGCAGCTCGGCCCACTCCGCGGGCGGGTCGAGCGCCGCGTCACTGGGGATGGGGTAGCTCAAAACCTGCTCGTTGACAGTCATCAGGCATCTCCTCATGAACGGTAGGGATGGTCGTGCGGGCTCTCACGCGGGCGTCAGCGGCGGGGCGGTCTGCCATGCGCCGAAGGACTGCTGCCGCAGCAGGCGGGCCTGCTTGGGCATGTTCCAGCCGAGCACGCCGGTGATCCGGCCGCCCTCGCGGTAGACGGCGGTGAAGCGGTGCTGGTCCGGGTCGCCCTCGGCGATGCTCACCTCGGCCGCCGGTGACGGCAGGCCGTGCGCCTGGATCTTGATGTCGTACTGGTCGGTCCAGAAGTACGGGATCGGCAGGTACGGGCGGTCGGCGCCGAGGATGTTGGCGGCCACGGCCTGGGCCTGCTCGGTGGCGTTGGTCCGGTTCTCCAGGCGCAGCCGCCGGCCGAGACCCTGGTGCTCGAACGAGGCCACGTCGCCCACGGCGTACACGCCCTCGGCGGCCCGGCAGCGCGAGTCGCACTCCACCCCGTCGCCGATGGTCAGGCCGCTCCCGGCCAGCCAGGCCGTCGCCGGGCGGCATCCGATGGCCACCACGACCGCGTCGGCGGGCAGGACCTCGCCGGTGGCCAGCCGTACCCCTGTCACCCGTCCGCCCGCGGAGGTCAGGCCGTCGACGGCGGTGCCGAGCCGCAGCCGGACGCCGCGGGCGGTGTGCGCCCGGGCGAGCATCGTGCCGAGCACGTGGCCGAGCTGGTCGCCCAGCAGGGTGTCGCCCAGACCGGCGAGCGTGACCTCCAGGCCCATGGTGCGGGCGGTGGCGGCGATCTCCGCGCCCAGCACGCCCTCGCCCACGACGACCAGCCGCGCGGTGGGGGTCAGGTGGGCGCGCAAGGTCAGCACGTCGTCCAGGCTGCGCAGCACGTGCACGCCCGCCGTTCCGCTCTCCGGGCCGTTCTTCGGGCCGCTCTCCGGGCCGTTCTGGGGGAGGCGACGAGGGGTCAGGCCGGTGGCGACGACCAGGAAGTCCGCGCGCAGCACGCGGCCGGAGGCCGTGGTGACCGTGCGGTCCGCCGCGTCCAGGGCAGCCGCGGGCTCACCCCGTACGAACTCGGCGCCCAGGGCGTCGAGCTGCTCCTGGGTGCGGAGCTGGGCGCGGGCCGGCTCCCAGGCTCCGGCCAGGACCTGCTTCGACAGCGGCGGCCGGTCGTAGGGGAGATGGGGCTCGGCGTCCAGCAGCGTCAACCGGCCCGCGTAGCCGTGCCGGCGCAGCGCCTCCGCCGTGCTCAGCCCGCCGGCCGACGCGCCGACGATCAGGATGCTGCCCGGGGAGCTCACGCCGTGTCACCCAGGTCCAGCGCCACGGCTCGGCCCACACGAATCCGCATATTTCGTGATCCTTTCCGCTCTTCCCGTCCTGTCACGTTACCTTACAACTGCAAGATAACTGACATGTGTCAGCAGACGGTAAACTTACGGCGTGGCCACCACGAAACACAGCAACTCGCCTTCGAGTGACCGGCGCGTACGGCGCACGCGCGCGGCCCTGGCACGCGCGCTGATCGAGCTCGTCGAGGAGCGGGAGCTGTCCAGGATCAGCGTGTCCGACGTGGCCGAGCACGCCGGAGTGAGCCGCACGGCCTTCTACGACCATTACCGGGACGTTCACGAGCTGGCCGAGGCCGCCTGCACCGCGATGATCGACCACCTGATCCAGTCCCTGCCGGGCCCCGGGCCGGGCGAGACGCACATGGCGCCGGAGGTGACGCAGTCGCTGCAGGACTTCTTCGCCAGCCTCGCCGCGCACGCCGGGCTCTACCGCAGCCTGCTGGGGCCGCACGGCAGCGCGCACGTCGCCGACCACATCCGCCGCCGCATCACCGCCGCCATCCACGACCGCCAGGGTGAGGTCCCGCCCGGCGGAGAGCTGCCGGAATACGCCGCCGCCCTGCCGGACACCCCGCGCGACGTCTCGTCCGCGTTCACGGCGGGGGCGCTCCTGGGGGTGGCCACCGACTGGCTGCAACGCGGCTGCCCGCGCTCACCGGCCGAGATGGCCGCAATGACCTGGCCACTCCTCAGCGCCCTCTACCGCCTCGACGCCACCCCGTGACCAGGCGCGCACTCCGTGCCTGCGCCCGTGCCCGTGGCCGGATGGAGCCACGACGGGCTGGCGGTGAACCACGTCCTGGGACCTGGCGCAGTGGGACCGGTGCCCGGGTGGGTGGCGGGCACCGGTGGGGGGCTGAGGGCCAGGGTGTTCAGATCGCCAGGTGCACCGTGACGGTGACGGGGCCCAGGCTGCCCTCGATGATCAGGCAGTCGGCCTCGACCGCCTCGGCCCTTCCCGCCGCCTCCTCGGCCGTCTCGCCCAGGGCCATGGCGTCCTCGGCCGACAGCGTCCTGCGTACGGTCCGCGACATGATGCGCAGGGGCACGCTCACCTCGACGACCTCCGCCTGGCCGCCGTCGATCTGGTCCATCGCCTCACGGACGGCGTAGTCGGCGACGAACGCGCCGAACGATTCGAGGGTGTGTATCGCCGGGCGGTGCTCGTCCAGGTAGCGCCAGTCCATCTTCTTGGCCATCGTTCCTCGTCCCTTCGCTGGGGTGTGCTTCCCTGGATCCAGCGTCGGGCGGACGGGCCGCGGGCACATGAGTAGCCCGTACTCAGCGTGGCCTGCGGTCATCGGGCCCGCGTTCGAGGTCTTCGCACTCCCGCAGCCTGCGCAGCAGGTGGACCCGCTCGGGTTCGGTGCCGGCGGAGCCGAGCGCCTCCCGGTACGCGGCCGCCGCCTCACGATGGCGGCCCAGCCGCTGGAGCAGGTCGGCCCGCGCCGTCGCGTACGGGTGGTAGCCGCGCAGCCGCTGCTCGCCCGCGAGCTCGTCCAGCAGCGCGAGCCCCGCCTCCGGACCGTCGCGCATGGCCACCGCTACGGCCCGGTTGAGCGCGACCACCGGGGACGGCGCGAGCGTGAGCAGCACGTCGTACAGCGCCACGATCTGCGGCCAGTCGGTGCTCGCCACGCTGCCGGCCTCGTCGTGCAGCGCGGCGATGGCGGCCTGCACGCCGTAGAGGCCGGGCGGGCCGCCGGTGAGCGCCACGAGCACCAGGCCCTGACCCTCCTCGATCATCGAGCGGTCCCACCGGCCGCGATCCTGGTCGTCGAGCAGCACCAGCTCGCCGTCCCGGCCGATCCTGGCCGCGCGCCGGGCGTGGATGAGCAGCATCAGCCCGAGCAGCCCGGCCACCTCTCGCTCGCCGGGCAGCAGCCGGCGCAGGATCCGCGCCAGCCGGATGGCCTCCTCGGCCAGCTCCAGCCGCTGCAGGTCGGGGCCCGAGCTGGCCGCGTACCCCTCGGTGAAGATCGAGTAGATCACCTGGAGCACGCCGGGCAGCCGCTCGGGCAGTTCGTCGGCGCCCGGCACGCGGAACGGGATGCGCGCCTCGCGGATCTTCTTCTTGGCCCGTACGATCCGCTTGGCCATGGTGGCCGGTGGCAGCAGGAAGGCGCGCGCGACCTCCGGCGTGGTCAGCCCGGCCAGGCAGCGCAGCGTCAGCGCCACCCGGTCCTCGGCGGGCAGGGCGGGGTGGGCGCAGGTGAAGAAGAGCTGCAACCGCTCGTCGGGCAGCTGCCCGTCGGCGTCGGCCGCCGGCGCGGGTCCCGCCCGGTCGGCCTCGACCTGCAGGACGGCCAGGCGCGCGGCGTACGCCTTGTCGCGCCGCAACCGGTCGACGGCCCGCCTCCGTGCGGTCGTCATCAGCCAGGCCCCCGGATTCGGCGGCACGCCGTCGACCGGCCAGTGGACCAGGGCCGCCTCGATCGCCTCCGAGGCGACCTCCTCGGCCAGGTCCAGATCCCCGAAACGGCGGACCAGCGCCGCGAGGAGCCGGCCGCGCTCCTCGCGGAAGATCGCCTCGATGGAGAGCCCCACCGGCTCACGCTCGCCCGCCGCCATCACCGCTCCCTCACCGCAACCGGAGTCGGCACTCACTAGTCGAACTCGGCGACGGGCCGGACCACGACGGAGCCGCCGCCGCGCGCCCCGGGGCAGCGGGCGGCCCAGTCGAGCGCTACGTCGAGGTCGGGCACGTCGATGACGTAGTAGCCGCCGAGGATCTCCCGCGTCTCGGCGAACGGCCCGTCGGTGACCGTCCGCTCGCCCGACGGGCCGACGCGGACCGTGGTGGCGGTGGTCAGGTCGGCCAGCGAGTGGCCGGAGACGTAGACGCCCGACTCCCTGACGTTCTTGTCGTACGTCATCCACTCCTCGAACGACGCCCCGCCGGTGTTGTCGGTGTCGTCGGCGGAGCTGTTGATGAGCAGCATGTACTTCATGGGTCGTCTCCCTGTGTCGTCGCCAGGCGGCGGTGGTCGCCGCGTCGCTATCTCTACGAACGGGACGAGCACGGAAGGACACGCCCCCCAGAACTTTTTCTATCGCGCGTTAGAGGGTGAGGTCGAGGTCCCCGTCCCGCCGTCGGCTCCGCCGGTACCTGACGGCGAGGTCATGCCGCCCTGGTCGATGGCGTCGTGTACGGCAGTCCGGCGATTCGACCGGACATGGTCGGCCCGCCTCTGAGGTCGTTGCCCGTTGCCTGCCGGGGTGCCGGTCGCCGGAGGCCAGCGCGCCAGGCCCGCGACCAGCCGGCGCTCTGGGGCGGCCAGTGGGGGTCAGGGCGGAAAAGGTGCTGGTCCAGGGGGCGTCGCCGAGGTCGGGGCGAGCCCTTGACCCTCCGAGGGGCCGATCTCCGCCGGGCCCGTGCCGCCATCACGCGGTGGGCGGACGAGGGCACATCGCCGGCCCGCCACAGGTCAGGCCCTCGGTTCGGAGCCGGGCGTGCGGTTTTCGGTGGGGGACTGGGCCGTCCTGGCGAGGTGGGCGGCCTCCTTCGGGGTCAGGCTCGTGCCGCGTAGGAACGCCTCGGTGAAGGCCGCCTCGCCCAGGATGGCCGTCGCCGCTGCCGTGATCCGGTCCACGTCACCGCGCTCGGCGAGCGGCAGCGGCGCGCCCACGCTCCGCCGCGCCGCATCCGCCGCACCGAGCAACAGAGCCGCCTGCCCGGGCTGGGCCGCGTGCCCGGTCTGGGCCGCGTGCCCGGTCTGGGCCGCGTGCCCGGTCTGGGCCGCGTGCCCGGGCAGGGTTGCTGCGCCGGCGAGGCCCTCCAGGGACAGAGCCAGGGCGCGGGGCTCGCCGATCGAGCGGGCGATCTCCAGGCCGCGCAGGTGGCAGGCCGTGGCCTGAGCGGCGTCCCCGCGCAGCTCGGCGATGAAGCCCAGCTCGGCGAGCAGCAGATGTTCGCCGGCCTCCGAGGACACGAACTCGTCGCGGAGCCGGATCAGGTACGCCTCCGCCGCGTCGAGGTCCCCGGAGCGGCGGGCCCCGAGGGCGAGCCCCATGATCGCGTGGACCTCGCCATAGACGTAGCCCTGCGCCGCGGCCAGCCGCCGTGCCCGTTCGTGCAGGTCATGGGCACGATCCCACTCCTGGGAGAGCAGCGCCAGCCGGCCGAGCCCCGAGTGGCGCGCGGCGACCTCCGACGCCAGGTCCAGCTCCTGGGCGATGCGCAGCCCCTCGTCCTGGCGGAGGGCCGCCTCCGCGTAGTCGCCCCTGATCTCGGCGAGCGTGGAGAGCGGGGTCACCGCCTGCAACTCGCCCCAGCGGTCCCCGAGCTCGCGGAAGAGGCCGGCGCTGCGCGCGCTGTCCCGCGCGACGCCGTCGAGGTCGCCCCGGATCAGCGCGTGCATGGCCCGCAGTCCGAGAGCGGCGGCGGTGCCCCATTTGTCGGTGGCCATGAGGTCGAGCACCTGGGCGTTGAGCTCCTCGCCGGCGGCCGGGATCCCCGCGTGGAAGAGGCCGTACGCGTGCAGCCAGATCGCCCGGCCACGCCGTACCGGATCGTCGATCTCCGAGGGGAGCGACACCCGCGCCCCGGACCGGTCACCGGTCAGCAGCGTGAACGCGCTCTCCAGCATCCGCAGCTCCGCGGCCTCAGGGGCGACGGCGAGCATTTCCGAGAGGGCACGGCGGCCCTCGTTCAGCCGGCCGCGCAGCAGCCACCACCAGCAGAGGGCGGTGACCAGGCGGACCCGGAATCCTGCTGTAGGGCCTGTCGGCGCGGACGCACCCTGCCGTGGCGCCTCTTCCAGCGCCGACCGGAGGTTGGCGGCCTCGGCGTCGAGACGGCCGAGCCACTCCTGCT
The DNA here is from genome assembly GCF_005889725.1 of Nonomuraea zeae. GTDB lineage: Bacteria > Actinomycetota > Actinomycetes > Streptosporangiales > Streptosporangiaceae > Nonomuraea > Nonomuraea zeae. Next base: position 21,573 of record NZ_VCKX01000211.1, read on the forward strand.
GCCGCGGGCCGCGCAGCTCTGGCTCGGCCCGTTCGGCGAGGTCCAGGTAGTGGCGGAGATGCCGCTCGCGGGTGGCGGCTAGGTCGTCTGCCTCGCGCAGGCGCTCCATCGCGTACGCGGCCACGGATTCGAGCAGCTCGTAGCGCGGCCCCGCCGGTCTGTCGGCCATGACGACCAGGGATCGGCCGACCAGGCGCGTCACCAGGTCGAGCACCTCGTCACGGGCCACGCCGGCACCCGAGCACACCGCTTCCGCCGCGTCCAGCGTGCAACCGCCGGCGGGTACGGCCAGGCGGCGCAGCACGACCCGCTCCGGCGCGCTGAGCAGCTCCCAGCTCCAGTCGATCATCGCCCGCAGGGTCTGCTGCCGGGCCGGCGCGCCGCGCTGCCCGGCGGTGAGCACCCGGAACCGGTCCTCGAGCCGCGCCGCCAGCTCCCGCACGCCGAGGCCGCGGACCCGGGTCGCCGCCAGCTCGAGTGCGAGCGGGATGCCGTCGAGGCGGCGGCAGATCTCGGCCACCGCCCGGCCGGTCTCGTCGTCCAGCGTGAAGCCCGGCGCGGAGGCGGCGGCCCGCTCGGCGAACAGGCGTACCGCGTCGGCCTGCTGGAGCGGCTCGACCAGGAACACGGCCTCGCCCGCCAGGCCCAGCGGCTCCCGGCTGGTGGTCAGGACGCGCAGCCCGGGCGCGGCGCGCAGCAGCAGGTCCGCGAGCTCGGCGGCGGCCTCGATGACGTGCTCGCAGTTGTCGAGCACGAGCACGACCCGGCGCTTACGCAGGGCGGCGATGAGCCGATCGGCGGGGGCGCGGGGGGTGCTGCTCAGCCCCGGTG
>NZ_VCKX01000212.1 GCF_005889725.1 Nonomuraea zeae
GTCCCGCCCGGCCGGGCACGCGACGGGCCCGGGCCGATTCGTCGGCCCGGGCCCGCCGGTCGTCGGTCCGGGGTCAGTCCAGATAGTCCCGGAGCATCTGGGCCCGGGTCGGGTGGCGGAGCTTGGCCAGGGTCTTCGACTCGATCTGGCGGATGCGCTCCCGCGTCACGCCGAACTCCCTGCCCACCTCCTCCAGCGTGCGCGGATGCCCGTCGGCCAGGCCGAAGCGGAGCTGGATGATGCGCTGCTCACGGTCCGACAGCGTGGCCAGGATGTCGTCGAGCTGGTCCTGCAGCATGATGAACGCCGCGGCCTCCATGGGCACGACCGCGTCGGCGTCCTCGATGAAGTCTCCGAGGTCGGAGTCCTCCTCGCCGATCGGCGACTGCAGCGACACGGGCTCCTGGGCGATGCGCTGGATCTCCACCACGCGATCGACAGGGAGGTCCATCTCCTTGGCGATCTCCTCGGGAATCGGCTCGCGGCCGAGGTCCTGGTGGAGCTGACGCTGCACTCTGACGAGCTTGTTGATGGTCTCCACCATGTGCACGGGGATGCGGATCGTCCGCGCCTGGTCGGCGATCGCCCGGGTGATCGCCTGCCTGATCCACCAGGTCGCATAGGTGGAGAACTTGTAGCCCTTCGTGTAGTCGAACTTCTCGACCGCCCGGATCAGCCCGAGATTGCCCTCCTGGATGAGATCCAGGAACAGCATGCCGCGGCCGACGTACCGCTTGGCGATCGACACCACGAGCCTGAGGTTGGCTTCGATGAGCCGCTGTTTGGCCCGGGTGCCCTGCCACACGAGCTCCCTGAACTCCGGGAAGGCCAGACGCGAGACCCCGTTGGCCAGCTTGTCCTCGGCGAACAGGCCGGCTTCGATCGACTTGGCGAGCTCCACCTCCTCCTCGGCGGTCAGCAGTGGCACCCGGCCGATCTCCCGCAGATAGATACGGACCAGATCGCTGGTCGGCGCCCGCTTGCCTACGTCTTCCTCATCGGCGCGGGTGGTCTCCTCGTCGCCCTGGGGCTCGAGGACCTCCACACCGTTCTCGGCGAGCATCCGCACGACGCGTTCCAGCGCGTCGGACGGCAACTCGGATCGGTCGAGCGCGGCTGCGACGTCATCGACGGTGACGCTTCCGCGCTCCCTTCCCTTCGCGACGAGGTCCGCCACCTGATCTACCGATGGCGGCCCGCTTGGCAGCACCGATGCACCCACGGGAGACAGTCTGCAGTATTGGTTCCAGCAAATGGCAGACCCATTTTTGTCACCGAAGGTAAGACGATCGTCCTTACCGAATTGAGATCGCCTTAAGGTTTAGCCGGAGTTTGATCAGGAAAGTAAAGTCAATTACGCGGTCTGGATTCACGCGCCCGGCTACTCCCCCCGGCCGGACGCGACTCCCGTACTGCCCGGACGGCGTTGTCCACCTGCTTTGTCGCACGTTGGACCGAGCCAAGTTCCCTGGTCAACCACCCTGATTTACCGCTTGCGATCGCAGCCGAACTGTTACCTGACATCGGCCTGGAACGCCTATTTCCCGGCGTTCGGCGCGCCCTGGCGAGGGGAGCCGATCTTCGTCCCGGCGGCGTCGTCGTGAACGCTCACCGCCCGGGATCGTGACCGTCCGCGCTCACGCTCCGGGCGGCCGTCGGGGCCGCCCGGGAGCCACGGGGTCAGGATCCGGAGACGCGGTCGCGCAGGACCCGGCGCTGCTGCTCCAGCGCCACGAGCTCCCCGAACAGCTTGTTGTACTCCTGCTGCTCCTCCACCGGGTTGAGCCGCTGGATCCGCGACTTCACCTGCGCGATGGCCCGGTCGACCGGCATCGCCTCGACCGCCGTCAGGATGTCGCCGGCATAGCGTTCCTCGGCATGCGCGTCGGCGTGGATCGCCTCCACCGCGAAGCGGGTCACCAGCACCCGCGCGCCCTCCTCGTGGGCGTGCTCCAGCAACCGGTCCACCCACTCGCGCCCGCCGCCGCCCGCCGCGGCGGTGCCGCCGGCCGCGACGATGACCTTGTGCAGCGTGATGTGGTCGGGGGTCGTGAAGGCCTGCGGGTCGAGGGCGTCGAAGCGCGGCCCGAGCAGCGCGGGCCGCTGGACGGCGAGCTTGAGCAGCTCACCCTCCACCCGCACGCTCGGGTCGAGCGGCGCGGCCTTCGGCGCCCGCTGCGGGCGGCCCTGCTGGGCGCCCGAGACCTCGGCGATGCGCTGCATGACGAACCGCTCGTCCATGAACCCCAGCCACCGGTCCAGGTCGATGGCGTAGCGCTTGCGCAGCCCGACGTCCTTGATCCCGGCCACGATGGGCGCGGCGGCGTCGAGCGCGGCGATCTTGCCTTCGTTGCTGCGCAGGTCGTAGCGCGCGATCGTGCTCCTGATCGCGAACTGGAACAGCGGCTCCCTGCTCGCGATCAGGTCGCGCACCGCCGCGTCGCCCTGCTTGACGCGCAGGTCGCAGGGGTCGAGCCCGTCGCCCTGCACCGCGACGTAGGTCTGGGTGACGAACTTCTGCTCGTCGGCGAACGCCCGCAGCGCCGCCTTCTGCCCCGCCGCGTCGCCGTCGAAGGTGAAGATGACCTCGCCGCGGAACTCCGCCTGGTCCAGCAGGAACCTGCGCAGGATCTTGATGTGCTCCTCGCCGAAGGAGGTGCCGCAGGTGGCCACGGCGGTCGGCACGCCGGCGAGGTGGCAGGCCATCACGTCGGTGTATCCCTCGACGATCACGGCCTGGGACCGCTTGGAGATCTCCCGTTTCGCGAGATCAATCCCATAAAGAACCTGGCTCTTCTTGTAAAGCGGCGAGTCAGGCGTATTCAGATATTTTGGACCATCATCGGAATCCAGCAACTTCCGCGCCCCGAATCCGATCACATCGCCCGTGGCGTCCCTGATAGGCCAGATCAAGCGGCCCCTGAAGCGGTCGATTGGCCCCCGCCGCCCCTCCTTCGCCAGGCCGCCCTTGACCAGCTCGTCGGCGCTGAACCCGCGCCCCATGAGATGGCGGGCCAGCGCCTCCCACTCGTTGGGCGCGTAGCCGACCCCGAACGTCTCGGCGTCGGCCCGCTCGAACCCGCGCTCGGACAGGAACCGCCGCCCGGCCGACGCCTCGGGGACGAGCAGCTTCTCGGCGTAGAACTCCGCCGCCGCCTTGTGCGCCTCGACCAGCCTGGCCCGCTCGCCGTGGTCGCGCCGCGGCACGTAGCCGCCCTGCTCGTACTGCAGGTGGATGCCGGCCCGCTGCGCCAGCCGCTCGACCGCCTCGCCGAAGGACAGGTGCTCGATCTTCTCGACGAACGTGATCACGTCGCCGCCCTCGGAGCAGCCGAAGCAGTTTCCCGTCAGAATATTGTCTTCAAGGACGAACGCATGCCCATGGTCGACAGTGGCGCAGAACACCTCTTCGACGCGATCCGTCTCCTCGACCGACTGCACCACCCAGCCGCGCCGCGCGAAGGCCTTCGACGCGCTGGAGAATCTCAGGCGGTGCTCGTCGATCAGGAAGAAGTCTTCTGTGAGGTCCTCGTTGACGAAGTGGACGCGGTAGATCGAGCTGGGCTCCCTCCCCGGGAACCCGACCCGGACCTGCTCGGTGATGCCATAGGTGCCGATCCCGAGCCTTGTGCAGACCGCGCGGACGTATTCCAGGGTCTGCTTGTCCGCGCAGTTGAGCATGACCGTGCCGTCTTTGGCGACGTGCCCATCGGCGGCCAGGTAGCCCGCCAGCCACCCGTACAGGTAGGGGACCGACTCGTCCAGCGGCGGCAGCTCCTTGAAGAAGCGCGGCAGATGGTGGACCAGAAGCTGCCTGGACCTCCCCGAAGCCCCTGTGGAGCCCTCGGTCACATAGCTCAGGGGGAACCACTTGAGCAGTTGCGCGTCCTTGACGCTGTCGAGGGTGGCTCTGCTCCCCGTGGCCGCGCGGGTGCCGTCGCCGAAAGTGATGCCGTGCGCGACGCCGAAGGGTGACGGCGTGGTGCGCTTGATGCGGGAACCAGGGAACACCGAGACCAGCCGGTGCCGCTGCTTCAGATCCTTGGTGACGACCTCGGCGCGCTTGTCCTGGTGCCGCCCCGACCGCACGAACCAGCGGTGCTCTGGAGTGGCGAAGATCTCCTTACGCTGCCCGTTGCGAGTCAGCACGATCTTCATGAGCGGCTGGACCCCGAAGGACATGAACGGCGCGTCCACCCACGTCCCGTCGGCGGCGAGCACCCGGTGCACACCGCCTGCGAGCTCGACGATGGGACGCACGCCCTCCCAGGTCATGACCTGGGTCTCCGCCGCCAGGCAGAAATACATCCCGCGCTCGGGGGTGACGTTGAACGACGGGCTCTTCTCGTCGTGGAACGGGCACAACCCCTTGAGGTTGCCGCCCCCCGCGTTGCGCAACTGAATGTGTTCGCCGATCACATCGGCGATGGGTGAACGCTCGCGAACGAGCGCGATGTCGACATCACGGATCCGGCCAGCCACGCCGGTGAGTCTATTCCGCCCCACCGACGCTTCCGGCCCGCACGGGTGTCCCCGCCTGCAACCACGGGGAGAACCGCGGGGAGGCGTACGGGGAAGACGGGCATTACCTGTGGGTTGCTAAAGGGGGAAACCGGCTCTGAGACGTCCCCCGGTCGGCTACAAAGGTAAAGGTTGTCGGTGGAAACGGTGACACGGGTGGAGATCATGCGATCGGGGCATATCGGACGATGGGCGGCCATCGCGGGCGCGTTGCTGCTGACCGGTGCCTGCACCCAGGCCACCGGGCTGGCCGGCGTCAGCGCCAACTCGCCCTCCACGGTCCCGGTCACGGGCACGCCCTCGGTGACCGCCACGATCCCCGAGCCCACCCCCTCGGCCGAGCACCAGGCCGCCGAGCAGCCGCCGGAGGGCGGCGACCCGGTCAAGGTGCCGCCGCCGAAGCTGTCGAAGTACAGCTACACCTTCCCGGTCAAGGGCTGCAAGACCACCTACCAGCGCCAGCTGCTCGTGCTGCCCAAGACGACGATCTGGGCCGGGCAGGGGTGCGCGTTCGTGGCGCCGGTCGGCGGCGTCGTGGACGAGGTGAACATCCAGAACAGGTGGCGCCCCACCACGGACGCGGGCGCCGACCGCGAGGGCAGGTTCGTCACGATCATCGGTGACGACGGCGTGCGCTACCTCGGCGGTCACCTCGACTCGGTCGCCGCCGGCATCAGGCCGGGCGTCCGGGTCAAGGCCGGCCAGTTGCTGGGCCGGGTGGGTAGGTCGGGCAACGCCCGCGACACCGCGCCCAACCTCTATTTCGCGATCTCGTGGAAGACGGGACCGGCCTTCTGGTGGGTGCGCAGGGGCATGGTGAAGCCGTGGGACTACCTCGACGCCTGGCGGACGGGCAACCGCACGTACTCGCCCCGCGAGGAGACGCTGGCGCTGCGCGGCCGGCTCGGCGAGACCCCGCGCTGCACCGTCCAGTGCTCGTCGAAGAAGACTCAGACGCCGCAGGCGGGCAAGACCCCCAAGCCCACGAAGAAGAGCGACGACGGCGACGTGATCACTGTTGACCCGTCGATAGCTCCTTTTGGTCAACAATGACGCCTGACCTGATGAGCTCCTGGATGTCGTCCACGACGTCCCAGACGTTGACGTTCATGCCGGCGATCACGCGGCCGCCGCGCAGCCAGTAGACGACGAACTCCAGGCTCTCCGGGTCGCCCCGGTAGACGATCTCGTCGTAGCCCTCGATGTCGCCGGAGAACTCCATGCCGAGCTCGTACTGGTCGGTGTAGAAGTACGGGACCCGGTCGTAGGCGACCTCCTGGCCGAGCATGGACCTGGCGGCGGCGGGGCCGCCGTGCAGGGCGTTGGCCCAGTGCTCGACGCGCAGGCGCCGGCCGTACAGCGGGTGGAACGACTCGGCCACGTCGCCCGCCGCGAACACGTCGGGGTGCGAGGTGCGCAGCGCGGCGTCCGTCAGGATGCCGTGCTCGACGTCGAGCCCGGCGTCGCGGGCGAGGCCGACCTCGGGCGCGGCGCCGATGCCGACCACGACGAGGTCGGCCGAGAGCCGCTCGCCGGAGCTGAGCCGCACGCCGTTGTCGGTGATCTCGGCGGCGGCGGTGCCGAAGCGCAGGTCCACGCCCTTGCTCGCGTGCAGGCGGGCGAAGAGGTCGCCGAGCTCGGGGCCCAGTGCCCGGTTCAGTGCGGTGGGCTCGGGCTCGACGACGGTGACGCCGCAGCCCGCGGCGCGGGCCGCGGCCGCGGTCTCCAGCCCGATCCAGGACGCGCCGACGATGAGCACGCTCTCCGCGGCTGCCAGACGCTCCTTGAGCGCCTCGCAGTCCTTGACGGTCCGCAGGTACGTCCCGGGGCCCGGCAGCCGCCTGGGGGTGGCGCCGGTGGCGATGAGCAGCTTGTCGTACGGCTGGCGTGACCCGTCGCCGAACCTGACCACGTGGTGATCGAGCTCGATGCGCGTGACGCGCCGGCCGAGCCGCAGATCGACGGCGTTGTCCGCGTACCACTCCGCGGGGTGCACGAAGATCTGCTCTCGTTCGCCCTTGCCCTGGAGATAGTCCTTGGACAGTGGCGGTCTCTCGTAGGGCCGTTCGTCCTCCGCGCCGATCAGCACGATCTCGCCGTCGAAGCCTTCATCGCGCAGGGTCTGCGCCGCCTTGGCGCCCGCCAGCCCGGCCCCGACGATCACATATGTCGCCATGGCCGCAGTATCCGCCCCCTGGAGTCGTCGGGAAAGCGGGTTGAGTCAGGTGACCAGCCTCATTGGACAACCTTGGTCAGCGCGAGAGCCTTCTGTGCCAGGCCACCGCCGAAGTGTCGGTGAGTGAGGCGATCTGGTCGATCACCACGCGGACGCGGGCGGCGTCTCCCGGCGCCTCCGCCCACGCGGGCCGGAAGGCGGGCTCCAGCGTGCCCGGGGCGCCGAGCGTGATCAGGGAGGCCAGCTCGGTGATGAGGTCGCGCTGCCTGGCCTGGTTGGCGTTGTGGTCCGCGGTGGTCATCACGTAGTGGGCGGTCACGCCCTTGAGCAGCGCGCACTCCAGCCTGGTGGACCTCGGGACGACGAGGTCGGCGCGGTGGCGCGAGCCGTACACCTCCTTGGTGGCGGTCTGGGCGGAGCGGCAGAAGCGGCCGATGAGGCCGCTCGTCAGCGCCTTGAGCCCGGCCAGGTCGGCGATCGTGGCCTCGAAGCGGCGTGGCCAGAGGGGGTCGGCGATCAGCTTGGCGAAGACCTCTTCCAGCTCGCCGAGGTCGGCTCCCGGGGCGTACCAGGTGCGGGTGATCTCGCACACCTGGCCGCGCTCGGTGCGCGACTGGAGCGCCTCGGGGGTGACGTGGCCGGAGTGCAGGGCGTCCTCGAGGTCGTGCACGGAGTAGGCGACGTCGTCGGCCCAGTCCATGATCTGCGCCTCGAAGCTGACCCGCCCTTCGGGTGCGCCTTCCCTGATCCATGCGAACACCGGCAGGTCGTCGTCGTACACGCCGTATTTGGGCGACTTGTCGCACGTCCACGGGTATTTGATCGAGGCGTCGAGTGCCGCGCGCGTCAGGTTCAGCCCGGCGCTGCGGCCGTCCTCGGTGAGCACCTTGGCCTCGAGTCTGGTGAGCAGGCGCAGGCTCTGCGCGTTGCCCTCGAAGCCGCCGCACGAGGCCGACAGGGCGTTGAGCGCCATCTCCCCGTTGTGGCCGAACGGCGGGTGCCCCAGGTCGTGCGCCAGGCAGGCGGTCTCGACCAGGTCGGGGTCCACGCCGAGGGTGGCGCCCATCTCCCTGCCCACCTGGGCGCATTCGAGCGAGTGGGTGAGCCTGGTGCGCGGGATGTGCTGGCCGCCGCCGAGCGTCTCACCAGGGCCCACGACCTGTGTTTTCGCCGCCAGCCTGCGTAGCGCGGCGCTGTGCAGCACGCGGGCCCTGTCGCGTTCGAACGCCGAGCGTTCGGGATTGCCGGGAAGTTCCGGTATCCAGCGCTCCTGGTCGTGGTCGTCGTAGTACGGCATCAGAGGAGTGATTTTATCCAGTTTCATGTCTCCGCTAGTGTCGAGCCTCGCGAGAACCCATTCCCCTGGGAGCCCTCCCCAATGACGACAGCGTTCCGAGCAGTGCTGGCCTTTACCCTGCTCGCCGGCTTCTACGTGCTGGTCGGCCTCATCCTGGCCGCCGCCGTCTTCTTCGACGTCCTGCTCCTGGTGGACTTCCACGCCAGCACGGTCAAGATTGCGATCGTCCTCACCCTGGCCGCCGGGGCGCTCGTCCGCGCCCTGTTCATGGTGAGCCGGCGCGGCGGCGGCGAGCAGCCGGGCGTGCCGGTGGGCCGCGAGCACGAGCCGGTGCTCTGGCAGACGGTCGACGAGCTCGCCCAGCGGGTGCGTACGGCGCCGCCGGACGAGATCCGCCTGGTGGCGGAGGTGAACGCGGCAGTCTCGGAGGACACGCGCTTCCTGGGGCTGAAGGCCACGCGGCGGCGGATGTTCGTCGGGCTGCCGCTGCTGCAGACGCTCACGGTGGACGAGATGCGCGCGGTGCTCGGGCACGAGCTCGGCCACTACAGCGGCGCGCACACGCGGCTGGGCGCGCCGGTCTACCGGGGGCGGGTGTCGCTGATCGCGACCGTGCGGGGGCTGGGCAACCACCCGTTCATCCAGCGCCTGTTCACCTGGTACGCCAAGCTCTACCTGCGGGTCTCCCAGGCCGTCTCGCGCAAGCAGGAGCTGGAGGCCGACCGGTTCGCGGTCGCGATCGGCGGGCGGCAGGCCATGGCGGGCGCGCTGCGCAAGATCCACAGCACCGTGCTGGGCTGGGACCTGTACGTCGGCAACTACCTGTCGCTGACCGGCTCGGGCGGCACCCGGCCGGCGACGGTGTTCGGCGGCTTCCACGCGCTGATGAGCGACTCCGGGCGGCAGGCCGAGATCGCCAAGCTGGCCGACGAGCCGGAGGAGGTCTCGCCGTACGACTCCCATCCCAGCCTGGCCGAACGCCTGGCCGCCATCGAGCAACTGCCCGAGCCCGAGCAGGTGCCGGACCCGCGCTCGGCGCTGACCCTGTTGCGGGACGCGAACGTGGCGGTGCAGGCGGTGGAGCAGTCCATGTGGACGCCCGAGGCGCTGACCGGGCTGCGGCCGGTGTCGTGGGAGGAGCTGGTGGCGCACGGCATGTACGCGGGCCGCAACGCCGACGCCCTGCACGACCTGGCGATGGCGGGGCAGCGGGTGATGGGGGCGAACCGGCCGTACCTGGACGCGGCCTTCGAGGCGATCGCCCGCGGCCGGCAGGCGGAGCTGGCCGCCGTGCTGCTCGAACAGGGCTGGGCCCCGTCGGAGACCCTGCTCGCGGGGGTGCTGGGGCAGGCGCTGGAGGCGGTGCTGATCCAGCTCGGCGAGGCCAAGTGGACGCTGTCGTGGTCGGGGCCCGCGCGGCTGCTGTTCGACGACGGGGAGGAGGTCTCCCTGTCGGAGTACGCGGCCCAGGTGGCGGCCAATCCGGCGGCCGTGGCGGGGCTGCGCCAGTGGCTGGGTGATCACGGCATGCGGCACGACTACATCCCCATCCAGGAAGCCGTCTCCCCGAACTGACCCCCGGGCCGCTATCGCAGGGCGCGTTCCAGGTCGGCGCGGTGGGCGGCGACCCAGTCGTGGGCGGCGCGCACCTGCTCCACCACCCCGGCGGCGCGCAGCCGGACCGCGTGCGGCGCCCCGGCCGCCGCCTCGGCCTCGATGCCGCGCCGGCACCGGTCCTGCCACCACAGGACGGCCGCCACCACGCCGCGCCGGTCCGCCAGCCCGTAGGCGTCGCAGATCAGCCGCACCCGCCGGGGCGCGTCGGCGGCGCCGGGCCCGAGACCGGCGTACTGCCAGCACACGTGCGCCACGTCGTGGATCCGCCGTCCGGGCGCCGCGAGGTCCCAGTCGATGATCGCGACCGGCCGCAGCCCCGCGCCGTGCTCGTCCCGGTAGACGGTGTTCTTCGGCGACAGGTCGTTGTGGCAGACGACCTCCTCCGCGCCGGCCAGCGGCGTGCCCGCGGTCAGGTCGTGGAACTCGCGCACCAGCTCCGCCACCCGGGCCAGGCTGCGGTCCGACGTGACGCCGTCCGGCTGGTGCTCCTCCCAGGCCACGTGGCCGGGCACGAAGCCGAGGATCTCACGCCCCCGCTCGTCGAATCCGCGGAACCTGGGCGCGCCCGGCCACCCGCGCCGCTCGAACAGGGCGAGCAGCTCGTGCACGAACGCGGCCCGCGGGCCGGGCCGGCGGCGGACGGTGTCACCGGCGCGGACGACGGCATTGACGAATCCGCCGGGGAGGCGGGTCTCGGGCATGCCTCCAGCCTGCCCGATCGGGCGGCCCGCGCCATCCGCTCCGCTGATTGCCCGCCATTATCGCGGAGTCCCTGATTATCAAACCCGCCCAACCGGCAGATCGTCAATGGGCCGATTGGGGTCTTGACTTGATTTACATGGACTCCATTATTAATCACGAGCGGATCCGAGCCCCGCACCGGCCGCCCACCGTAGTCCGCCCCGGCCCCTAGGAGCCGCATCCCCATGTCGAAAATCGTACGCAGCCTCACCCTCCTCGCCTTCCTGTGCGCGTCCGTCCTCGTCGCGCCGCCCGCGTTCGCCGCCATCACCGGCCAGTCGGCCACCAACACCGCGACCACCGTCACGTACCGGTTCGCCTACACCGGCAGCCCCGCCTACGCGCGCACGTACGTCGACACCGACCGCAACGCCGCGACGGGCTTCGCCCAGGGCGGCGTGGGAGCCGACTACCTGCTGGAGAACGCGACCCTCTACCGGCACAACGGCGGCGGCTGGAGCTGGACGCCGGTGCGCGCCGTCACCCACTCCGCCTCCGGCGGCGTCGCGACCTGGACGGTGAACCGCGCCGACCTCGGCGAGAGCGCCACCCCGAACGACGCCGACCTCGTCTTCCAGGTCGAGTCCCCGCTGGAGACCTCAGCCAAGTACACGCATGTTTACAGCGGCGGAGGCGGGGGCGGCGGGCAGACCGTCACCTACCCGCAGACCACCGACAACTTCGCCAACCCCGAGCGCGGCCTCTACCACCACACCGGAGACTGCGACAAGAACGACTTCGCCCTGGCCACCCTCCAGAGCTACCGCACCAGCCAGCAGATCTCCCTCGTGATGTGCGTCTTCTACCTGGCCGAGTACAAGACCGCCCCGATCGGCCAGGCCGCGCTGGACCAGCTGCAGCAGCAGCTCGACACCGTACGCGCGGCGGGCATGAAGATGATCCTGCGCTTCGCCTACACCACTTCCACCGACGGCGCCGACGCCGCTAAGGACCGCGTGCTGGCCCACCTCGACCAGCTCGCGCCCTACCTGAGCGCCAACAGGGACGTCATCTACCTCATGCAGGCGGGCTTCATCGGCGCCTGGGGCGAGTGGTACTACACCCAGAACTTCGGCAACGCCGGCACGGTGAGCGCGGCCGACTGGGCCAACAGGAAGGCCGTCGTCGACAAGATCCTCAGCGTGCTGCCGTCGACCCGGATGGTGCAGCTGCGCACGCCCAAGTTCAAGCGCACGCTGTACTCGGCCACCGCGCTGCCGCCCGGCCAGGCGCACAACGGCTCGGCCCCGGCCCGGCTGGGGCACCACAACGACTGCTTCCTGGCCAGCCCGGACGACTACGGCACCTACGAGAACGCCGCGGTGGAGTATCCGTACCTGCAGGCCGAGACCGCGTACGTCGCGATGGGCGGCGAGACCTGCAACCCGAACCCGCCGCGCTCCGACTGCCCGACCGCCAAGAGCGAGCTGTCCGGCTTCCACTGGTCCTACCTCAACACCGACTACCACACCGGCGTGCTGGGCGGCTGGAACACCGGCGGCTGCCTGGCGGAGATCACCCGCAGCCTCGGCTACCGCCTGGCCCTGCAGAGCGGGACGTACCCGGGCACGGCCACCAGAGGCGGCGGCCTGCCGGTCACCATCACCCTCAGGAACGACGGGTACGCCGCCCCCGTCAACCCGCGCAACGTGGAGCTGGTCCTGCGCAACACCGCCACCTCGGCCGTGTACCGCCTCCCGCTCTCCGCCGACCCCCGCACCTGGCAGGCGGGAGCCACCTCGACGATCACCCAGACCGTCACCGTGCCCGCGTCCGTCCCCGCCGGCAGCTACGCGCTCCTGCTCGCCCTGCCGGACCCGCAGCTCTCGGCCCGACCCGAGTACTCACTCCGGCTCGCCAACCAGGGCACCTGGGAGTCCGGGAGCGGCCTGAACAACCTCCTGCACACCGTCACCGTGAGCTGACCCCGAGCCGATCGGCACGCCGCCGCGAGCCGTGCGGGCGGCTCGCGGCGAGCCGAAAACCGGTTGACCCCGCCAGAAGGCGGCCAGCAGGATCGGGCGGTGCACATCGAGTTCGCCAGATTCACGCCGTCAGACACCGAGCGCCTCGTCGCCTTCATGACCGAGGAGGAATGGCCCTTCCACGCGGGCACGCAGGACGCGGAGACGGTCAGGAGGCGGGCCGGCGACGGCCTCTATGACGACGAGGACACCCGATCGTTCTGGGTGCTCGCCGACGGTGAGCCGGCGGGGCTGGTGCGGCTGCAGGATCTCGCCGACGACACGCCCATGTTCGACCTGCGGATCAGGAAGACCTGGCGGGGGCGCGGGCTCGGCTCGCGGGCGGTGGCGTGGCTGACCGGCCATCTCTTCACCGAGCTGCCGCACATCACGCGGATCGAGGGCACGACCCGGCAGGACAACCACGCGATGAGAGCGGTCTTCCGACGGAGTGGCTACGCCAAGGAGGCGCACTACCGGCAGGCGTGGCCGGGCCAGGACGGCGAGCTGCACGACTCGGTCGGCTACGCGATCCTGCGGCAGGACTGGGCGTCCGGCAAGGTGACGCCTCCCGACTGGGACGACGAACCGGGCGACTGACGCGAAGAGGGCCGCCCCTCGTGCGAGGAGCGGCCCGTCATCTGCCCAATGCTCATGCCGATCGCCTGACGACGTCCTCGATCGCGCCCACGATCAGGCCGGGGTCCTTGCTGAGGACCTGCACGTGGTTGCTGGGGGCGGTGGCGAACACCGTCACGAGCTCGTTGAGCGCCGTGGCCTTGCCGACGGCGGCGCGCATTTTCGCGTTCTCCTCCTCGCTGGCGCCGGAGTGCGGCCCGCTGGCGACGACGAAGGCCGCCGGCACCCGCAGGGCCGCGAAGTCGGCCTCGAACTCGCCGTTGACGTCGGTCGTCTCGATGACGACCTGGGCGCATTGGTCCGGCGTCATCCTCGCGGTCAGGCGGAGTAAGGAGGCCAGCCGCAGGAGCCAGCCCACCCGGCGGAACTGCCGGCGCACGGCCTCCTTGCCGGCCTCGTCGAACACGGCGATCGGGTACGCGCCGTCGATGAGGACGAGCCCGCCGACCTGGTCCGGGTGCTCGGTCGCGTAGCGCACCGCGAGCGTCGCGCCGTTCGACCAGCCGACCAGGATCGGGCGCTCGACGCCCGTGGCCTCGACCACGCGGTGCACGTCGGCGACGGCGGTGCCGAGCGAGTAGTCCGACGACGTGCCCGACTTGCCGCGGGCGCGCGCGTCGAAGGTGACCGTGCGGTGCTTGCCGCCGAGCCGCTGGAGCACGCGCTTCCAGTGCTTCTGCGTGGCGAAGCCGCCGTTGAGGAACACCACCGCGGGCGTCGCGCCGGGGGTGTCGGTGCCGTGGAGCCGGGTGTCGCCGGCGGGGACGGTGAATTCTGCGGACATGGTGAAGCACCTCTCGGATCGGTGACGGGTGTGGCGGGTGTCCGTACGTGGTCAGTCGCGGTGGCCGAGCGTGCCGCGCTTGGCGTGCCACTCGGTCAGGAGGGCGGGCAGCCGCTCGGCCAGGAAGTCGTAGAACGCGGCGCCCTCGTCGAGCATCCGGCGCCGCTCGGTGTCGCCTTCGTCGAGCAGGCCCAGCGCGGTGCGCGCGAGCTCCGCCTGCTCCCGGTAGGTCTCCCCGGCGAACCCGGCCGGGTCGAGGGCCCGGGGGTCGAGGGTCACATGGTCCACGCGCTGCCCGGCGGACCGGGACCGGCGCACGACGTTGTGGCCGGCCAGCAGCGTGACCGCTCCCGTGATGGCGCTGCGGCTGGCGAGCAGCGCCTTGCTCAGCTCCTCGATCGTCTGCTGGGGCGGCCGGCAGATGAACAGGTTGCCACGAAAACGCGGACGCGCGCGCCGCCCACCGGGCAGCGCGCGCGTCACCGCAGATCAGCGGGTGTCGGAGTCGCTCTCCGCCAGCGCCGCCCGGCCGGCCTCCAGCCGGGCCACCGGGATGCGGAACGGCGAGCAGGAGACGTAGTCCAGGCCCACGTCGTGGCAGAAGTGCACCGAGTCCGGGTCGCCGCCGTGCTCGCCGCAGATGCCGAGGTGCAGGCCGGGCCGGGCGGCCCGGCCCTCCCGCACCGCGATCTCGACCAGGCGCCCGACGCCCTCCCTGTCCAGGCTCTCGAACGGGGAGACGCCGAAGATGCCCAGGTCCAGGTAGTTCGAGAAGAAGGCCGCCTCCACGTCGTCCCTGGAGAAGCCCCACGTCAGCTGGGTGAGGTCGTTGGTGCCGAACGAGAAGAACTCCGCCGCCTCGGCGATCTGCGCCGCCGTCAGCGCGGCCCTGGGCACCTCGATCATGGTGCCGATCAGGGCCTCCACGCCCACGTCCGCGAGGATCTTGACGGCCTCGTCGCGCACCGCCTCCAGCTCCTGTACGGCCGCCACCAGCGGGATCATGATCTCCGGCCGCGCGCCCGGAACCTCCTTGGCCGCCTGGGCGATGGCCCTGACCTGCATGGCGAACAGGCCGGGGATCACCAGCCCGAGACGCACGCCGCGCAGGCCCAGCATCGGGTTCTGCTCGTGCAGGCGCCGTACGGCGGACAGGAGCTTGCGCTCCTTCTCCGTGGCCTCCGTCGTGGCGACCTTGATCGACAGGTCCACGATGTCGGGGAGGAACTCGTGCAGGGGCGGGTCGATGAGGCGGATCGTGACCGGGTCGCCGCCCATGGCCTCGAAGATCTGGGTGAAGTCCGCCTTCTGCAGGGGCTCCAGGGCGTCCAGGGCGGCCTGGCGCTCCCCGTCGTCCGAGGCCAGGACCAGGTCCTCCACCAGCTGCCGGCGCTCGCCGAGGAACATGTGCTCCGTCCGGCACAGGCCGATGCCCTGCGCGCCGAACCTGCGGGCCCGGGCCGCGTCGTCGGGGGTGTCGGCGTTCGCGCGGACGCCGAGCCTGCGGGCCGCGTCCGCGTGGCGCATGATCCGGTCCACCGCCCTGACGAGGTCGTCGGCCGGCTCCGCGCCCTCGAAGTACTCGACGACCGCCGAGTCCACCACGGGCACCTCGCCGAGGAACACCTCGCCGGAGGTCCCGTCGATGGAGATGACGTCGCCCTCCGAGACCACCACGCCACCGGGGGCGGTGAACGTGCGCTCGGCGGTCGAGACCTCCAGCTCCTCGGCCCCGCACACGCACGTCTTGCCCATGCCCCTGGCCACCACGGCCGCGTGCGAGGTCTTGCCGCCCCGGCTCGTCAGGATGCCCCTGGCGGCGATCATGCCGGCCAGGTCGTCCGGGTTGGTCTCGCGGCGGACGAGGATGACGTCCTCACCCTGCTCGGCCAGCTCCACGGCGCGCGCGGAGGTGAAGACGGCCTTGCCCGTCGCCGCGCCAGGGGAGGCGTTCATCCCCTTGGCGATCTTCTTCTTCTCGACCGAGGCGTCGAAGCGGGGGAACATGAGCTGCGCGAGCTGGTCGCCGGTGACCCGGGTGACGGCCTCGTCGAGGGTGATCAGGCCCTGGTCCACGAGCTGGGTGGCGATGCAGAACGCGGCCGCCGCCGTGCGCTTGCCGACCCGCGTCTGCAGCATCCACAGCTTGCCGCGCTCGATCGTGAACTCGATGTCGCACAGGTCCTTGTAGTGGTTCTCCAGGGTCTCCATGATCGTGAGGAGCTCGTCGTACGACTGCTTGTCGATGCGTTCGAGGTCCTCCAGCGGGATCGTGTTGCGGATGCCCGCCACCACGTCCTCGCCCTGGGCGTTCTGGAGGTAGTCGCCATAGAGACCCTGCCGGCCGGTGCCGGGGTCGCGGGTGAAGGCGACGCCGGTGCCCGAGTCGTTGCCGACGTTGCCGAAGACCATGGCCACGATGTTGACCGCCGTGCCGAGGTCGGCGGGGATGCGCTCCTGGCGGCGGTAGAGGATCGCGCGCGGGGCGTTCCACGAGTCGAAGACGGCCATGACGGCCAGGCGCATCTGCTCGCGCGGGTCGGCGGGGAAGTCCTTGCCCGTCTCCTCGCGGACGATGCCCTTGAACGTCTCCACCAGCTGCTGCAGCTCGCTCGCGTCCAGGTCGGTGTCCTGGCGGTGGCCCTTCACCGCGTCGAGCGCCTCCTCGAACCGGTCGCCGTCGATCCCGAGCACGGTCTTGCCGAACATCTGGATGAGCCGGCGGTAGGAGTCCCAGGCGAAGCGGTCGTTGCCGCCCGCCTGCTTGGCCAGCCCGCGGACGGACTCGTCGTTGAGCCCGATGTTGAGCACCGTCTCCATCATCCCCGGCATGGAGAACTTGGCGCCCGACCGCACGCTCACCAGCAGCGGGTCGTCGGCCTGTCCGAGGGTCCTGCCCATCTGGCTCTCAAGCGCGTCGAGGTGCTCCGCGACTTCCTGCTCCAGACCGTCCGGCGCGGCGCCTGCCGCCAGGTAGTGGCGGCAGGCGTCGGTGGTGATCGTGAATCCTGGGGGAACGGGCAGCCCGAGGTTCGTCATTTCGGCGAGGTTGGCTCCCTTACCGCCGAGAAGATCTTTGAGATTCCTGTTGCCCTCGGTGAAGTCGTAAACATACTTGGCCACCACAGCTCCAATCCAACGCCTCTGCACCGGACTCTACCGGCGAAATTGATGATGAAACTGCACTCCTCGGTTAAGTCGTCATTTCTGCTGGTAAACGGCCTACCACAGGTCTAATCCAATTATACGACCGGTAGACCAGAAATTGGATTAGACCAATTGGTTTACACCAATTCTTGAGAAAGGGGCGCGGTGGGTGCAGAATCGGATCACACCCCCACCAGGAGGCGCCCATGGCCACTCCTACCAAGCCCAAACGCGGCACCCGATTCGTCGCTGGATCGGCCAAGGCCGCCCGCGACTCGGCGATCTACCTGGACGACCGGCTGCCGTTCGGCCGCTGGCTCCGGCCGCAGTTGCGCAAGCTGTTCCCCAGCCACTGGTCGTTCCTGCTGGGCGAGCTGGCCCTCTACTCGTTCGTGCTGCTGGTGCTCACGGGCACGTTCCTGACGCTGTTCTACAAGCCCAACCCCGACGTGGCCTTCGCCTCCGTCACCGAGCTCAGCCTGGACGTGCGCGGCGGGCTGCTGATCCGCCAGCTGCACCACTGGTCGGCGACGGTGTTCGTGCTGGCGATCGTGGCCCACATGTGCCGCGTCTTCTTCACCGGCGCCTTCAGGAAGCCGCGCGAGCTGACCTGGATGCTCGGAGTGGTGCTGTTCGGGCTGGCGCTGTTCGAGTCGTTCCTGGGGGTCTCGCTGCCCGCCGACCAGCTCGCCATGACCGGGCTGCGGCAGGCGCACGGGCTGCTGCTCTCGATCCCGCTGGTCGGCACCTACCTGGCGACGTTCGTGTTCGACGGCGGGTTCCCAGGACAGGTGATCCCGCGCGTCTTCGTCACCCACGTGCTGCTGGTGCCCGGCATCCTGCTGGCGGTGGTGCCGCTGCACGCGCTGATCCTCACCTGGCGGCAGAAGCACACGGAACGCCGCGCCACCGCGGCGGACGAGCACCGCGTGACCGGCGGGCCGTTCTTCCCCTACTTCGCGGTCAAGAACGGCGCCACGGCGCTGTTCACGATCGGGGCCATCGCGCTGGTGTCCACGTTCGTGCGCGTCAACCCGGTGTGGGAGCACGGGGTCTACCGCGAGGGCGGCTATCCGCCCTCGGCGCAGCCGTTCTGGTACTCCGGGGTGCTCGACGGGGCGCAGCGGCTGGTGCCGCCGTGGGAGATCGCGGTCGGCGGCTACGTGCTGCAGATCGGGCTGTGGATCCCGGCGCTGATCCTGCTGGCGTTCTTCGGCGTGCTGCTGGTCTATCCGTTCCTGGAGCGGCGCTTCACCGGCGACGGCGACCACCACCAGCTCCTGGACCGGCCGTCGCAGGCCCCGGTGCGCACGGCGCTGGGCGTCGCGGTCATCGTGTTCTTCACCGTGCTGTGGGCCGGGATGTGGGTGTCGGAGACGCCGCCGGCGATGCATTCCGCGCCCGGCTTCCCGCCGACGGCGCCGGCTCCTGCGGCGCTGCTGACCGTCTCGCACGACGTCTACTCGACGATCGTCCTCGGCCTGCGGGTGGCCGTGTTCGTGCTGCCGGTGCTGGCCTTCCTCCTCACCCGGGCGCTCTGCCGCAGGCGCTCCTAGCCGAGCGGGTTCCCTTCCGGGGGCGCGCCCGGCACGCCGTCGCGCGGCGGCAGCCAGAGCGCGAACGTCGCCCCCACGCCGAGGGTGGAGAACACCGCCACCCTGCCTCCGTGCGACTCCACGATCTGGCGGACGATGGCCAGCCCCAGACCTGTGTGACGGTCGCGGCGGCTGGACTCGCCGCGCCAGAAGCGGTCGAACACCCGGGCCTGGTCGGCCTTCTCCAGCCCGGGTCCGTCGTCGCGGACGGCCGTCCACAGCCAGCCGTCCGCCCTGCCCGCCGCCACCCGGATCACGCCGCCGGGCGGTGACAGGCGCACGGCGTTGGACAGCAGGTTCGCCACCGCGCGGCGCAGCGCGTCGCTGTCGCCGGTCATCCCCAGGCCGGGTGGCAGGTCGCGGACGATGCTCACCTGGCGGGCGGCGGCCGGGGCGGCGTACTCCTCGCACGCCTCCGCCGCCACCCTGGCCAGGTCGAGGTCGGCGTCGGCGAACGCGGTGCCCTGCCGCCTGGCGCTGGCCAGCAGGTCCTCGACGAGCCTGGTCATGCGGGTGGTCGCGCGGTCCACGATGGCCACCGCCCTGGTCCGCTCCTCCTCGCTGGCGTCGGGGGCGGCGAGCACGGCGTCCACGTTCGCCCGGATGATCGTCAGCGGGCTGCGCAGCTCGTGCGAGGCGTCGTCGATGAGCTGGCGCTGCGCGCTGAACGCCTGCTCCAGCCGGTCCAGCATGGTGTCGATGGTGTCGGCCAGATCCTTGAGCTCGTCGCGGGGGCCGCCCAGCTTGATCCGCCTGGTCAGGTCGGTGGCCTGGATCTCCTCCGTGGTGTGGGTGATCGACCTGACCGGGCGCAGCACGCGGCCCGCGAGCACCCAGCCGATGCCGAGGCTGGCGACGTAGAGGCCGCCCAGGGTGATCAGCGAGTAGTCGCGCAGCGTGGTCATGGTCCTGAAGTTGATCGCGTTCTCGACCTCCTCGACGAACACGACCTCCTGCTTGCCCAGGTACTGGCTGCCCGAGTAGGTCTTGGCGTACTCGGTCGTGTAGGGGCGCTGGTCGGTGGTCTTGGAGACGGCGAAGTAGATGCCGCCGAGCACGAGCGCGGCCAGCACGAACAGCAGGCCGGAGTAGAGCACGGTGATCCGGAAGCGGATGGTGTGGATCATGTCGGCTCCTTGAGCCGGTAACCCCTGCTGATCACCGTTTCGATCAGCCCCTCTTCCTGCAGCTTGCGGCGCAGGTTCCCGACCGTGACGCGCACGGTGCTGGTGAACGGGTCGGTGTGCTCGTCCCAGACGTGTTCGAGCAGCTCCTCGGAGGAGACCACGTGGCCCGGCCTGGTCATCAGGTAGTGCAGCACGCCGTACTCCTTCGGGGTGAGCGCCAGCGACCTGCCGTCCAGCGACACCTCCAGCCTGGCCGTGTCGATCCGCAGCCCGCCCACCTCGATCACGGAGGTGCCGCCGCCGGCGTCCCTGCGCAGCAGCGCCCGCACCCTGGCCAGCAGCTCCGGGAAGGCGAACGGCTTGACCAGGTAGTCGTCGGCGCCCTCGTCGAGCCCGCGCACGCGGTCGTCCAGCCGGTCGCGGGCGGTCACCATGATGATCCGCACCCCCTTCCCGGCCGCGCGCACGGTGCGGCAGAGCTGGAAGCCGTCGCCGCCGGGCAGGTTGAGGTCGAGCAGGGCCAGATCGTACGTGTTGACCTGCAGCTTCTCGTGCGCCGACGGCGCGTCGTAGGCCACGTCCACCGCGTATCCGGCCCGGACGAGCCCGACGCGCAGCGCGTCGACCAGGTCTTCCTCGTCCTCCACCACAAGCAGTCGCATGCCAAGGACCCTAATTTCGGATGATTCGTTCCGCGATGGGCGCGGCCCTGTCGATGGGGATGGCGAACCCGATGCCGATGTTCCCGCCGCCCCTCCCGGCCGCGATCGCGGTGTTGACGCCGACGACCTCGCCCCGGGCGTTCACCAGCGGGCCGCCCGAGTTGCCGGGGTTGATGGACGCGTCCGTCTGCACCGCCGTCCGGTGCGCGCCGCCCAGCCGTACCTCTCTGTCCAGGGCGCTCACGATGCCCGCGGTGACCGTGCCCGACAGACCGAGCGGCGAGCCGATCGCGAGCACCTGCTCGCCGACGGACAGCTCGGCGGACCTGCCGAGCGTGGCCGGGGTCAGGTCGCGCGGGTAGCCCACCTCCAGCACGGCCAGGTCCTCGTCGTCGTCCGCGCCGATCACGCGGGCGCTCAGCCGGCGGCCGTCGCTCAGCACCACGGTCGCCCGGACGTTCCCGGCGACCACGTGCGCGTTGGTGAGGATGTGGCCGCGGCCGTCCACCACGAACCCCGAGCCGCCCATGCTGCCGCTCTCCACCGAGACCACGCTGGGCAGCACGCGGGCCGCCGTCGCGCTCATCCCGGTCAGGCCGGCCGACGGCGCCGGCGACACCCTGGGCAGGGCGGCGGGGACCGGCTCGGACCCTTCGGAGAGCCGGGCCCCGGCCACACCCCCGGCCGCCCCGGTGACCGCCGCGACGAGCGCCGCGATCACCAGGAGGCGTCCCCTGGGCGGCGTCCCGGCCGTCCGGGTTGCTATGGGCGGCGCTGCGGGGGGTGGCGTCCTGGGCGGTGATGCGTGAGGCATCGTCGCAGGCGGTCCTGGGTGAGGTGGCGTCTTGGGCGGCGCCTGCGCGTACGCGGGCTCCTCCCGGGTGCCGAGCGGCAGCGTGCGGAACTCCGGTCCGCGCGGCCGGCCCAGCCCTCTCACGGCAGCCTCGAGAACCACAGCATCGACGTCACCGCCGCGATCAGCCCGAAGATCAGCCCCGCCGCCACGAACCACTGCCAGACCTCCTGACGCTCGGTGCGGTAGCCGACCGAGGTGCCGATGTCCTCGTAGACCGCCTGCAACTCATCGCCGCTCGCCGCCTCGTAGAACCCGCCGCCGGCCGACGCCGCCAGCTCGCGCAGCGCCGGGCCGTCCACCGGCACCGGGACCTCCCGTCCTGAGAGGCTGATGGTGCCGTCCGCCGTGCCGTACGCGATGGTGGTGACCGGCACGCCCCGCGCGGTGGCCTCCGCCGCCGCCTCGCTCACCGTGCGGCCGGTGGTGTTGGAGCCGTCCGACAGCAGCACGATGTGCGCGGGCGGCGCCTCCTCCTCCGAGTCGAGCGCGGCGATGGCCTCCAGCGAGGAGTAGACCGCCTCGCCGATGGCGGTGCCGGAGGCGGTGCTGAGCCGGTCGAGCGCGGTCAGCACGGTCTGCCGGTCCAGCGTGGGCGGCACGGTCACCGTGGCCGCCGACGAGAACGACACCAGGCCCAGGTTGAAGCGCTCGGGCAGCCCTTCGACGAACTGCCTGGCCGCCTGCTTGGCCGCCTCGAACCGGTTCGGGGACACGTCGGTCGCGCCCATGGACGCGGACACGTCGAACGCCACCATGATCGTGGCCCGTTCTCTCGGCACCCGCACCTCCGCGGTCGGCCTGGCGAAGCCGACCACGAGCACGGCGAACATGAGCAGCAGCGCCGCCGCGGGAATGTGCCTGCGCCGGCCCGGCCGGTTCGGCGCCACCTTGTCGAGCAGGTCGAGGTTGGTGAACCTGACGGCGTACGCGGTCCTGCGCAGCGCCATGACCACGTAGGTGACGGCGAGCAGGGCCACCGGGATGAGCAGCAGCAGCCAGAAGGGCGCGATCAGCGTCACGCCGCATCACCTCCCGCGCCGGGCGGGTTCGTGGCGGAGCTCGGAGCGGGGCTCGGGGCAGGGCTCTGAGCGGGGCT
>NZ_VCKX01000213.1 GCF_005889725.1 Nonomuraea zeae
CCACTCCGGCGGCGTGTCCGGCGGCGTGTCCGGCGGCGTCTCTGCCGCCGCCACCCAGCCGTTCTCCGGCGACGGGACGCGGCACGAGCTGGAGCATCTGCTGCAAGAGGTGGTGAGGGACGCCCGCGCCGCGCTCGGTGTGGTGGCGGGCAACGGCCAGGGCGGCTGACCGGCCGCCCGGGACGCCGTCATGACGAACGAAGAGACGCCCGGCATCGTGGGGAGCTGGCTGCACTCCTTCGAGGAGGACACCGGCACGACCACCGTGTACCGCCGGGACGACTTCCCGTTCCCGCCTGCCCGGAGAGGGCGGGCGGGGATGGACTTCCGGCCCGACGGGACCTTCGTCTCGTGGACCCCGGGCCCGGACGACCGTCCCCGCGCAGCCGTCGGCCGCTGGGACCAAGAAGGTGCCGGGCGGATCCGGATCACCTTCCCGGCGGAGCAGGGCCGCTCGTCCGACCTCACCGTCCTGTCCCAGGAGCACGACCAGCTCATCGTGGCGAAGTAGCCTGCGCGCGTACGAGACACAAGTACGGCGAAGGCCGGACTCGTGCGAGACACGAGTCCGGCCCTTGCTACTCCTGCCGGGAGAGCACGGCCAGCGCCTGCGCCAGCTCCGGCAGGGGCTCGCCGGACACCGTGTAGACCCGCCCCCGTCCGGATCCGTCGCCGGCCGTGATCCGGTAGGTGAACAGGTCAGCCCCCACCTCGGCCGGCTCGCCCCGATCCATGGCCGCCCCGATCGCGGCCAGCGCTTCGTCCACCTTGGCGGCCTCCTGCTCGGAGAGATCGCCGGTGTCATAGGCGGCGACGGTCTCCTCAAGGCCGGCGAAGCCGCCGGTTCTCTCGACTTTCACCCGCATGTGCGGCTCCCCTCCCGTCCCAGGCGCATGTGAGGCCGTTCGCCGGAACGCCTTCTTACTTGAACGCCTTCTTCAGCGCGGCCAGCTCCGCGGCGAGGATGTCGTCGTCGGTCAGGTCGCCCGTGTTCGTCAGCTTGTCCGTGCCGATGACCTGGAACTCGGGCAGCTGCATGGTGCCGCAGCAACACGACCGGTCCTGCACGGCGCGCAGGCTGGCGGAGGCCGTGTCGGCGGCCTTCACCTTGACGGCGTCCTTCGCGGCCTTGCCGTCGCCGGTGTAGTCGGCGTTCATGAAGTCCATCTCACCGGAGAGCATCTCGGTGAAGGGCGTGGGCGAGGTCACCACTTCCCGGAAGGCGAACCGGTTGCGGATGAAGGTCCGGTAGATGTTGGGATCGCCCTGAGCCGCCGAGATCTGCAGCATCTGGTTGACGACGTCGGTGTAGGTCGCCCCGGTGTCGGGCGCCTTCTTGATGGCGTTGAACAGCAGCTTGCAGAGCTTGTCCGTGACCTCCATGAGGATCATGGTCGGGCTCTTGATCGTGCCCTGCTTGGTGCTTTCGTGCGCGTAGATGTCGGCGAGCACGTCGTAGACGCCTCCCGTGAACACCTGGGAGATCGCGTGCACCTCGTTGCTGACCTCGCTCAGCTTGAGGTCGTTGTCCGCGTTGCGCAGGCCGAACGGCAGGCCGAGTGCCTGGCCGAACTGTTCGGCCAGGCACGACAGGAAGGATTTGGCGTGCAGGTTGGCCTTGGTGAGCGCGACGAGCGCCTCGGCCTGGTCGGGCTGCGACAGCGTCAGGAAGATGGCGGTCAGGTCACCGAACGACTCGTGCAGGCCACCGGTCTGCGGCGGGTTCTCCGCGCCGAGCCAGCCCGGCTTGAGCCCGTCGAGGATCGCGTGACCGGTCTCGTGGGCGACGATGTCGAGGGAGCGGCAGGTGAAGACCTCCTGCGTCGTGTTGGGCGGGGTGAAGAACAGGAACTTCAGCGCCTTGGCCGACCTGCTGTAGAAGGCGTTGGCACCGGACGCGGCGCGCGGGAAGACCGAGAGCCGGTCGAGGTTTCCGCCGGTGTTCCACGCGAACGGCAGAGGGGCGCCGCCGTTGTGGCGCTCGTACATCGTCAGCGTCTCCCGGACGACCGCGTACGTGTGCGCGCAGTCGAACTCCGGGGAGTTGGGGACGAAGATGAAGTCGCCGTTGGTGCTGCGGGCCACGGGCGTGGTGCCGGGCAGCTCGGTGATGATCCGGGCGTCGGTGGGACCGGCCAGTACCGGGCTGGGGATGAAGATCGCCCTGACGCCCAGCTCGGCGTTGGTGGGGTCCTGCTTGTAGATGAGAATCCGGGGCCCGACGATCGGCGGGACCGGAGCCGGGGCCGCGAGCGGGCGCGAGACGGGCGTCGCCGCCATGGTGAAGGGCGGCTGGAGCAGTTGCTTGGTCGCATCGCCCACGGCCGCTCCCGTGACCTCGCGTTGCTCAGGGATGACCCGGTCCGTGGTTTCCTGGATGATCATCTGATTTTCTCTTTCCCGGTGCGGCCCGAAGCCTCGGAATCCGGGCCCCGAGCACTTCAGGTGGACACGCCTCCCGACTCGTGCCCGATGCCGGCCTATGACGCGCACGCGAGAACACAAAGACTTGCCCAGGCGGCGCCGTGACGCCGGGCGCCCGGGTCACCCGCTCACTGCTGCCCGCCGGCCGCGTCGAGACGGATGAAGGTGGCGCCCCCGGCCGCCGCGCGGGCCCCGAGCACGTGCCCGTCGCACATCTTCGTCTCCGTCCCCGCCCGGTCGATGACCTTCCAGGTCACCGGCTCCCCGCACGGCTGGTCGAGCCGGTTGTAGGTCCAGGTGCGCCGGCATACCCGGCACTCGGAGACGCCCGCCCTGGAGGACAGGGTGTTGCCGTGCTCGGGGCAGACGCCCCACCGGAAGCCACACGGCTGGGCCTGGAGCCTGGCCAGCTCGGCGGCCGAGCGCTCCAGGTCCTCGGCGCCGCGGGCCAGCCAGTCCGCGGCCTGCCGGGCCACCATGAGGTGGCCCTGTTCCGGCGATCCGTTCTGGGCGCTGTCGCAGAGCGCCCGGACCTCGGCGGTGATCGCCTCGGCACGGCCCGCGAGGGCTCGCAGATGCTCAGGGGTGACGGTCATGCGGGCTTCCATCTCGCAAGGGGCCGCCGTGGGCGCGGCCGGGAACTGGTTGCTGATGTGGACCCTACGTCGTCCCCGGCCGCCCCGGACGCGTGGCATGCCTACCAGCGGATGGGCGTGTTCGTGTTCGCCAGTGGCTTGGCGGGCCGGTCGCCGAGGGCCGCCCACCGGACGGCGTTCGCCAGCACGCGCCGCACGTCGGGGTGGTGAAAGACGGGATAGTTCTGGTCACCCGGGCTGAAGTAGAAGATGCGGCCGTTTCCGCGGGTGTAGCAGCAGCCGCTGCGGAACGCCTCGCCGCCGCTGAAGTTGCTGATGAAGACGAGCTCGTCGGGAGCGGGGATGCCGAACGGCTCGCCGTACGTCTCCTGCTGGTCGATGACGAGCGGATTCGGCACGTCGCGGGCGATGGGATGGGACGGGGCCACGGTCCACACCAGCTCGCGCTCGGCGCCCTGCCGCCAGTTGACCGTGCAGGAGGTGCCCATGAGCGAGCGGAAGATCTTCGAATAGTGGCCTGAGTGCAGGACCACCATCCCCATTCCGTCGAGCACCCGGTCGTGGACGCGGCGCACCGCCTCGTCGGACACCTCTTCGTGCGCCATGTGGCCCCACCAGGTGAGGACGTCGGTCGTGGCCAGCCGCTCGGCGGACAGACCGTGCTCCGGCTCGGCCAGCACGGCGGTCTCCACCCGGGCCGAGTCGCCGAGGAGCTCAGTCAGGCCGGCCGCGATCGCGCCGTGGATGCCGTCGGGGTAGCGCCGGCGGACCGGATCCTCCCGCTCCTCATGGTAATTCTCACTCCACACCAAGACGTTCATCGACATTTGATCTCCTCGGTTGCGTGCTCCGTAAAAGTGAAAAACCTTCCACACAACCGGTTGCGCGACTTGACATCGGCCCCGACATTACACGGCCGGGCACCACACGTAGGGCGGCTTGCCTTTTACGGCCATTTCCCCGTTATGTGAATATATCGAAATGAAAGCCGATCACCTGCCGCATCCGCGCGCCGAGCGCTCCGGGCACTCCGCACTCGGAAACGCCGCGGGACCGGCTCGCTCGGGCGTTCACGTGATCTGAGAGTCGCACGGAAAGCAGCGACGAAGCGGCCGCCGTGTTTGGGACCGAACGGAACGTGTCCACAACTGGTCAGGCGCCCTCCCCCGGTCCGGGGCTCCCTCGGGCCGGAACGCCCGTGTTCAGAGCTCCCGCGCGCGGCTCCCGATCACCACGCCGGTACGGGCGCCCGGCCGCCGCGCCCGATAAGTGTCATCCGGTAAGACACCCGGCTTCATCAGCGGATTGACCCGCTCACGACCGCGCCGGATAGTCGGTGAATCGCACTCGCCCGCGCGCGGCATCGGCACCACTCGACACATCGATGCGGGAGGTTCGGACATGGCCACTTACAAGACTCAGATCCAATGGGGAGGGCCCAACGCCGAATGGCATGACGACGCGGACCTGACCATCGTCATCCAGAACCGCGAGGGCGTGGTGCCGCAGGCCGGCATGCCCGCCACCGGCACGCAGATCTCCTGGGCGTCCATCCAGGGCAACGGGTCGGTCACCTTCTTCGAGGACGGCAACCGGTTCGCGGGATCCGCCCAGTTCAAGGGTGAGGGACCGGTCGGGTATCGGGGCACGATCAAGCGGTGACCTGGTCGCGCGAGCTCTGACCTCGCACAGCGGCCATCGCGTCCAGCCGCGACGCAACCGCGGCTGGACGCTCCGCCGCATTCCCGCCCGCATCAAGCAGCTCGCCGCCCTGGCCGGCTCTCGCGGGCCGGCGGTGAACTCGTAGGTGGGTCAGGGCCTTGGGACGGCTCGCGGGTAGACTGCCGCCGATCCGATCACAAGGCTGGAGTGTCCGCGTACATGATTGATGTCCCGCTCTGGCTGGGGACTCCCCCGGGGCCCGCGACCGGCGTGCCGCCTCGCCTGACGTACTACCCTGCGGACGCGCCCGCCACCGGGGCGGTCGTGGTGTGTCCCGGCGGCGCGTACTCCACGCTGGCCGAGTACGAGGGCGCCGACGTGGCCGAGTGGCTCGTCACGCTGGGCATCGACGCGTACGTCCTTCACTACCGCGTCGCCGGGGAGGAGGCCGGGCGTGCGGCGCTGCACCCGGCTCCCCTGTACGACCTGCGCCAGGCCGTGCGCGTGGCCAGGGAGCGCGGAGCGGGCCGCGTGGCCGTCATGGGCTTCTCCGCCGGCGGTCACCTCACCGCCACCCTCGCCACGGATGCGCCCACGGATGCGGATGGGCCTGCGGATGCGCGAGACGCGCGCCCGGACGCCATCGTGCTCGGGTACCCCGTCATCGACCTCACCGGAGCGCACAGCCACGCCTGGTCGCGCCGCCAGTTGCTCGGCCCCGGCGGCACCGAGAAGCAGGCGACGGCCCTGTCCGCGCACCTCAACGTGACCGCGGAAACGCCGCCCGCCTTCCTTTGGCACACCGCGGCCGACGAAGCGGTCCCCGCCACCAACAGCCTGCGGTTCGCCGACGCGCTGGCCCGGGCCGGGACGCCGTACGAGCTGCATGTCTTCCCCGAGGGTGAGCACGGGCTCGGGCTCGCCCAGGGCGAGGAGAAGGTCGCCGCCTCCGCCTGGCCCGGCCTCTGCGCCACCTGGCTCGCCGCCCAAGGGTTCGGCCCGCGCTCCTGACGGCCTTGCCACCGCCGTTCTGACTCCCGCCGCCCCCGCCCCGACGGTCCGCGCCCCTGACGAACCTGCCACCGTCGGCCCGCGTCCGTGCCTCCGACCCCGCTCCCGATCGGGCGCGGGGCTGGGCGAGAGCGTACGCACCCAGCGGACGCCCCGGGCCACAGCCCAGACGACGCCCTGGGCGACGGCCCAGACGAGGGCCCGGACGACGGCCACGCTGACTCCTTCTGCGAAGGCCGGCCCCGAGACCGGCTGCTGGAAACGGTGCGTCACGGCGAACGCGCCGTCAACAGCCTGAAAACCCGCCAGAAAAGGCCCCGGGCACCACAGCAGCCAGGATCCCGATAAATTCGAAAATTTCGCTGCGACGCTCCCCCCGAATGCGCCGCCACCCGCTTCCCGTCGCCGAAGGGCCTCGCGACCAGCGACGTCACCCGGCCGGCGCCGCTCCCGCGTGAAAGTTTCAGCCGCGACCTCCGCTTTCCCGCGCGAATTAGTTTGTTGACTTGACATACCTATTCGGCGTACTTCTTCCTCGGTGGCTACGAGGAAGGAGAACCCACGAGATGTTCGTGCGTAAACTCACAGGCGTCGCCCTGCTCGCCGCGGCGGCGAGCGCGTGGGGGGCGCCGGTCCCGGCCGCCCATGCGGCGGCCGCGCCCGTGGCCGGCGGCGTCTACCAGCTCAAAGTGACCAAGAGCGGCATGTGCCTCGACGTGACGGCCGGCTCGAAGGACAACGGCGCGCTGCTCCAGCAGTGGGGCTGCACCCCTGACGCCTGGCAGCAGTTCACCCTGAGGTCGGCGGGCTCGGGGATCTACAACCTGGTGAACGTCAACAGCGGCCGCTGCGTGGACGTCCCCAGCGGCACCACCACATCCGGCGTCCGCCTGCAGCAATGGGGCTGCGGCGACGGCACCAAGACCAACCAGCAATGGCGCCTGACCGCCTCCGGCAGCGGCACCTACCAGGTCATCAACGTCGCCAGCGGCCTGTGCATGAGCGACGAGGGCGCCTCCACCACCTCGGGCGCGTCCATCATCCAGGAGACCTGCACCGCCAACACCAACAAGCAATGGGCCTTCACCACCACGAGCAGCGCGAAGGCGACGGTCGCGGCGGACGGCAGCGGCACGTACCGGACCGTGCAGGCCGCCATCGACGCCGTGCCCGCGGGGAACGCCAGCCGGGTGACGATCACCATCGCGCCCGGGACGTACCGGGAGATCGTCCGGGTGCCCTCCAACAAGCCGTACGTCACGCTCCAGGGGCTCGGTTCTTCGGCGAACCAGACTGTTATCGTTAACAACCACTATGCGGGCGAATACGGTACGTCCGGCAGCGCCACCGCGTTCGTCGACGGCCACGACTTCGTCGCGAGCAACCTGACGATCTCGAACGACTTCAACGAGGACCCGGCCGTCACCGGCCACCAGGCGGTCGCGCTCAACCTGACCGCCGACCGCGCCCGCCTGTCCGGCGTGCGGCTGCTCGGCGACCAGGACACGTTCCTGGTCAACAACTCAGCCCGCGCGTACGTGTCGAACTCGTACGTCGAAGGCACCGTCGACTTCATCTTCGGCGGCGGCACCATCGTCTTCGACAACTGCGACATCTACGAGAAGCGCAGCACCGGCGGCCCGATCACGGCCGCCAGCACGGACGCCGCCAAGACCTACGGCTTCCTGTTCTACAGGTCCAGGATCTCCGGCGCCGCCGCGGCCGGCACCACCACCCTGGGCCGCCCCTGGTACCCGAACGCCCAGGTCCTCTACCGGGAGTCCACGCTCAGCTCGGTGATCAAGACCGCCCAGCCGTGGACCGACATGTCCTCCAATTCGTGGAAGAACGCTCGCTTCTCCGAGTACAAGAACACCGGAGCGGGAGCCGGCACGAACGCCAACCGGCCGCAGCTCACCGACGCCCAGGCCGTGAACTACACCCCGCAGAAATACCTCGCCGGATCAGACGGCTGGAACCCCGCCGGCTGACCCGCTCCCCTCTCTCGAAGGATGACCATGCGTTTCACGAACATCCGGGCCCGCGTGGCGGCCGTGGCAGCCGCCGCCGTCGTGGCCGCGCTGGGGTTCGCCCCCTCTGCCGCCCAGGCGGCCGTGCCCGTGGCCGGCGGCGTCTACCAGCTCAAAGTGACCAAGAGCGGCATGTGCCTCGATGTGACGGCCGGTTCGAAGGACAACGGCGCGCTGCTGCAGCAGTGGGGCTGCAGCGGCGCGGCCTGGCAGCGGTTCACCCTCCAATCCGCGGGCTCCGGCATCTACAACCTGGTGAACGCCAACTCCGGCCGCTGCGTGGACGTCCCCAGCGGCACCACCACCTCCGGCGTCCGCCTGCAGCAGTGGGGCTGCGGCGACGGCACCAAGACCAACCAGCAATGGCGCCTGACCGCCTCCGGCAGCGGCACCTACCAGATCGTCAACGTCGCCAGCGGCCTGTGCATGAGCGACGAGGGCGCCTCCACCACCTCGGGCGCGTCCATCATCCAGGAGACCTGCAGCGCCAACACCAACAAGCAGTGGGCCTTCGAGCCGCTGGGCGGGCGCACCTGGTCGAACAACGCCGACGGGTTCGCCGCCACCAGCGGCAGCGGGCTGAGCACCACGACCGGCGGCGCGGCGGGCACCACGGTCACCGTCACCACCTACGCCGACCTGGTGAAGTACGCCACGGCCAGCGCCCCGTACGTCATCCGGGTCAACGGCGCGATCACGGTCACCCCCTACGGCACCGAGATCAAGGTCGCCTCCAACAAGACCATCATCGGCGTCGGCACGACGGGGCACATCGTCAACGGCGGCTTCTTCCTGGGCACCGGCGTCAGCAACGTGATCATCCGGAACCTGACCATCCGCGACACCCGCATGGCCGACGACGACCCGGACGACAAGACGTACGACTATGACGGCATCCAGATGGACACCGCCCACCACGTCTGGATCGACCACAACACGATCACCCGGATGAACGACGGCCTGATCGACAGCCGCAAGGACACCAGCTTCCTGACCGTGTCCTGGAACGTCCTGGCGGAGAACAACAAGTCGTTCGGCATCGGCTGGACCGAGAACGTCACCGCGCGCATGACGATCCACCACAACTGGATCCACGACACCAACCAGCGCAATCCCAGCACCGACAACGTCGCCTACGCCCACCTGTACAACAACTACCTGCAGAACGTGACGTCGTACGGGAACTACTCGCGCGGCGCCACCAAGATGGTGATCGAGAACAGCTACTACCAGTCGGTCAAGGACCCCTACTACCCCGACGCGACCGCCCAGCTCCGGCAGAGCGGCAGCATCTGCGTCTCCTGCACCGGCAACCAGACCACCAGCGGTTCGGCCTTCACGCCGAGCTCGTTCTACTCCTACACCCTCGACCCGGCCGCCGACGTGCCGTCCCTGCTCAGGACGTACGCGGGACCGCAGGCCAACATCGGAGCCTGACCCGCACATCCCCGCCAGTCTGAGCCCGCCCAGCCGTCCCCCGGCCGGGCGGGCTCAGCGCGTCCGACCGGCCGTCCAACGGCGTGCGGGGACGGACGTCACCCGCCGCTCACCCCGGCGCCCCTGCCACCCGGCCCTCGTCGAGGGGACCACATAATTCTGACTGGCAGCGTTACATTCCATGAAGCGGAATAAGACAAACAACGCTCGCCAGACACCTCCTTCAGCCTAAAGCCCGAGCTCACGACAGGACACACCCGGCCGACCGGATCCCGCTCACACCTGCGACCCGCCCGGATGTGCGCAACGACGCCACCATCGAGTCCGCCGGGCCTCTTGACACGCTCTCCGCCTCAGTGGTCTGCTATCGCCATCTTCGGAACGTCATTCCTTATTGCGGAATGATGGCAATCACTTGAGAACGGAGCTCCATGGAACGCGCGCATTCGATGGCCGGTGAGCTGCGGTGAAGGCGCTGGTCTTCACCGGGCCGGGCGTCGTGGAGCCGCAGGACGTGCCAGAGCCGGAGGTCGGCCGGGACGAGGTGCTGGTGCACGTGGTCACCTCGGGCATCTGCGGCAGCGAGCTGCACGGCGTCAGGACCCCGGGGTTCCGGGTGCCGCCGCTGGTGATGGGGCACGAGTTCGCCGGCCGCACCGATGACGGGCAGGCGGTGACGGTCAACCCGATCCTGTCCTGCGGCACGTGCGACGTGTGCGCGGCCGGGCTGCGCAACGTGTGCAGGAACCGGCAGATCATCGGCGTGCACCGGCCCGGCGCGTTCGCCGAGCGCGTCGCCGTGCCCGCGGCGGCCGTGGTGCCGCTGCCCGAAGGGCTCGGCTGGACCGCCGCCGGCGTCGTCGAGCCCGCCGCCAACTCCGTGCACGCCTGGCGGCTGGCCGGGCGTCCGGCCGGCGCCAGGGTCGGCGTGCTCGGCGCGGGCGCGATCGGCCTGACCTGCCTGCAGGTCGCCCTGTCCGGCGGCGCGGCCTCGGTCGAGATCGCCGACCGCTCGCCGGACCGGCTGGAGATCGCCACCCGGCTCGGCGCCCGCGCCGCCGGCCCCGAGCTGACCGGCGAGTACGACGTCGTCTTCGACGCGGTCGGCGCCGCCGCCACCCACGAGCAGTCGCTGGCCCGCCTGCGCCCCGGCGGCGTGGCCGTCTGGCTCGGCCTGGCCGACCACGTGGCCGGCTACAACGCCCTCGACCTGGTACGCGGCGAGAAGCGGGTGCTCGGCTCCTTCGCCTACGACTCCGCCGACTTCGCCGGAGCGATCGAGCTGGTCGCCGGCTGGGACCTGCCCTGGGTCGAGACCTTCCCCCTGGACGAGGGCGCGGCCGTCTTCACCACGCTGATGAACGGCCGCTCCACCCCCGTCAAGGCCCTGCTGACCCCGGAACCGAGGTAGATCATGGCCCGTATCGTCCTCGTGGGCGCCGGGAGCATCACGTTCGCCAAGAACCTGCTCTCCGATCTCCTGACATTTCCGGAGCTGTCGGAGTCGACGATCGTGCTCCACGACATCGACCAGGCCCGGCTGGACACCGCCGCGGCGATGGCCGAGTGGATGGTCGCCGAGCTGGGCGCAGGCGCGAAGATCGAGGCCCACGCCGACCGCCGGGCCGCCGTGGCCGGCGCCGACTACGTGATCAACGAGATCGCGGTGGGCGGCCTGGACGCCGTCAAGCGCGACTTCGAGATCCCCGCCAGGTACGGCGTCCGCCAGACGATCGCCGACACCCTCGGCATCGGCGGCATCTTCCGCGCCCTGCGCACGATCCCGGTCATGGTCGGCATCGGGAACGACCTGGCCGAGCTGGCCCCGGACGCCACCCTGTTCACCTACACCAACCCGATGTCGATGATCCCGTGGTCGGTCTACGCGGGCACCCCGTTCCAGAACGTCGTCGGCGTCTGCCACGCCGCCCGCGACACCCAGAAGACCCTGGCCCGGATGGTCGGCGTGCCGGAGGAGGAGATCTCCTTCCTCACCGCGGGCGTCAACCACCAGGCGTTCGTCCTGCGCTTCGAGCGCGGCGGCGAGAACCTCTACGACCGCCTGGACGAGCTGATCGCCAAGGACCCCGAGCTGGCCCGCAAGGTCCGCGTCGAGGTCTACCGCAGCTTCGGCTACTTCCCGACGGAGTCCAGCGAGCACGGCTCCGAGTACCTGCCGTGGTTCCTGCCGCACGAGGAGGAGATCGAGCGCTACCGCATCCCGGTCGGCGTCTACCTCGAGTGGCTGGCCGACGGCTTCGAGGAGTACGAGGCGTACAAGCGCTCGCTCGAAGAGGGCCGGGGCGTGCCGATCAAGCGCGGCGAGGAGCTGGCCTCGCTGGCCATCCACTCGATGGAGACCGGCACCCGCCGGATGATCCACGGCAACGTCCGCAACGGCGGGCTGATCTCCAACCTGCCGCAGGAGGCCACCGTCGAGGTGCCCTGCCACGTCGACCGCGCCGGCGTCCAGCCGGTACGCGTCGGCGAGCTGCCCGCCCAGGTCGCCGCGCTCAACAGGACGTTCCTGAACGTCAGCGAGCTGACCGTGAAGGCGGCGCTCGAAGGCCGGCGCGACCACGTCTACCAGGCCGCGCTGCTCGACCCCAACACCGCCGCCACGCTCCCGGTCCGCAAGATCCGCGAGCTGGTGGACGACCTGATCGCGGCCCACGGCGACCTGCTGCCCGCCGGCATCGGGAACTGAGGAGGAAATCATGTGCGCTGCCGACCCGCCGTTGTCCCGATACCGGCCGGTGTCCCAGCTGCGGGTCGCGGTCCACGAGATCGACCGCGCCCGCGTGCCCGCCGTCGACGCCCACATCCACCTCGGCCGCTGGCTGACCGAAGACGGCGACTGGATGGTCAAGGACGTCCCGGCCCTGATCGGGCTGATGGACGAGCTCAACCTGCGCGGCATGGTCAACCTCGACGGCCGCTGGGGCCGCGAGCTGGCCGAGAACATCGAGCGCTACGACGCCGCCCATCCCGGCAGGTTCGCCACGTTCTGCCACGTCGACTGGTCGCAGACGGCCGAGCCCGGCTTCGGCGAGCGGCTGGCCGGGCAGCTCCGGCGGAACGTGGCCGAGGGCGCGGCCGGGCTGAAGGTGTGGAAGGACGTGGGCCTGCGGGTCCGCGACGACCGCGGCGAGCTGGTCATGCTCGACGACCCGCGGCTCGACCCGCTGTGGGCGGCCGTCGGCGAGGCGGGCATCCCGATCGCGCTGCACACCGCGGACCCGGTGGCCTTCTTCGAGCCGATCGACGAGCGCAACGAGCGGCTCGAACTGCTGGGCGCCCGTCCCGACTGGAGCTTCTCCGGGCCCGAGTTCCCGCCGTTCGAGCGGCTGATGGAGGCCATGGAGTCGATGATCGCCAGGCATCCGGCGACCACCGTGATCGGGGTGCACGCGGGCTGCTGGCCAGAGAACCTGGGCTTCGCGAGCCGGATGCTGGACACGTACCCGAACTTCCACGTCGACATCGCGGCGCGCATCGCCGAGCTGGGCCGCCAGCCGCGCGCCACGCGCGCGCTGATGCTGCGGCACCCGGGCCGGGTGCTGTTCGGCACCGACGAGATCCCGCCGGACCGCGACGTCTACCGCATCCACTTCCGGTTCATGGAGACCGACGACGAGGCGTTCGCGCACTCGCTGGACGACCCGCCGCTGATGGGCCGCTGGACGATCTCCGGCCTCGACCTGCCGGACGAGGTGCTCCAGCGGGTCTACGCGGGCAACGCGCTCGACCTCGTGCCGAGGCTGGCATGACCGCCACGCTCACCCGCGACAAGCCGTCCTTCAAGCCCGCGTTCAAGCAGCGCCACAGCGCCGAAGGCGGTCAGGGGAAGTACGCGCTGCTGTTCCTGCTCCCGGCGCTGGCCGGGTTCGCCGCGTTCTACATCTACCCGAGCATCCGCGGCGTCTGGCTCTCGGTCACCGACTGGAACCTGCTGTCCGACCCCGAGTTCGTCGGCCTGGACAACTACGCCGAGCTGGCCACCGACCCGCTGTTCTGGAAGTCGCTGCTGCTCACCGGCTACAACACGGCGCTGAACCTGGTCGGCCAGCTCTCGCTGGCGCTGCTGCTGGCCGCGCTCATGCACCGGCTCACCAAGTCGGTGGTGCTGCGGGCCACGCTGCTGCTGCCCTGGCTGGTCCCGAACGTGGCCACCGCGCTGCTGTGGCTGTGGCTGCTGGACGCCAACCTCGGCTTCGTCAACCAGCTCCTGGACGCCATGGGCATGTCCACGCACGGCTTCTTCAACGCGCCGGCCGAGGCCATGCCGAGCGTGGCCGCGGTGACGACCTGGGCCTCGGTCGGGTACGTGGCGCTGCTGCTGTACGCGGGCATGCTGCAGATCCCGAACTCGGTGTACGAGGCCGCGGCGATGGACGGCGCGGGCGAGATCCGCACCTTCTTCCGCATCACGCTGCCGCTGCTGCGCCCGGTGCTCGCCCTGGTCCTGGTGGTCTCGGTGATCGGCTGCTTCCAGATCTTCGACACCATCGCGGTCGCCACCAAGGGCGGCCCGATCAACGCCACCAAGGTCATCTACTACTACATCTACCAGGAGGCGTTCACCCACTTCCGGATGGGCTACGCGGCGGCCATGGCGCTCAGCCTGGTGCTGGTCCTCGGTGTCCTCACCTATGTCCAGATGCGCCTGATGCGCGCGTCCGACTCGGACCTCGGATAGGAGCGGGCCGAACATGCGCGCAGGCAGGATCGTCGCCTGGACGGTGCTGGGGCTGGCCGTCCTGGTGACCGTGTTCCCGTTCTACTGGATGGTGCGCACGGCGCTCACCGACGCCCACCATCTCTTCTCCGACAACTTCTCGCTGTGGCCGCAGCACTTCACCTGGGCG
Organism: Nonomuraea zeae; assembly: GCF_005889725.1. Classification (GTDB taxonomy): domain Bacteria; phylum Actinomycetota; class Actinomycetes; order Streptosporangiales; family Streptosporangiaceae; genus Nonomuraea; species Nonomuraea zeae. The sequence goes on from NZ_VCKX01000213.1 coordinate 14,029, forward strand.
AACTTCAAACGGGTGCTGGGCCTTTCCACCTTCGCCGAGGCCCAGGCCGCCGGCGGCTCGGGCGCCTCCCTGGACTTCGTCCTCTACCTGCGCAACTCCGTCGTGTACACGGCGGTCGTGGTCGCGGTGCAGACGCTGTCGTGCGCGATGGCCGGCTACGCGCTGGCCCGGCTGCGCTTCCGGGGCAGGGAGGTGCTGTTCTCGGCGTTCGTCTCCGCGCTGATGGTCCCGCCGATCTTCACGCTGCTGCCGAACTTCGCCCTGGTCCGCAACCTGGGCCTGCTCAACACCTTCGCCGGGCTGGTCGCGCCGATCCTGCTGATGACCCCGTTCACCGTCTTCTTCCTGCGGCAGTTCTTCCTGTCCCTGCCGCGCGAGGTCGAGGAGGCCGCCGTCATCGACGGCGCGGGTGTGTGGGGCGTCTTCTGGCGCGTCGCGCTGCCCATGTCGAAGGGCCCGCTGATCACCATCGCCCTGATCAACGGCGTCTACGCCTGGAAGGACTACCTCTGGCCGCTGCTCGTCGGCCAGGAGGAGGGCAGCCGGGTGCTCACCGTGGCACTCGGCGTGTTCCTGCAGCAGTCGCCGAACGCCCGCCCCGACTGGACGGGCCTGATGGCCGGCTCGACCCTCTCCGTGATCCCCGTCCTGCTGCTCCTGCTCGTCTTCGGCAAGCGGCTGGCCAACTCGCTCAACTTCACCGGCATCAAGTAAGTAAAGGACCCCCCGATGTCCAGCAGAAAGACTCGCGCCCTCCTGGCCCTGGCCGGCCTCGTCACCGTCACCGCGGCGTGCGGGGGTGGCGCCGAAGCGGGTGGCGGGCCCGTCACGCTCAACTACGTGATGTGGGTCGACAGCCAGGTGCCGGCGTACAAGCAGTGCGCCGACGCCTTCACCAAGAAGAACCCGAACATCACCGTCAAGCTGAGCTCGGTGGCCTGGGCGCAGTACTGGCAGAACCTCACCACCCAGGTCGTCTCGGGCACCGCGCCGGACGTCTTCCGCGACTCGGTGGCCTACTATCCGCAGTTCGCCAAGAACAACCAGCTCCTCGACATCAGCGAGTACGTCGAGCGCGACAAGGTCGACCTGAACCAGTACCAGAAGGGCCTGACCGACGTCTGGGTCCGCGACGGCAAGCGCTACGGCCTGCCGCTGGACTGGGACACCATCGGCGTCTTCTACGACAAGGACCAGGTGAAGAAGGCCGGGCTGGACACCGCCGGCTTCGCGAACTGGACCTGGAACCCGCAGGACGGCGGCACGTTCGAGCAGGCCATCGCCGCGCTCACCGTGGACAAGAACGGCAAGAAGGGCACCGACCCCGGCTTCGACAAGGACAACGTCGCCGTCTACGGGATCGCGCCCGACTACAACACCGGCGCCCTCGGCCAGACCGGCTGGGCCGGCTTCGCCGCCGCCAACGGCTTCAAGTACCTGGACAAGAACCCGTTCGGCAGCAAGTACTTCTACGACGACCCGAAGCTGGCCGAGACGATCGACTGGTTCGCCGGGCTGATCAAGAAGGGGTACGCGCCGCCGTACGACAAGCAGTCGGCGCTGGGCGGCGACGCCGTGCTCCAGGGCGGCAAGACCGCGATGGTCATGGCCGGGTCCTGGATGGCCAAGCCGTACCTCGACAACAAGACGCTCAACCTCGCCGTCGCGCCGCTGCCGGCCGGGCCGCAGGGCCGCAAGACGCCGATCAACGGCGTCTCCGACGCGATCTACGCCGGGACCAAGCACAAGGAGGAGGCGTGGCAGTGGGTCAAGTTCACCGCCTCCTCGGAGTGCCAGGACCTGATCGCGGCCACCACCGAGGTGCTGCCCGCGATCACCACCGCCTCGGAGAAGGCGCTGGCCGCGCACGAGGCGGCCGGGCGTGACGTGAAGCCGTTCGTGGAGGAGGCCAACGCCCCCGACGGCACGTTCCTGCTGCCGGTCACCGACAACGCCGACAAGATCAACGAGATCATGGACACCGCGATCTCGTCGGTCCTCCTGGGCACCGCCGACGCCAAGACGGCGCTCCCCGCAGCCAACACCGAAGTCAACGCACTGTTCCAGTAACCGAGAAAGGGTGTACATGCTCAACCCTCGCTGGCGCACGTTGCTCGGCGCGGCAGTCTTAGCCGCGCCGCTGCTGGCCGCCACCCCCGCCCAGGCCGCGGACGCCGTACTCGACCAGCAGGTCGCGGTACCCGCCTACTTCCTGCCCAGTGGCGAGTCCCTCCCCTACTGGAACGAGATGAACACCACGGCGAGCAAGCCGGGGGTGCTGGTCGCCAACGTGGCCAGCGGGCCGGACAACGAGGTCAAGCCGGCCTACGCCGCCGCCCTGTCGGCCGCGCACGCCGCCGGGATCAAGGTCATCGGTTACGTGGACACCGGCTACTTCGGCACCACCGGCCGGCCCGAGAACAGGACGCGGCTCGGCTCACTGGCGGTCGAGGACTGGCGGGCGCAGATCCAGTCCGACATCAACAAGTGGTACCAGTTCTACGGCTCCTCGATCGACGGCATCTTCTTCGACCAGGCGCAGAACGCCTGCGGCCCGACGACCGGCAGCGAGACCTGGGTGGACCTCTACCGCGAGGTCACCGCGTACGTGAAGAAGTACCACCCGGGCGCGACCACCATCGCCAACCCGGGCGTCTCCCCCGCCGAGTGCTTCGAGGACGCGGCCGACATCCTCGTCACCTTCGAGGGCTCCTACAGCTCCTACCTGAACCGGCAGGACCCGTACCTGCCGTCGGCGTGGGAGGCCGACTACGACCCCAAGCGGATCTGGCACCTGATCTACGACGTGCCCGACGCGACGGCGCTGGCCACCGTCATCGCCACGTCCAAGGCCAACAACGCCGGGTACGTGTACGTGACCGACGACGTGCTGGCCAACCCGTGGGACAAGCTGCCGCCGTACATGCCGCAGCAGGTCACGGCGGCCAAGGGCAGCGGCGGCGTCGTACCGGCGGCGCCCGCCGCGCCCACGGCGAGCCAGGTCACGGCCACCGGCCTTCGGCTGAGCTGGACCTCGGCCGCCTACCCCGGGGTGGCCGGCTACGACGTCTACCAGGGCAGCGTGAAGATCGGCAGCGAGGCCAACTTCACGCCGTCGGCGACCCTCTTCGACGTCGGCGGCCTGTCGCCCGCCACGTCCTACACCTTCACGATCAAGGCCAGGGACCGGGCGGGGAACGTCTCCCCCGCGAGCACCGCGCTGACCGTGTCCACCTCGGCCGCCAGCGCGAGCAACCCGACCGTGCCCGGCACGCCGGTGGCCTCCGAGGTCGGCCCGACCAGCGTCAAGCTGACCTGGGCGGCCTCGTCCGACTCCGACTCCGGTGACGACGTGCTCTACTACGACGTGTTCAAGAACGGCGTACGCGAGCTGTCCCTGCCGGGCGAGCTTACGAGCGTCAACCTGGGCGGCCTGAGCGTCAACACCTCCTACACCTTCACCGTGCGGGCCCGTGACATGACCGACCGGGTCTCGGCCCAGTCGGCCGCGGTGGCCGTCACCACCACGAACCCGAGCCCGATCACCGGCGCGGCGGCGACGATCAACGCGACCATCGCGACGTACACGGCGCAGTTCAACCTGCCGTACACGCACTACCACGTGTTCATCGACACCGACGCGAACTATCAGACGGGCTGGTCGGTGAACACCGTCGGCGCCGAGTACATGATCGAGAACAACACGCTCCTGCAGAAGACCGGCGCCTCGACGGACTGGTCGTGGAGCGTGGTGGCCGGCGTCACCCCGCTGGTCTCCAGCGCGAACGGCCTGTACCAGTGGTCGGTGCCGGTCTCGGCGCTGGCCGGCACGGGCAACACCCACAAGATCGTCTTCCACGGCACGGACGGGTCGCGAAACGACTACGCCCCCAGCGTGATCACCGTCACCAAGCCGTGACGCAGCACATGGCAGAGGCGTAGCACATGACAGAACGGCGGGCCCGGATTCCGGGCCCGCCGTTCGCGTTCTGCCTACATGATGGCGAGCTGGCCGCCGTCGATGACCAGCTCCGTGCCGTGTACGAAGGCCGCGTCGTCGGAGGCCAGGAAGGCGTATCCGGCGGCGACCTCCTCCGCCAGCCCGGCCCGGCCGAGCGGGATGTGGTCGCGCTCGTAGGAGGAGACGAAGTCGCCTTCGAGCCCGGCCGAGATGGAGGCGTTGAGCGGGGTCTGGATGTAGCCGGGGCACAGCGCGTTGACGCGGATGCGGTGCTTGCCCAGCTCGACGGCCATGGTCTTGGTGAGCAGCAGCACGCCGCCCTTGGAGGCGTTGTAGTGGGCGTAGTCGGCCTCGCCGCCCAGCCCGTTGGTGGAGGACATGTTGAGTATGACCCCGCCGGTGCCCTGCGCCACCAGGTGCCGGGCGACGGCCTGGGCGACGAGGAACATCCCGCGCAGGTTCACCGCCATGATCCGGTCCCAGTGGTCGGGGGTGATCTCCAGGAACGGCTCCCGCCAGGCCGTACCGGCGTTGTTGACCAGGACGTCGAGGCCGCCCAGGATCTCGACGGCCCCCTCGACCAGCCGCGTGACGTCGGCCCGCGCGCTGACGTCGCCGGCCAGCCCGCACACCTCCCCCAGCGCCGAGAGCTCCGCCACCGCGGCGTCCACCTCGGCCTGGTCGAGCCCGCCGAGCACCACTCGGGCGCCTTCCTCCAGGAACCGGCGGGCCGTGGCGGCGCCGATGCCGCTGCTGCCGCCACTGATCAGTACTCGCTTGCCCGCGAGTCCCCGCATGGCCTTTCCTTCCGTTCAGCGCACCGCGCCGCGGGCGGCGACGCGGAGTTCGGTGGTGACCTGCCCGTTCTCGACGCCGTAGGCGACGTCGAAGAGGTTGACGGCCGAGCAGGCGTGACTGGGGATGAGCTGGGCCCGGGTGCCGACCGGCAGCTCGTCGTGGTGCCCCGGGTCCAGGCGGGCGACCGCGTGCTCCTCGTTGAGGAAGTCCAGGTGCAAGTGGGGCAGCCCGACGGCCCTGATCCAGTCGGGCGAGCCGATCCCGTCGGAGGTGAGGCACTTGGTGCCCGCGTCGAAGACGACCCGCTCCGGGGTGGACCTGGCGATCACGGTGGTCAGCACGCGGGCCGCGGCCGTCTCCTCGGTGGCCACGCCGAGGCGCATCATCGCGGTGTCGTTGAAGATGTAGGTGCCCGGCCGGATCTCGGTCACCCCGGCGACCCCCGCGGCGTACCTGGCGGTCGGGGTGGAGCCGACGCTGATCTCGCGCAGCTCGATGCCGTCGCGGGCGCACAGCTCGGCCGTGGCCACCAGGTCCTCGCCCTCGCGGCGGGCGGTCTCGGCCAGCTCGGCTGGGGTGCGCGAGTGGTAGGCGTGGCCGGCCAGGGTGAGCAGGCCGACGACCTCGACGCCGGGGACGGCGGCGATCTCGGCCACCAGGTCGGCCGTGGGGCGGCCCGGCGGGCGGCCCAGCCGGTGCTGGCCGGTGTCCACCTCCACCAGCACCTCCACCGGCGGGCCGCCCATCCGGCCGAGCCCGGCGGCCACCTCGGGCGAGTCCAGGCTCACCCGCACCCTGGCCCGCTCGCGCAGCGCGGCCAGGCGGCGCAGCTTGGGCTCGCCCCAGATGGGAAAGGCCAGCAGGATGTCGTCGATCCCGGCGTCCGCCATCACCTCGGCCTCACCCAGCTTGGCGCAGGTGATGCCGCACGCGCCCGCGTCGAGCTGCATCCGCGCCAGCTCGGGCATCTTGTGGGTCTTGATGTGCGGGCGCAGGCGGACGCCGTGCGTGGCGGCCGCCTTGGCCATCTCGGCGACGTTGGCCCTGACCGCGTCGAGGTCGATGACGAGTGACGGAGTGTCCAGCTCGGGATACATGGGTGAAAGGCTCCTCCCGGAGGGGTTGCCCCGAAGATAGCATCCATTCCGTATTGCGCACTAGCATTCCGTATAGCGGAATACTTAGGTGCTGAGGTCGCGGCAGGGGTTGGCGGGCAGGCCGGTGTACGGGGTACGGCAGCGCCACAGCTCTCCGCCGGTCCTGCCGTCCCAGGCCGTGGTCACGTACAGCTCGTCGAGGCCGGGGCCGCCGAAGGCGCAGCTCGTCACGTTGGCGGCGGGCACCGGGAGGGTCAGGTCGTGGCCGCCGTCCGGCCGCAGCCGGACGACCGACGCGCCGCCCCAGAGCGCCACCCACACGTGTCCCCCGGCGTCCACCGTGAGCCCGTCGGGCTGCGGGAGCTCGGCGAACGTCCGGCGGCCCGCCAGCTCGCCGGTCGCCGGGTCGTAGTCGAACACGTCCACCCGGTCGGCCGGGGTGTCCACGTAGTAGAGCAGCCGCTCGTCCGGGCTCCAGCCGATGCCGTTGGAGATCGTCACCCCGGCCAGCACGTGCTCGCAGCTCCGTCCGGGGTCGAGCCGGTAGAGGTTGCCCGCTCCCGGCGTGTCGTCCTCGGCCTTGGTCCCGGCGAAGAACCGGCCCGCCCGGTCGCAGGCGCCGTCGTTCATCCGGTTGCCCGGACGCTCTCCGGCCGTCACCGCCGCCGTCACGGTCAGCTCGCCGTCCGCCAGCACCGCGAAACCGTCCCGTACGGCCAGCGCCAGCCCGCCCTCCACGCGCGGGACCGCCACCCCGACCGGCTGCCCGACGTCGATCGTCTCCTCCGTGTCGCCGGCCGGGTCGAGCCGGTGCACCAGCCCGGCGGGGATGTCCACCCACAGCAACGTCTCCGTGGCCGCGTCCCAGCGGGGCCCCTCGCCCAGCCGGGCCCTCGGGACCGGCACCGCCTCCAGCTCCATCATCCACTCCTTGATCCGCTAGACGGAATCTCATTCCACCCGCTGCCGCCACAAGGGCACCGCCCTCGCCTACTCCCGCCTGCCGCCAGCCGGCTTTGGCCGGGGTCAGCTCCGGCTCGGGTCAGGCTTTGGCCGGGGTCAGCTTGGGGTCAGCTCGGGCCGGGGTCAGGCTTTGGCCGGGGTCAGCTCCGGCCAGGCGTCACACCTGCTCGGCAACCGCTCTCCGCAGGCCGTGGCCGATCTCCTCCATGCGCGCCGGGGACATCCGCTCCTTCAGCGCGGTCACGCTCACCGCCACGACGGGCGCGGTCCGGCCCATGAACACGGGGGCCGCCACGCAGCGCACTCCCGGCTCGTTCTCCTCCAGGTCGAGCGCGTAGCCGCGCTGGCGGATCTGGTCCAGGTGGGTGGCCAGCTTGGCGGGGCTGGTGATCGTGTTACGGGTCCTGGTCGACAGCGGCCCGAACCGCTCGGCCCAGCCCTTCACGGCCTCGTCCGTGGGGTAGGTCCAGGCCAGCAACGCCTTGCCGACGCCCGTGCAGTGGGCCGCGTTACGGCCGCCGACCACGGAGGTCATCGTGATCGACCGCACCGCCTCGACCTTGTCGAGGTAGACGACCTCGCCGCCGTCGAGCATCGCCATGTGCACGGTCTCGGAGAACTCCTCGCTCACCCGCAGCAGCAGGGGGCGGACGAGGGTGCGCAGATCCATCGTCTCGTAGAACCTGAAGGCCGTGGCCAGCATCTCGGTGCCGAGGAAGTAGGGTCCGCTGGGCTCGGGCTGCGCCGCGAACCCCCGGTGTTTCAGCGCGCCGAGCAGGCGGTGCAGCGAGCTCTTGGGCAGGCCGAGCCGGGTGGCGAGCTCGTCGAGCGTAACGCCCCTGCTGTGTTTGCCGATCTCCTGCAGGATCAGCAGGGCGCGGTCGACGCTCCCCACCGGGGATTGGGCCTCAGCCACTGCTCTCTCCGATCTGTTCCGCTTTATGGAATGCTAGCGCGTAATACGGAACCGCGCACGGCGGCCCTTCGCAGGATTCGGCTCAGTCCGATCTGAAGGTGAAGCAGCTGATCGGCCGGCCGTCCCTGACCAGGTCGCGCCGGGCGACGCTCTCGACAGCGAGCCCCCTGCTCGTTGATCAGCCGTCTCAGGTAGGGCAAGTCACCGGTGCCGCCGAAGAAGATCTGCATCCTGCCCGCCGGGGTAAGACGGGTCCTGGCTCGGCGACCGAGGCGGCCAGGATCGCGTTGACGCCGCTGCCGGTGCCCACGTCGAGTACGCGGTCCCCGGCCCGCCCGCAC
>NZ_VCKX01000214.1 GCF_005889725.1 Nonomuraea zeae
AGATGTGTTTAAGAGACAGCCTTACGCCCGCTGGGCGGCGTGCTGGCCACCATGGTGGTCTCGCACACCGCGACCCGGGTCTCGGCCATCGCCCTGCCCTGGTACGTCCTGGTGACCACGGGCAGCGCGGCGCAGACGGGGCTGGTGGCGTTCGCGGAGATGGCGCCGTACGTGCTGGTCAAAGCGCTGGCCGGGCCGCTCGCCGACCGGCTGGGGCCGCGCCGGATCTCGTGGGTCGCCGACGTGGTGAGCGCCGCGGCGGCCGCGGCCGTGGTCCTGCTGGACGCCGTGGACCGGCTCCCGCTGGGCGCCCTGATCGTCCTCGTGGCGGTGATCGGCGCGGCGCGCGGGCCTGGGGACCTGGCCAAGGAGATCATGGTCCCGGAGGCGGCCGAGCGCGGGCGGGTGCCGCTGGAGCGGGCCACCGGGCTGATGGGCGTGACGGAACGGCTGGCCCAGACCGTGGGACCGGCGGCGGGCGGCGCGGCGGTGGCGCTGCTCGGGCCGCTGACGAGCCTCGGCATCAGCGCCGCCTGCTTCGCGCTCGGCTCCTTGATCGTGGCGTGGACGCTGCCGCGCGGCATGGGCCGCCGCCCGGCCGCCCCGGAGGGCGAGCGGGAGGACGAGGGATACTGGCGGCGGTTCAGGCAGGGGTTCGCGTTCCTGCGCGGCGAGCCGCTGCTGCTCGCCGTGGTCGTCATGGTCAGCGTCACGAATCTGCTCGACGCCGCCTTCAGCCAGGTGCTCCTGCCGGTGTGGGCGAAGGAGTCCGGCCACGGCCCGGCCGCCGCCGGGCTGAACAGCAGCGCGGCCGGGCTCGCCGCGGTCGCCGGCAGCCTGGTCGCGGCGGCGGTGGCGCACCGGATGCGGCGCCGGCCGGTATTCTTCCTGGCGTTCCTGCTCGCCGGGCCGCCGCGTTTCCTAATCCTGGCGGTGGACGCGCCCGTGTGGGCCATGGTGGCGGTGTTCGCGGTGAGCGGGTTCGGCGGCGGGTTCCTCAATCCGATCCTGGGCGCGATCTCGTACGAGCGGGTGCCCCGGCACCTGCTGGGCCGGGTGAGCGCGCTGACGACCTCGCTGGCCTGGACCGGGATCCCGCTCGGCGGCCTGCTGGCCGGGATGGCGGTGGCCGCCGCCGGGCTGACGCCGATGCTGCTGGCGTGCGGGGCGGCCTACGCGCTCACCACGAACCTCACGGGGCTGCGGCCCGAATGGCGGGAGATGGACCGGCTGCGGGCGAGACCTCAGCCGCTGGTCATGCCCTCGGCCAGGTCCGCCTCGGCGGCCAAGGGCGAGCGCCGCTCCGGCGGCCCGTAGCCGCCGCCCCCGCCCGACTCGCAGCGCAGCACGTCACCGGCCCGGACCGGCAGCGCGTTCGCCTTCAGCATCCGCCGCTCGCCCGGCGCGCCCGGGTTGAGCGTGACGCGCGGCGGAGCGCCCGCCTCGCCGCCCGCCAGCCCCCACGCCGGCGTGACCGACCGCTCGAACCACAGCGACAGCGAGGTGTCCCCGCAGAACTCGTACTCCCTGACCACCCCGTTCCCGCCTCGCCACTGCCCGGCCCCGCCGGTGTCCGGCCGCATCTCGTAGCGGGTGACGCGCACGGGGAACAGCGTCTCCAGGACCTCGATCGGCATGTCGCGCAAGGATCCGTTGACGTTGTTGATCAGGCAGCTCTCGCCGTCGCCGCCCTCCCACGCGCCCCAGCCGCCGACGGTGGCCTCCTGGGAGACGTAGAGCTTGCCGGTACGCGGATCCGTCCCGGTGAACTGCACGATCATCGAGTCCCCGTACGAGGCCGCCGCCGCCTTCCCCGGCAGCACCGGGGCCAGCGCCCTGACCACCAGGTCGATGAGCAGCCCCAGGTGCGAGTAGTAGTACTGGCACGCCGCCGGCGACTCGGCGGCCAGCATCGAGCCGGGCCGCGTCAGCACCGACAGCGGCCGGAACGAGCCGCCGTTCAGCGGCACGTCGCCGGAGACCAGCAGCTTGTACCCGACGCGCACGGCCGCCACGGCCTGCGCCGCGCCGCAGTTGACCGGCCCGAGCGCCTGGTCGGCGCAGTCGCTCAGGTCCACGTGCATCGACTCGCCCGACACCGTGACGCGCACGGTCACCGGCAGCGGGGTGGCCAGGTCGATGCCGTCGTTGTCCAGGAACCCGGACGCCTCGTAGAGCCCGTCGGGAATGGCGGCGATGGCGGCGCGCTCCAGGCGCTCGGTCTGGTCGAAGATCTGGTCGCGGGCCGCCATCACCGTGCCGGCGCCCCACCGGGAGACGATCTCCTTCAGCCGCCGCTGGCCCGTCATCGCGCAGGCCACCTGGGCCCGCATGTCGCCGAGCGTGGCGTGCGGGAAGCGGACGTTGCGGGCGATCAGCTCGTGCAGGTCGCGGCAGGGCTCGCCGCCCGCGTACACCTTCACCGGGCCCATCCGCAGGCCCTCCTGGAAGATCGAGGTGGAGTCCATGGAGCCGCCGGGGTCCTTGGAGCCGACGTCCAGCCAGTGGGCCCGCGACGCGGCGAACCCGGCCAGCTCGCCGCCGGCGAAGATCGGCCCGTAGACGGTGACGTCGTTGAGGTGGGTGCCGCCGATGTAGGAGTCGTTGAGCACCCACACGTCGCCCTCCTCCCAGACTTCGCGCCCGTACAGGCGCTCGGTCTCGCGGGTGCACACCTCCAGGTTGCCGAGGAAGATCGGCAGCCCGGACGACTGGCCCAGGACGTTGTGCTCGCGGTCGAGGAGCGCGACCGCGCAGTCCTTGGCCTCGTAGATGACGGGGGTGTAGGAGCTGCGGATGAGGGTGGTGTTCATGTCCTCGGCAGCCTGCAGCAACGCGCAACGGATGATCTCCGTCGTCACGGGGTCGATCACTGGTCCACCTTCACGATGAGAAAGCCGTTGTCGTCCACGGTGGCCAGGCAGCCGGGCGGGATGACCGTGGTCGCGGTCTCCTCGACCACGATCGCGGGCCCGGCGAGCTCGCCGTCGAGGCTGGCGCGGCGCAGCACCGGCGTGCGGTGCACCGCGCCGTCGAAGATCACATCCCGTACGTACGCCGCCTCCTCGCCGCCGGCCGGGGGGACCGCGGCGGCGGTGCGCGCGAACGAGCCGAACCCGGTGCTGCGCAGCATGACGAACTCCACCGGCGCCTCGGGGGTGGCGTGCCCGTAACGGGAGGTGTGCGCCTCGGCGTAGCGGGCCGCGATCGCCGCCGCGAAGCCGGGCTCGGCGGGCTCGGCCGCGTCGCGCAGCGGGATGGTGAGCGTGTAGTCCTGTCCTTCGTAGCGCATGTCCACGGCGTGCTCGACCCTGCGCCGCTCCACGGGCACGCCCTGCCCGGAGAGCGCGTCCAGCGCCTCCCGCTCCAAAGTCACGAGATTTCCTGACATGTCGGCGCCGTCGAGTGTGTCCTGCGGCCGGAAGTACGGATGCGTCAGATCCCTGCGCACATCGGCCTCCAGCATCCCCCACGCCGAGAACGCCCCCGGGAAGCGCGGCACCACCACTTCGGAGATCCCCAGCTCGCGGGCGATGAACACGGCGTGCATCGCCCCCGCGCCCCCGAACGCCACCAGCGCGAACTCCCGGGGCTCCACCCCGTGCTCCACGGTCAGCGTCCTGATCGCCTGCGCCATCTTGGCGTTGGCCACATCGCAGATCCCCTCGGCCAGCAGCAGCGGGTCGATCCGCAGGTCCTCGGCCAGGGTGGCGATCGCGGCGCCGGCCGCGTCGGCGTCCAGCGTCATGAGCCCGCCGGCGAACCATGCCGGATCCACCCGTCCGAGCGCCACGTTGGCGTCGGTCACCGTGGCCCGCGTGCCGCCCCTGCCGTAACAGGCGGGTCCGGGCACCGCACCGGCGGACTCGGGCCCGACGCGCAGCGCGCCTGCCTCGGCGTACGCGATCGAGCCGCCGCCCGCGCCGATCGTGTGCAGGTTCACGATCGGCATCAGCACCGGATATCCCTCGATGCGCGCCTCGGCGCTCACGTCGGGCCGCCCGTTCACGACGAGCGACACGTCGAAGGACGTGCCGCCCATGTCGATGCAGATGGCGTTGCCACCGGCCCCGCCGCCCGCGCCGCCCAGCAGCCGGGTGGCCGCGACCCCGCCCATCGTGCCGCCGACCGGCCCCGACAGCAGCGTCTGCAGCGGCCTGCGCATCGCGTACGAGGCGTTCACCAGCCCGCCGGACGACTGCATGACGTGCACGGGCACCGCCAGGCCGCGCTCGGCGAAGCCCCGCTCGATCCTGGACAGGTAACGCCGCACGACCGGCCCCGTGTACGCCTCCAGCACGGCGGAGGAGGTCCGCTCGTACTCGCGCCACTCCCGCGCCACCTCGTGCGACAGCACGACCAGCACGTCCTCGCCCAGCTCGGCGCGCAGGATCTCCCCGGCCCGCACCTCGTGCGCCGGGTCGGCGAAGGAGAACAGCAGGCACACCGCCACCGCGTCGAAGCCCTCGTCGCGCGCCCGCCGCGCGGCCAGCCGCACCGACTCCTCGTCGAGCGGGACGAGCTCCTCGCCCCGGTAGTCGAGCCGGCCGCCCACCTCCATCACGTCCTGGCGCGGCACCAGCGGCGCGGGCTTGCGGTAGCGCAGGTCGAACATGCGATCACGGTTGCCCCTGGCGATCTGGTAGACGTCCCGGCCGCCCTGGCTCGCCAGCAGCAGCACGCGGGCGCCCTTGCGCTCCAGCAGCGCGTTGAGCCCCTGGGTGGTCCCGTGCACGAAGAACGAGATGTCCGCGGGGTCGTCGACGACCCGGCCGAGCGCGGCGAAGACGCCCTCGGCGAGATCTCCCGGCGTGGTGGGCGCCTTCGAGGCCGTCACGGCCCCGCTCCGCTCGTCGTAGCAGACGACGTCGGTGAAGGTGCCGCCGATGTCCATGGCGACGCGATAGCTCATGCGCTGCACCGTACGCGGCAGAGCCCGCCCCGCGCATGTGCGTGCCGCACACCCGGGCCCGCCGTCCAGTGCATGGCGCAAGGGCCGCCGGGCGGTCGCGGTCAGCGGGGCGCTTCGGCCCGCGCCGCGTCGCCGCCCACCGCGACCGGCCGCTCCGCGGACGCGGCCACCGCCGCCCTGGGCAGCATCGCGGCGACCTCGCGCGCCAGGTAGGGATCCACCTGGAACGCCTCCATGATCGCCAGCTTCAACGCCGCGTGGCTGGGCTCGTCGTCCGGCTTGGCGTCGGCCACCCGCCCGATCACCAGCCTGGAGTAGGCGTCGCCGCGGCCGAAGACGCGTTGCAGGATGCGGGTGCCGCGGGCGATCTGGGTGTCGGCGGCCAATTCGCTGGTCTTGGCCAGGACCGCGACGCCGTAGGCGCCGATCGCCGCGGTGACATAGGGCATGACGTCGTTCGCAGTGTCCATGAGACCCTCCCTTAAGGTCCTGATGGAATGACGAGATGGTAGCCTGCGGAGTTCCCGGGCCGAGGGCATACCCTGTCGAATGTGCCTGCGCCGTACCTGACCCTCACCTCTGCCGTCGAGCACGAGACCGAGGCGCGGCGCTCGCGCTTCGTGTGCGCCCTGGCGCCGGCGCGCACGGTCGAGGAGGCGCAGGCCTTCATCGCCGAGCGCCGCCACCAGCACGCGGGCGCCAGCCACAACTGCACCGCCTACGTCATCGGGCAGCGCCTGCAGAAGGGCGACGACGACGGCGAGCCGGGCGGCACCGCGGGCACTCCGATGGTGCAGGCCCTGGTGGGCAGGGGCGTCAGCGACGTGGTCGCGGTGGTGACCCGCTACTTCGGCGGCACGCTGCTGGGCGCGGGCGGCCTGGTGCGCGCCTACGGCTCGGCGGTCACCGAGACCCTCGACCGGGCCGAGCCGGTCAGGATGGTCCCGGCCAAGCTGGTCGCCGTCGCGGTGGCGCACGACCAGGCGGGCCGGGTGGAGAACGACCTGCGGGCCTCCCGCTACGCCGTGCGCGAGGTGACGTACGCGAGCAGCGTCACCTTCGCCGTCGCGGTGGGCGAGGACGAGGTGGCGGCGTTCGCGGACTGGGTGGCCACGCTCACGGCCGGCCGGGCGCGCGTGGACGTCGGCGCCGACATCCACGTCCCCGGCTGACCTCCTGCCCGGGGGCGGGCTGTCAGCCTTCCAGGGCGTACTGCATGACGCGGAACTTGGCCTGCGCCTCGGCCAGCTCGGCGGCCGGGTCGGAGTCGCCCATGATGCCGCCGCCCGCGAACAGCCGCGCCCTGCGGCCCTCCACCAGCCCCGAGCGCAGCGCGATGCCCCACTCGCCGTCGCCGTGGGCGTCGATCCAGCCCACCGGGCCGGCGTACCCGGCCCGGTCCATGCCCTCCAGCTCGCGGATGACCTGGATCGCGGTGGGCGTCGGGGTGCCGCCGACGGCCGCCGTCGGGTGCATGGCCGCGACCACGTCCAGCACCGAGGCCCCGTCGGCCAGGCGCCCGCTGACGTGGCTGGCCAGGTGCTGCACGTTGGGCAGCACCAGCAGCTCGGGCTCGTCGGGCGTCTGCAGGGAGGAGCACAGCGGGGCGAGGGTCTGGCGCACCGAGGCGATCGCGCACTCGTGCTCGTGCCGGTCCTTCTGCGAGGCGAACAGGGCGGCCCCGCGCGCGATGTCGTCGGCCGGGCCGGTGCCCCGGGGCGTCGTGCCGGCCAGCACCAGCGACTCGATCTCCTGCCCCGTACGCCGGATCAGCAGCTCGGGGGTGGCTCCGACCAGCCCCGCCACCGAGAACGTGTAGCACTCGGGATAGCGATGGGCCAGCCGGGTGAGCAGCAGCCGCACGTCGATGGGGCGCTCGGCGGTGGCGACCAGGTCGCGGGCCAGCACGACCTTCTCCAGCTCGCCGGCGCGGATGCGCTGGGCGGCGCGGGCCACGACGTGCTCCCACTGCGGCGCGCTGAGGCTGCCGTCGCCGTAGCTGATGCGGCCGGGGTCGCGGATGGGGGAGAAGGTCTCCAGCGGCGCCTCACCGATCGTGGTGAGCCAGGCGTGGCCGTCGCGGCGGGCCAGCACGGCGCGGGGGACGACCAGGACGGAGCCGTGGGCGTCCTCGTCGAAGGTGAAGCTGCCGAAGGCGACCGGGCCCGAGCCGGGGGTGCGTACGGCGTCGTCGACGTGGGCGTCGCCGAAGACGGTCGTCAGCCACTGGCGGGCCCACGCGAAGCGGCCGGGGCCTGGCGGCACCACCACCCTCGCGGCCTGACCCCAGCCGACGAGGCCCTCACCGTTCTTGACCCAGGCGTAGGGAGCCGTCCTGGGCAGGGAGGCCAGCAGGTCACCGGGGTCGCCGACAGGGGTGGTGCGAACCGGCAGCGGGCGGGTTGTTCCGAGCGCGACACTCACTCAAGACACTCTATGCGGGAACTGAACACGTTCGACTCAGACCCCCGTGAATGCGAGGTTACGGTCAACGAACCCGGAAAAAACCGGACGCCATGGTTGTTTGGTGCAACCTCATCGCCTCAGGTCTGTCAAGCCGTGATATGAACTGGGTTCTGAAATGGCAGACCTTGCTGCAACGCCATAGTCCCCCCTTGATCGGCTCCCTACCTTTGGCACCATGATCGGTCGTCTGGGGCCCGTCCTCGCCGCAGTGGTTGTCCTATCCGGTTCAGGCGCGGCCCAGGCCGCCGCCGCTCAGCCAGTCCCCGAGATCATGGCCGCGCTCGGCGACTCGATCTCCACCGGCTTCAACGCCTGCGGCTGGTACGTCTCCTGCACCTCGCGCTCGTGGTCCGCCGGCGACAACCGGGAGGTGACCAGCCACTACCTGCGCCTGTCGCGCATGTCGGGAACGCTCCAGAAGCACAATCTCAACTACGCCGTTCCCGGCGCGACCAGCGCCGACCTGCTCGGCCAGGTGCGCAAGGCCGTGGCGGCGAAGGCCGACTACGTGACCATCCTCGTCGGCGCCCAGGACGCGTGCGTGCGCACCGAGCAGGCGATGACCTCCGTGGAGGTCTACCGGCGGCGCATGGAGGCGGCGCTCGCCGAGCTGCGGGCCGGGATGCCCCAGGCCAGGGTGCTCATCGCCAGCATCCCCGACCTGCGCAGGCTGTGGCAGGTCGGCAAGGCCAACCCGCTGGCCCGTACGTTCTGGACGGCCGGCCGCATCTGCCAGACCATGCTGGCCAACCCCAGCTCGGTCAAGAAGGCCGACAACGAGCGCCGCGCGCGGGTGCGGGCCCGGGTGCTGGCCTACAACCGGGCGGCGGCCGAGGCGTGCGCCGCGTTCGGTCCCGGCTGCCGCACCGACGGGGGCGCGGTGTTCTCCTTCCCGTTCACCCTCGACCACGTCAGCAAGTGGGACTTCTTCCACCCCAACGTGCTCGGTCAGCGGGTGCTGGCCGAGCAGACGTTCAAGAACGGCTTCGACTGGCTCGACCCGCGTTAGCGGCACTGCGCCAGCATCGCTTTCTTGTCGGCCGGGGTGACGGGCAGGTCGTACTTGATCGCGACCTGCGCGAACCGGGTGACGTACGCGCAGCGGATGCTGCGGCGCGGGGGCAGCCAGCTCGCCGGGCCGGAGGCGTCCTTCTGCTCGTTGGCGTCCCCGTCCACGGGCAGCAGGTTGAGCGGGTCGTTGGCGAAGTCGAGCCGCTTGGACATCGCCCAGCGCGGCGCGCCCATCCGCCATCCGTAGTTGAGCGGCACCACGTGGTCGACCTGCACCTCGTCGGCGTGGTCCTTGTGCCAGTGAATCACCCTGCCGGTGTAGGGGTCGGTCAGCTCCATGGAGACGACCTCGCAGCTCGACCCCGGCCGGTACTTCACCGCCTGCCCGTCGCGGGCCAGCAGGTCGTCCCTGGTCCGGCAGCCGTTGCGCGCGTACGGCACCCCGGTGGCGTCGTCGGCCCAGTTGCCGCCGTACCTGGCGCGGTCGTAGCCGGTGTTCGGGCCTAAGCCCTTCACCCGCAGATCTTTGATGAGGGCGCGTGCTTCGGCCTTGTCGGCGTCCGAGATGATGGGGGCCAGACCCGGCAGCGTCCCGCTGAGGTTGCCCAATGGGCTGGCCGCGGTGGCCGGCGGGGTCTTGGCGGTGCCGACGAAGGAGACGACGATGATGGCTCCGGCAAGGAAGGCGATCGCGTCCTTCGTGCTCAAGAAGTCCTCCGAGGGCTCCTGGTTGTCTAGAGAGATTCCCGGCGGCGGCTTTACCGACACGGGGAGGATTATGTGACTGATCGTCCCATCGATCCGGACGTCGATCTGCACATCCCGGCGCAGCGGAGCGAGCCGCTCGCGCCGGTGCTCGCGGTGATCGCGGCCGGCGGCGCGCTCGGGGCGCTGGCCCGGTACGCCGTGCAGTCGGCGCTGCCCGCCGGCCCGGTGGGCTTCCCGTGGGCGACGTTCTGGATCAACGTGTCGGGCTGCCTGCTGATCGCGGTGCTGATGGTGCTGATCACCGAGGTGCGCCGGGCGCACCGGCTGGTGCGGCCGTTCCTCGGCGTAGGGGTGCTGGGCGGCTACACCACGTTCTCCACGTACGCGGTCGACATCCAGCGGCTGGTCACGGCGGGCCGGGCGGTGCCGGGGCTGCTCTACCTGGCGGGGACGCTGGCCGCGGCGCTGGCCGCGGTGGCCGCGGGCATGTGGCTCACCAGGCGGCTGGCTGGAGTGCGATGACGCTGCTCCTGATCGCGCTCGGCGCGGCCGTCGGGGCGCCGCTGCGCTACCTGGCCGACCGGGCGGTGCAGGCCAGGCACGACACCACGTTCCCCTGGGGGACGCTGTCGGTCAACGTGGCCGGATCGGCGCTGCTGGGGTTCCTGGTCGCGCTGCCCGCTGGCGACCAGGTGATGGCGCTGGCGGCCACCGGGTTCTGCGGGGCGCTGACGACGTACTCGACGTTCGGCTACGAGACGGTGCGGCTGCTGGAGGAGGGCGCCCGCTTCCACGCGGTGGCCAACGCCGTGACCAGTGTGGTGGCCGGGCTGGGAGCGGCCTTCTGCGGCGCGATGCTGGCGCAGGCACTGCTCTGAGCGTGTATCAGGCGGGCCGCGGGGCGCTCGGATAAAGGTGACAGATCCCGTCGAGCGCCTAAGAGCCTGCCATGATCACCGCGAGTAGCGCCATCGACAACCTGTTCACCCTCCAGAACCCCCTGGGCCCCATCGCCGTGTCCGACCGGGAGAAGACGCCGGTGCTGCGCGCGATCTACGACACGCGGGTCCAGCTCCACCTGCGCTCCACGGACAACCCGCCCACGTTCATCGTCGGGCGGCGCGGCTCGGGCAAGACCGCGCTGCTGCTCTCGCGCGAGTTCGACGCGCGCAACCTCGTGGTCAGGCTGAGCGCGCACGGCGTGTTCTCCCGGGTGCAGGCGGCCACGGAGCTCGTGGCCAAGCCCCTGGTGCTCACCGTCGAAGGGGTGGCGCAGCTGTGGGAGATGCTCCTGTGGGCGCCGATCATCGGCCGGCTGGCCGCCGAGCGGTGCGCGGGCGACCCCGACCGGGCCTGGCAGATCCTGTGGGAGGAGACCGTCGAGCTGCGCGAGGAGAAGGCCGGGCCGATGGGCCTGGACGACGCCGCGCTCGACCTGGTGACCACCCGGCTCATCGCGCACGTGAACTACTTCGACAACGTGATCAGCCTGGAGAAGCTGGGCCGCGACTTCCGGCTGGCCCGCCGGCCGTGGACCGACGTGATCGACGCGGCCAAGGCCGTGCTCGGGGCGCGCGGTACGCCGGTGTTCGTGCTGATCGACTCGCTGGAGAACATCGGGGACCACCTGGAGCGCATCCAGCGGGTGCTGCAGGGGCTGTTCCACCTGGTCGGCCAGCTCGGGCTGCGCACCGAGCGGGCGTACTTCCGCATCCAGTGCTGCTTCCCCAGCGAGCTGTGGCCGGCCCTCGACCGCGTCTCGGCCAACCCGATCAAGGACTTCAGCGGGCGCATGGTCCTGCGCTGGGACTGGCGCGACCTGCTGCAGGCGGTGGGGACGCGGCTGCGCCCGTTCCTGGAGCAGCACTATCCCGACCTGCTGCGCGACCTCGCGCCGCACGACCACGCGCGCCTGCTCGACCGGCTGGTCGTGCCCAACCTGCGCAACCCGGCGGGCCTGGCGGAGAGCTCGGTCGCCTACGTGCTGCGCCACACGCAGCTGCTGCCGCGCCAGGTGCTCTACATCTTCAACGAGGCCCTGCACCGGGCCATCGCCGCGACCAAGCGGCCCATCGTGCGCGGCGAGCACATCCTGCAGACGGTGGTCGAGGCCGAAGCCACGCTCTGCCCGGAGATCTTCTCGGCCTACAAGTTCCGCCACCCGAAGGCGCACGACGTGGCCCGCCGGCTGATCCCGTACCTGCCGTTCCGGTTCGACGACGGCTACCTGCACCAGATGTGCAACCGGGCCGCCATCAAGGCGGACTTCGGGCTGGACTACCGCGAGGTGCGGGAGATGTTCGCCGACGTGGGGATCATCGGGCGGTTCAAGGACGAGGGCGAGCGCTACCTGCGGGCGGAGTTCGCCTACTCGCTGGAGGGCCAGATGAACCTCTCGCCCGACGAGGAGTACTGCCTGCACCCGCTGTTCGTGCGCCAGTACAACTCGCGCGACGCGCTGCCGTCGGCGCGGTCGAGCAAGCCCGTCTACCCCTCGGGAACCCCGGAGCCGCTATGAGCGAGCACGCGTCCGGATACCGCTATCTGAGCGAGCCCACGGGGCTCGACCAGATCGGCATCGCCCTGGCCGGCGGCGGGGTGCGGGCGGCCTGCCTGGGGCTGGGCGCGCTGCAGGTGGCCGACGAGTCCGGGCTGCTCGGACGCGCCCGCTACGTCTCGGCCGTCTCCGGCGGCAGCTACACCGCGGCCGCGTTCATGGCGGCCAGGGCCGAGACGCGGCGGTCGCCGCTGCCCGAGGGCTCGGTGCCGCCCTGGAGCAGGGGCTCGCCCGAGGAGATCCACCTGCGCAGGAACCTGCGCTACCTCGGCGAGGACTGGTCGGACCTGTTCCTGTTCTGCGCCAGGTACGGGCTGACGCTGCTGGTGAACCTGGTCCCGTTCGCGGCGGCGATCGTGCTGGCCGGATCGCTGCTGGGCGCGCTCTACCGGCTGGCGCACGTGCTGGCCGTGGAGCACGACGTGCTGTCCAGCCGGTACGCGGGCCAGCGCTGGGCGGCGGCGGCCGCCGTGGCGGTCGCGCTGGCGCTTGCCGAGCCGCGGATCCGCAGCAGGCAGGCCGAGCTCTTCGCCCGGCGGGCGGCGCTGGCGCTGGTGGTCGGGCTCGGGCTGCCCGACGTCATCGCGCTCAGCACCCGGGTGCTGGACAGCCGCATGTTCGACATGCCGGCCACGATCCGGCTGGCCGGGCTGCTGGCGGTGGCGGCGGGAATCACCTTCTACCTGTTCAGGTCGCAGTGGGGGCTGTCGTTCAGCGTGCCGCGCCAGTTGCTGCGCCGGGCCCTGTGGCTGCTGTTCTCCGCGGCGACGAGCGCGGCCCTGCTGCTGCCGCTGCTGCTGGTCGCGGCCCAGGCCAGCCAGGCGAGCTACGGGGCGACGGGCCTGGCGGCGCTGGCGGCGGTGGCGGTGCTGCTGGTGTTCGCGATGACCGTGCACGCCAACCACACCTCGCTGCACCGGCCGTACTCGCGGCGGCTGAACCGGGCCTACATCGTGCGCACGGGGCTGGGCACGGGGCCGGAGGCGGGCGGCCGGGCGCTGCGCCTGTCCGACGTGCGATTGTGCGACATGCACGCGGAGGGGCTGCCGCACCTGCTGATGTGCGCGTCGGTGAACCTGCGCGAGGACGAGTCGGCCACGGGGGAGGGGTGCGCGTCGTTCGTGTTCTCCCCGGACTACGTCGGCGGGGTGGCGATCGGGCAGGCGGCGCGCTCGGCCCCGGCGACCGAGCTGGACGCCGCGACCATGGTGGCCGCCTCCGGCGCGGCGGTCGCGCCCAACATGGGCCGCTTCACCAACCGCGCGACCCGGCTGGCGCTGGCCCTGATGAACCTCCGCCTGGGCCTGTGGCTGCCCAACCCGGTGCCGAACCGCTCGACGGGCCGGCTGGGAGCGCGGCTGGAGGCGCGCCTGGAGCGCTGGGCGCCGCGCTGGGCGGTCGCCCGCTGGCACCGTCCGGGCCCGCTGACGACCTGGCGCGAGGCGCTGGGCAACCTGTCGGTACGCCACCGCAACGTGTTCGTCTCCGACGGCGGCCACTGGGACAACATGGGCGTCGTCGAGCTCCTGCGGCGGCGCTGCCGCACCGTCTTCGCCGTGGACGCCTCCGTGGACGAGCACCGCGCCGGCAACCTGCTGCGCGTGATCGCGCTGGCGCGGACCGAGCTGGGGGTCGAGTTCGAGGCCGACGGTCGGCTGCTGACCTCCCGCGAGCCGGTGGAGCGGATCTCCTTCCGCTACCCGGACGACACGCAGGACAGCCCCGCCAACTACCTCGTCCTCATGCGCACCCACGTGAGCCAGGAGATGCCGAGCGACCTGGTGGCGCTGGCCGCCGACCGGGCCGGCTTCCCCCGCCACTCGACGCTGAACCAGTTCCTGAGCTCGCGCGACGTGGACGCCTACGTGGCGCTCGGCCGCTGGCTGCTGGCCCGCGGGCTGGCGGCGGCCGACCTGCCGCCCGCCGGGCCGGGCCTCCGGGGAACGTGGCCGGCACCGGGAGCGCCGGCCGCTCGGGAGGCGCGCAAGAACGACCGCGGAGTTAACGTGTAATCCTGTAAGCAAAGGAGTGCACGTGATGGCGGATCCCCTCGACGCCTACTCGCGCGTCGTCTCTTCCGTGGCGGCCGAGCTGCTGCCGAAAGTGGCCAGCGTGCGGGCCGGCCGGGGCAGCGGGGCCGCGGTGGTGTTCACCGGCGACGGGTTCCTGCTGACCAACGCGCACGTGGTCGGCTCCGCCCGGTCCGGCACGGTCGCCTTCGCCGACGGCAGCTCGGGCGACTTCGTGGTGGTGGGCCGCGACCCGCTGTCCGACCTCGCGGTGATCAGGGCGCAGACGGCCACCCCCGGGCCCGCCGTGCTGGGCGACAGCGACGAGCTGGTGGTCGGGCAGCTCGTCGTCGCCGTGGGCAACCCCCTGGGCCTGGCCGGGTCGGTGACCGCGGGGGTGGTGTCGGGGCTCGGCCGGTCCCTGCCGGCCCGCAGCGGCTCGGCCGTACGGCTGATCGAGGACGTGATCCAGACCGACGCCGCGCTCAACCCCGGCAACTCCGGCGGCGCGCTGGCCGACTCGCAGGCCCGCGTGGTCGGCATCAACACGGCCGTGGCCGGGGTCGGCGTGGGGCTGGCCGTGCCGATGAACGGCACGACCCGCTCCATCATCGCCGCGCTGATCAGGGACGGCCGGGTCAGGCGGGCGTTCCTGGGGCTGGTGACCTCGCCCGCGCCGCTGCCGGAGGACCTGCGGCGGCGCACCGGGCAGGACGGGGCGCTGCGGGCGGTGGAGGTGGTGCCGGGCTCGCCCGCGCACCGGGCCGGGCTGCGCGCCGGTGACCTGGTGCTGAGCGCGGGCCGCAGCCCGGTGGCGGACGCGCAGGGCCTGCAGCGGCTGATGTTCTCCGACGCGATCGGGCGGCCGCTGCCGATCACCGTCTACCGCAACGGCGCGCTCGTGGACGTCATCGCCGAGCCGGTGGAGCTCACGGGCTCAGAGGCGTGACCGGTCCTTGCGCGGCCGGATCCTCCGCGGCCGGTGCCTGGGCGCCTGGATCCTGCGCGGCCGGTGCCTGGGCGGCCGGATCCTGGGCGGCCGGATCCTGCGCGGCCGGATCCTGGGCCGCCGGTGCCTGCGCTTGGGCCTGCGTGGCGCGCTGCGGGCGGACGTACGTGCCGTTGCGGCGGGCGAGCAGCTCGGCCAGCAACGCGTCCCACTTCTGCCCGATCACGTCGACGTCGTAGGAGCGGGCGGTCTCCAGCGCGCCGGCGGCCAGGTCGCGGCGCAGCTGCTCGTCCTCGATGACGCGGATGATCGAGGCCGCGAGGTTGGCGTTCGTCCGCGGCTTGACCAGCAGCCCGTCGACCCCGTTCGAGATCATCTCCTTGGGGCCGTGCGGGCTGTTGAAGCTGACGATGGACAGCCCCTTCGCCATCGCCTCCAGGATCGTCATCGGGAAGCCCTCGTGACGGGAGCTCAGCACGAAGATCGACGCCTTCTCCAGCTCGGCTCCCACGTCGGAGGTGGGCCCGGGCAGCTCGACCTTGCCCTCCAGGCCGGCCTCCACGATCTGCTGCGCGAGGTTCTCCTCCTGCGGCCCCGCGCCGAAGATCCGCAGCTTCCAGTCGGGATGCTCGGCCGCGACGGTCTCCCAGGCGGTGATGAGCCGGTGGAAGCCCTTGATCCGGGTCAGCCTGCCGACCGCGACGGCCACCTTGGCGTCCAGCTTGGCCACGTCGCCGGTCATCGGCGGCACGGCGTTGGGGATGCGGGTGAGCTTCTTCGGCTTCTTCGGCAGCGTCTCACGGTAGTCGCTCAGGTCGGCCTTGGTGAGGGTGACCAGGGCGTCGAGGCGGCGGTAGCGCCACTTGATCAGCTCCTGGATCGGCTCGGCCTGGGTGCGCAACGCCACGTGCTCCTGCCCGATCGTGATGACGCTGGGCAGGGCTAACTGGGCCATCGCCAGGTTCAGCCCCGGGCGGGTGGCGATGAGCACGCCGGTGTCGAGCGAGCGGATGTAGCGGGCCAGCTTGAGATCGGTCCACAGGTTGAAGCGGTGGTAGGCCGACTCCTCCTTGGGCATGATCTTGCTGGGCATCTTCGACAGCACCGCGCGCAGCGGGTCGACGCTGGGGTTGAGCCGATCGTCGAGGAAGCGGAACTTCACCCGCGGGTCGATCGGGAAGAACGGCTCCTCGGCCTCCTTCAGGATGCTCACGATCTCGACGTCATGATCCCGGGCAAGGTAGCCGGCCAGGTTGAACACGGTCCTGATCGTGCCGCCCATCCCGTTGGCGTGCAGTAACAGGATGCGTACCTGCTTGGTCGACGGCGGCGGCGCCTTCTGCACCTTGCGCCGGTTGTACCCCCGGTACAGCCGGACCACGGCCGACTTTCCCTTGCGTGCCAGTGCGCGCACCTGAGAAATCCCCTTTATATCGCCTGTATCGCCGGTAGAAGTCACAACACACGTGGCCGGTGATGAGGCGTCACCCCACCACCGGCCGTTGTTCTCGCTTCGTGGTGGGGTGCACTGTTCATCCCCTGTGCGCTTTCCCCACCTATGATCGTTAGACGCCTAAAAGACACCTAAGGTTGCATACGCGGCCGATGCTGTGGGTCAGGCGTGTGCGGCGGACGCTCGGCCAGCAACTCCAGCGCGACGTCGATGGCCCGCTCCAGCTGCGTGTCGATGCCTCTGGCGTAGTCCTGCGGGGTGATGTCCACCTCGATGTCGGGGTCGGTGCCGTAGTTCTCCACCTGCCAGCCCACGTCGTCGAAGGCGAAGGAGAACTCCGGCTGCGTCGTCACGGTGCCGTCGGCGAGCTGGTGGCGCGGCCAGATGCCGATGACGCCGCCCCAGGTGCGCTTGCCGACGAGCGGCCCGAGCCGCAGCAGCTTGAACGTGTGGCTGAAGATGTCGCCGTCGGAGCCCGCCCACTCGTTCGTGATGGCCACCAGCGGCCCGCGCGGCGACTCGGGCGGGTAGGGCTCGGGGTCGCCCCACCGGGGGTAGTCGTAGCCGAGCCGGCGCCTGGACAGCTTCTCCAGCAGCAGCGCCGACACGTGCCCGCCGCCGTTGAAGCGCACGTCCACGATGAGCGCGTCCCGGTCGTACTCGGCCAGGAACCCCCGGTGGAACTCGCCGAACCCCTCCGTGCCCATGTCCGGCACGTGCAGGTAACCGACCCGGCCGCCGGAGCGCTGGTGGCACTGGGCGCGGTTGAGGTTCACCCAGTCGCGGTAGCGGGCCGGCTGCTCGTCGGCGATCGCGCGCACGGTGACCGTGAAGACCCGCTCCTCGCGGCGCAGGGTCAGCTCGACCTCCTCGCCGGCCTGGTTGACCAGCCGCTCGTTCGGGGTGGCGGCCGCGCCGATGGGCGCGCCGTTGATGGCCAGGACGGCATCCCCCGGACGGACGTCGACGCCGAGCCTGTTCAGCGGCGAGGTGGCGGCCGGGTCCCACGGGTCGCCGGTGACGACGGAGCGGATGTGGTAGACGCCGTCGTGATAGTCCCAGTCCACGCCCAGCTTGCCCTGGCTGTAGTCGGGGCCCGGCCGGTATTCGCCGCCGCTCTCGAAGGCGTGACTCGTGGCCAGCTCGCCGTGCAGCTCCCACAGCAGGTCGGAGAACTCGCCCCGGGTCGTGACCCGCTCCACCAGCGGCTGGTAGCGGTCGTAGACGGCCGCCCAGTCCACGCCCGCCATGTCCTCGGTCCAGAAGTTCTCCCGCTGCAGCCGCCACGCCTCCCTGAACATCTGCCGCCACTCCGACTCCGGGCAGACCGACACCTTGATCCGCGACAGGTCGATCCAGCCGCTCGCGCGTCCGGGGCCCTCGTCGTCGCCCCCCGGCGCCTCGCCCGCCTTGACCACGCGCAGCCTGGAGCCCGCGCGGTAGAGCAGCGTCTTGTGGTCGCGGCCCAGCTCGAACTCGGTGACGCCGTCGGCGAACGTCTCGTTCTCGCCCTTGACGAAGTCGTACAGGTGCAGGGTGTTCTCGCCTTCGAGCGGGCTGGTCAGGATCAGGGCCTTGCCCTTGAGCCCGGCCACCTGCTCGTAGCGGCCCTCGGGCAGCGGGAAGGCGGTGACGCGGCCGGCCAGGCCGTCCAGGTCCACGCGCAGGGGCTCGGGCCCCTCCTCCCCGTCGTCGTCCCCGTCCTTGTCCTTGTCGTCCTCCTCCAGCGGGCGCGGCCTGGGCACGAACGGGTCCGGCACGTCCGCGCGCAGCGCGATCGCGTACGGCCGGGTGCCCAGCGGGAAGCCCAGGTCGAACTGGAGCTGGTCGTAGACGGGGGAGAAGACCCGCTGGCCGATGAAGTAGAGGTAGCGGCCCTCCGGGTCGAACGCCGGCATCGAGTCCTTGAGCACCGGCTCGGTGGCCTGCACCGTGCGGCCGGTCTCCGGGTGGTGCAGCTTGATCGCGCTGGTCTGGGCGTTGAGCGGGCTCGCGTAGGCCAGCCACTGACCGTCGTGCGACCAGGCCGGATCCTCCGGCGGGCCGTGCGGGCCGGCCTCGACCAGCGTCGCCCGCCCGGTGGCCAGGTCGAGCACGTGCAGCTCGTGGCGGTGGTTGACGACGGCCACGCGGTCGTGCGCGGGGTCGGGCACCAGCTCGTTGATCCGGCCCAGCCTGGCCACCTCCGTGCCGGGGCCGCCCTCGCCGCCTTCGAGGATCACCAGCCGCTCCTCGTCGGCGTCGTCGCTGGCCGCCGCGATCAGCCGCGCGCCGTCGTTGAGCCAGGTCAGGAACCGGTAGCGGACGCCGTCCTGCGAGCCGTGCTGGCGTACGGGGCCCTCCCAGCCGGCCATCGCGTACGCCTTGCCGCGGGTCGTGATGGCCAGGGCGCTGCCGTCGGGGCTGAGCGTGGCGCTGTCGAGGTAGTCGGCGGCCTCGACGAACCTGCGGTTGCGCTGCGTCCTGGAGCTGGCCAGCCGCACCTCCAGCCTGCGTGCCCGCTCGCCGGGGTCCAGCAGGTACAGGTCCGCGCCGGCGTGGTAGACCAGCCGCTGCCCGTCGCCCGACAGGTTGCGCGCGTAATAGTCGTCGTGATGGGTGTGCTTGCGCAGGTCCTGGCCGTCCGGGGTGCACGAGTAGACGTTGCCGACGCCCTCGTGGTCGGAGATGAAGCACACCCGGTCGTCGCTCCAGCAGGGCGAGGCCAGGTTCCCCGGCAGCCTGATCAGCCGCCTGAACTGGCCGTCGCCGCGCGGGTCGATCCACAGGTCGCCGACCGTCCCGCCGCGGTAGCGCTTCCAGCGCGCCGGGTCGGCGGTGTTGCGGCCGAGCACGATCATGCCGTCGGGGCCGTGCGCGATCGAGTTCGCCGGTCCGTACGGGAGCCGCTCGGGCACCCCGCCCGGAGCCACCCGGTGCAGCCATTTGCGGCCCTCGAACGGCTGGGACTGGTCGCTGGCGTACAGGATGCGCCCTTCGGGGTCCCAGCCGGTCACCGCGCAGCGCGCGCCGTGGAACGTCACCCGGCGGGCCGCGCCGCCGGAGGACGGCATGACGTACACCTCTTCCGGCCCCTCCTCGCGCCCGACGAACGCGAGCTCGCCGCCGTGCGGTGAGATGCGCGGGTAGCCCGCCTCGGCGAGGCCGGCGGTCAGGCGGAAGGCCCGGCCGCCGAGGGCGGAGACCATCCACAGGTCGTCCTCGGCGGCGAAGACGACGACGTCCTGGAAGACGGCGGGAAATCGCAGGTAAGCCGACATGAGGGCAGCTCCACGGTCGATCGGACGGCCGGGGGTGCGGCCCTCGGCCGTCCGATCATGTCACCTGGCCGGGGGTGCGGCCTCCGGCCGTCCGATCACGTCACCTGGCCGGGCCGGCGGCGGCCTGGCCGCCGGCCGCCCGGCCGGTCGCCAGGGTTATCCCTCGTCCGTGGTCGTCTTGCGGCTCTCGCGCTTCGTCTCTTTGGCCTGCCGGTTGCTCTTGATGGCCTGCTTCTTCGACTTGCCCGACTTGGCGCTGGGTTTCTTGTTCGTGTCAGCCATTGGAAAATCCCCCCTGAAACGGATGAGATGCACCTGATTGGTACACCAAGCCCGTTACTACCCATCTATCCACGAAAATCGACATACCGCCTAACGGAGGGGTCGGTCCCCGGACGGCTCGGACCACCAGACGCCCTCGCCGTGCGACAGATCGGGCAGCAGCCGCTCGAACTCGTGCACCGCGCCGGCCGGGATCTCGCCCTCGATCACCCACGTGTCGTCGCGCAGGACGGTGTCGCGCAGCTCGCCGCCCAGCGCCGCCAGCCTGGCCGCCACCGCGCTGAACGTCTCGAGCGGCACCTCCAGCTCGAAGCGGTGGCACGGCTCGTAGACGGTGGTGCCCGCCTGGCGCAGCGCGCTCATGAGGACGATCGGCGCGCGTCCCCGGAAGTCGGCCGCGACGGTCACCGGGGCCACGTAGCCGGTCCTGGTCAGCGTGATCACGACGTCGGTGACCGGCCAGCCGCGCGGGCCGGCGCCCAGCGCCAGACGTACGCTCTCCTCGATCGCCCGGTGGTAGGCCAGGGGCAGCGACCCGAGATCCACCCCCAGCCGGTAGCGGACGCCGGAGCCGGGGGCGGCCGGCTCGACCCGCAGGCCCACTGTGGCCATGAAGTCGTTGCGGCCCTGGCGCCGGATCTCCTCGGCCGCCTCCCCGGTGCCCGACGGACGCTCGAAGCACACCGGCCGGCTCGGCTCGAACTCAGCCTCGACGCCGAAGTCCCTGGCCAGCGTCTCGCCGATGACCTCCTTCTGCACCTCTCCGTACAGCAGGACCGAGGTCTGGCCGCCGGGCAGCGTGCGGGTGCCGATCAGCGGGTCCTGCTTGGCCAGCGCGAGCAGCGCGGCGTGCAGGCGGGGCTCCTGGCCGGGGACGCGGGGGCGCACGACGGTCTCCAGACCGGGCGGGGTGAAGCCGGCCCGGCCGGTGGGCTCCGGCTCGCCCAGGTGGTCGCCGACGCGGATGCCGGGCACGCCCCAGACCTTCACGATGTCGCCCGCCATGGCCTGCCGTTGCCGCGGGGCGCCGACGACGGCCAGCGCGGTCAACCGGCCCTCGTAGGTCTGGGCGGGGCCGCCCTGGTGCCCGCGGCGGAAGGTCAGCTGCTCGCGGGCGCGCAGCTCGCCGGCGCGTACCCGCAGGGAGGCCACCTTCTCGCCGGACGGGGCCCGCTCGATGGCAACACGGTGGCCCGCGGCGCGCCGGGCGTCCGGGTCGCGTCCGCGCCGGGCGTCCTGGTCGCCTCCGTCTCGGGTGTCCGGGTCGCGTCCACCTCGGGCGTCCTGGTCGCGTCCGTCTCGGGCGAGGGGCGGTGGACGGCGGGCAGCAGGCTGAAGGCGTCGAGCAGCTCGGCCACCCCTTGCCCGGTCAGCGCCGAGCCGAACACCACCGGACAGGCCGCTCCGGCGGCGCACTGCCGCGCCAGCGCGGCGCGTACCTGCCCGTAGCCGGGCTCCTTCCCGTCGACCAGCAGCTCCAGCAGCCCGTCGTCCCGCTCGGCCAGTACTTCCGCCGCCTCCCGCACGGAGGCGACCGCCCGGGTGCGGGCCGCACGCCCGCCGATGCCGTCCACGGTGTTCAACGCCACGCTGTACGGCGACAGCCGCCGCCGGATGTCGGCGAGCAGCTCCCGCTCCCTGGCCCCCGCCCGGTCGATCTTGTTCACGAAGATCAGCGTGGGCAGCCGCAGCCTGCGCAGGGTCTTCATCAGGACCCGGGTGTGCGGCTGGACGCCCTCGACGGCCGACAGCACCAGCACGGCGCCGTCCAGCACGCCGAGCGCGCGCTCGACCTCGGCCACGAAGTCGGCGTGGCCGGGCGTGTCCACCAGGTTGACCCGCAGGTCACCCAGGGTGAAGGCGGCGACGGCCGTGCGGATGGTGATGCCGCGGCGGCGTTCGATCTCGCCGGTGTCGGTCTGTGTGCTGCCGTCGTCTACGCTGCCGAGCCGGTCGATCACGCCGGTCTCGAACAGCAGCCGCTCAGTGAGGCTGGTCTTGCCCGCGTCTACGTGCGCGAGGATGCCGATGTTCAGGATGTGCATGAGTGGAGGAGCCCTCGAGAACTCTCGTGCCAATGGGGCGCTGGGAGATTCCGGGGCGTCGCCGCATCTCATGCTCCTGATCGTCGGCTGACAAGTGCGCGGTCATCCTGCCACGGCCCGGGCGACGCGGGCCAGCCGTTTTTCCGCGCCCCGGCGAGGCGCTCACCCCCGGCAGGCGGCTCGCGCGCTGCGCCGCGGCGGGAGGGGGGCCAGAGGAGTCGGAGGTGCTCCGG
>NZ_VCKX01000215.1 GCF_005889725.1 Nonomuraea zeae
CCCGCAACCCCCGCGGCCGTCGGCCCACCGACGATCGCGTCCACCCGGCGCATGTGGGCGATCTTGGGTCTGGTGCTGCTCGCCGATGCCCTCGACATGATCGACGCCACCGTCACCAACATCGCCGCGCCCACGATCGCCGCCGAGCTGCACGGCGGCGAGGGCCTGATCAAGTGGCTCGGGTCGGCCTACATGCTCGCGATGGGCGTCCTGCTCGTGCTCGGCGGGCGACTGGGCGACAAATACGGCCAGCGCAGGTTGTTCCTCATCGGCATGAGCGGCTTCACGATCGCCTCGGCCGTGGCGGGGCTCTCGCCCGACCCCGCTCTGCTGATTCTCGCCCGCGGCGCACAGGGCGCGTTCGGCGCGCTCCTGATCCCGCAGGGCATGGCGATCATGACGAAGACGTTCTCGCGCGACATGCTGACCAAGGCATTCGCGTTGTTCGGGCCGCTGCTGGGCGTCGCCTCGGTCGGCGGCCCGATCCTGGCCGGGTTCGTCATCGACGCCGACATCGCCGGGCTGTCGTGGCGCCCGATCTTCCTGGTCAATCTGGTGCTCGGCGGCCTCGGCCTGGTCCTGGCCATCCGGCTGCTGCCGCACGACGACGGCGACGCCTCCACCGGCGTGGACGGGGTGGGCTCGGGGCTGCTCGCCGCCGCCATGTTCGGCCTGCTCCTGGGGCTGGTCGAGGGGTCGAGCAACGGCTGGACCGCGATCCCGATCCTCTCGATCGCCGCCGGCCTGGCGTTCCTGGCCGCCTTCGCCCGCCGCCAGAGCACCGCCACCGACCCGCTGCTCAAGCCATCCCTGCTGCGCAACCGCGGCTTCAGCTCCGGGCTGCTCGTCGGACTGATCGTCTTCGCCGCCACCACCGGCCTGGTCTACGTCCTCTCCCTGTTCATGCAGCAGGGGCTGCACGCCTCGGCGCGGGACGCCTCCCTGGGCTTGCTGCCGATGACCGTCGGCATCATCGTGGCCGCGGGAGCGGGCATGGCGCTGATCAAGAAGCTGGGCCGCACCCTCATCTTCCTCGGCCTGGCCGTCATCCTGATCGGCTGCGGCTGGCTGCTCGCCCTGGTCTCGGCCTCCGGCACGGACCTGAGCCTGTGGGCTCTCGCACCAGCCGTCTTCCTCACCGGCCTGGGGATGGGCGCCTGCTACGGCACGATCTTCGACGTCGCGATCGGCGACATCGATCCCGACGAGGCCGGCAGCGCCAGCGGTTCCCTGTCGGCGATCCAGCAACTGGCAGCCGGCATCGGCTCGGCCGCCGTCACCTCGGTCTTCTTCCAGTCGGCCGCCGTCGGCCTCGGCCCCGCCATGACGACCAGCCTCATCGTCGTCGTAGCACTCACCGCCCTCACCGTCCCGGCCGTGACCCTGATGCCCAGGCGAGCGCCGGCAGAACCCCAGCACTGACGCGGTCCCGACCAGCCATCAACGTAAGGAGCCGGGACATGTCCTCCCGCCACAGCCCAGCCCCCTGGGACGTACGACGCCTGCCGCGCGCCGAGGGGAAGAGCTTCCTCGTCACCGGCGGCAACGCCGGCATCGGATACTTCGTCGCCGAACAGCTCGCCGGCACCGGCGCCACGGTTATCCTCGCCGGCCGCGACACCGCCAAGGCCGAAGCCGCGCAGGTCTCGATCCGCGCCCGCGTCCCCGGCGCACACGTCCGTCACATCCTCCTGGATCTCGCCGACCTCTCCTCAGTCAAGGACGCCGCGAACGCCCTGAGACTGGAAAGGCTGGACGCGGTCGTCTGCAACGCCGGCGTGCTGCTCGACCAGCCGCCACGGCGCGTTACCAAGGACGGCGACGAGCTGATGTTCGCCACCAACCATCTGGGGCACTTCGCGCTGATCTCGTGGCTCGCACCCCTGCTGGCGGCCACCCCCGCGAGCCGCATCGTCACCACCGGCAGCTTCACGGCAAAGTCCGAGAGCCTGGATCTTCACGATCTCCAGAGCACGCGCGACTACCGGCCGAAGCGCACCTACGCACGATCCAAACTGGCGCAGATGCTCTTCGGCTTCGAGCTCGACCGCCGCCTGCGCGCCGCCGGCAGCACGACGCTGAGCGTGGTCATCCACCCCGGCGGCGCACTCGACTCCCTCACCCCCTCGCGACCGCCGGTCCACGTCCGGACCACCGGCGAGCGGCTGCGTGGCCTGCCGGCCGGCCTCCTCCTCCAGGGCAAGGACGCCGCCGCCTGGCCCGCCGTGCGAGCCGTCCTCGACCCGTCCGTGCGCGGCGGCCAGCTTTGGGGACCCCGGGTGTTCGGGATCCGCGGCCTGCCCACCCTCGAACCCGTCCGAGGTCACCTGGCCGACACCGTGCTCGCGGCGCGCCTTTGGACCGCCACCGCCGGCCTGACCGGCCTCGATCCAAGCTCGAACCTCAGGTGAGCCGAGGCCGGTCCAGGGCTGTCCAGCGTGCACGGCTCCAGCCCGTAATCGGCGGGGGCATTGAGTGATCCTTTCCAAGATGGTACTTTCCCGACAAGAGGGGCAACCGAACGTTCGGTAGGGTGCATGATCTTGGATCTCACGGACCGCGACGCGGATGCGAATGTGCGGATCAGGACGGCGGCGGTGCTGCTGTTCGCCCAGCGGGGCTACGCCGCCACGAGCATCAGGGACCTCGGCAAGGCGGTCAACATGACCAATGCCGGGATCTACCATCATGTGTCGAGCAAGGAAGCCCTGCTGGCCGACCTCATGCGCGTGGCCCAGCGTGGGCTGATCGAGGCCACCGAGCGCATGCTGACCGGCGCCGTACGCCCCGCCGACCGGCTCGCCCTGCTGATCGGCTCCCTGACCGCCATCCACGCGCTCAATCCGATGACCACCCGGGTCATGGACGGCGAGCTGCGCTCCCTGACCCCCGGCTCACCCGCCCACGCCGAGATCATCGCCCTGCGCGACGCGTACGAGGACCACTGGCGCCGCGCCCTCGCGGACGGCGTCCGCGAAGGCGTCTTCCGCGTCGCCGACCAGAAGCTGACCCGCCTCGCCCTGATGTCCATGTGCACCGGCACCAGCGAGTGGTACCGCCCGGACGGCGACTCCACGCTGGAGCAGGTGTGCGCCGAGTTCGTCACGATCGGCCTGGCCGCCGTGCGCGCCCCCGCGCCGGTCGCGGTGACACCCGATCTCTCCCTGCTGCCCGACTTCCCGTGGGAGCCGCCGGATGCGCGAAACGATCCCCGACCTGATGAGGCACGCCGCCAGCACGTACGGCACGCGTGAGTTCCTCCGCTTCCCCGACGCCTCGCTCACCTTCTCCGACGCGGACACCCGCTCGGACCTGCTGGCCCAGGCCCTGACCGGCCGAGGAGTACGCCCGGGCGACCGGGTGGCCGTGATGCTGGACAACGTCCCCGAGTGGCCGTTGAGCTGGCTCGCGATACTCAAGGCCGGGGCGGTCGCCGTCCCGGTGAACGCCCGCTACCAGGCCGCCGACCTGACCCACGTCCTCACCGACTCCGGCGCCGTGCTCACCCTGACCACCGGCGCGTACGCCGCCGCCAACCCCGGCCCCTGCCTGGACCCCGCGCTCCTGACGGCGGACGGGGGCGTACCCGCGCACAAAGCCCGACCCGACGACGTCGCCAACTTCCAGTACACGTCGGGCACCACCGGCTTCCCCAAAGCCTGCATGCTCACCCACGACTACTGGCTCAGAACCGCCCAGATCACCGCCGACCAGGCCGAGCTGCGCGACGACGACGTCATGCTGATCGCCCAGCCCTACTCCTACATGGACCCCATGTGGGCCACCGTCCTCTGCCTCATCGGCGGCATCCCCCTCGTGGTGCTCCCCCGGTTCTCCGCCTCCGGCTTCTGGGCCTCGGTCAGGGAGCACGGCGCGAGTCTCACGTATGTGCTCGGCACCATGCCCCTGCTGATGCACAAGCAGCCGCCCCGCCCCCAGGACCGCGACAACAGGATGCGGCTCGTGCTCTGCTCGGGCATCCAGCCCGGCCTGCACAGGACGTTCGAGGAGCGGTGGGGAGCGCCGTGGCGCGAGCTCTACGGCTCCACCGAGAGCGGCCCTGACCTGGTGGCGGCCGTCGGCGCCGAGGACACGGTCGGCACCGGGGCCATGGGCCTCGCGCCGCCGGGCAAGGAGGTCAGGATCGACGCGGAGACCGGGGAGATCCTGGTCAGGGGCCGCCCCATGATGAAGGGCTACTGGAACCACCCGGAGGCGACCGCCCACGCGTTCAGGGACGGCTGGTACCACACGGGCGACCGGGGCTTCCGCGACGACGCCGGCTACATCCACCACGCCGGCCGGCTGAAGGACATGGTCCGCAGAGGCGGCGAGAACATCTCGTGCGCCGAGGTGGAGAGCGTGCTCAACCAGCATCCCGCGGTGCTGGCCACGGCCCTGGTGCCCATCCCCGACGAGCTGTTCGGCGAGCTGCCGAAGGCGTTCGTCCAGCTCCGGCCGGGTCACGCCGCCGAGGAGAGCACCGCCATGAGCGTGATCGAGCACGCCAGGCGCAACCTGGCCCGGTTCAAGATCCCGGCGTACGTGGAGTTCGTCGAGTCGTTCTCGCTGACCCCGTCGGCCCGCATCGAGAAGCGCCACCTGCTCAACCCGGAACGCGACCAGCGTGCCGCCCCCGCCATCGCGATCGACAAGGACAGATCATGATCGATGTCACAGAACGCGACGAGGTCGCCCTGATCACCCTCGCCCGCCCGGACAAGCTCAACGCCCTCACCGCCGCCATGCGAAGGGACCTGGCGGCGGCGGTACGCGACTACGGAGGCGGCGAGCGGGTCAGAGGCATCGTGGTCACCGGCACCGGCCGGGCGTTCTCGGCCGGCGAGGACATCGACCAGGCCGTCGGGCAGCCGCTGGCCGAGGAGGTGGCGCTGTTCCACGACATGACCAGGGCCGTGCTGGAGACCAGGGTCCCGGTCGTGGCGGCGGTCAACGGCCTGGCCGTGGGCGGGGCGGCGGAGTGGACGCTCTGCTTCGACACGCGCATCGGCACCCCGGCGGCCGAGTATTTCCTCCCGGAGAACCACATCGGCCTGTCGATCTCGAACGCCGCCAGCTACCTGCTCCCCCGCCTGGTGGGCGCCAGGGCGCTGCGGCTGGTGCTCGACTCGACCCGCATGAGCGCCGAGCAGGCCCTGGCGGCGGGCCTGCTGGACGAGATCGTCGCCCCGGAGGCGCTGGTGTCGTCGGCGGTCGCCCGCGTGCACCACTGGACGGCCCCGGGCACGGCCACCGAGGTCCATCTCCGGCTGCTGCGGCCGGCGCTGGCGGAGGTCGAGCGGGCGTTCGCGGTGGAGACCGAGGCGGCGCTGCGCGTGGAGGAGTCGGGGATCGCCCAGGCCGGCATGTCACGCTTCGTCACCAGGGCGCGATGACAGGGCGCGGTGACACGGCGCGGTGACAGCCGACCAGCCGACCAGGCGATCAGAGCCCGGCGGCGGGCGGATCAGGCGATGACGATGGCCGCGACCGCCAGGACGACCGCGACCGCCAGCACCGCGATGGAGTCGTAGGACCAGCTCACCCGGGCCGGCGCCGCCTCCTCGTCGCGGCGCCGGGCCGACTCCGCGCGCTCGCGGATCTGCTCGCCCACCCAGTCGGCGTGCGTCTTCCCCGCGAACGCCTCGGCCGCCGCCTGCTCGCCCCTCGAAAGCGTCGGCTCGGTCGTGAACCGCCCCCGGCGCTCCTGCTTGGGCATGCCCCGCCGCTGCGCCCTGGCCCGCTCCCGCGCGCTGCTCATCGGCGTCCAGAGCCGCAGCTCCTGCTCGGCGCCGTAGTGGACGTTGATCGAGTGTGACACCGTCACGTCCTCGACCGAGGCCCACGGCACGAACGTCGTGCGGAACGGGTTACGCCCCACCAGGCCCGCCTCGGTGAACACCGTGGCGGGCCTGAGCGCGATCGCGTAGACGAGCGCGGTCAGCGCGCCGAGCACGGCCAGCGCCACCAGCGAGGGCTTGCCGTTGTAGTGGGCGATCAGGTCCCAGACGTTGAACGCGACGAAGGCCAGCCACACCCAGCCCAGCACGAATCCGGTCTTGGCGCGGTAGGTCTGTTTCACGGCTGCCACTTGCGCTGCGCGAACCCCGGCTTGATGACGCCGTTGATCAGTGCCAGCCGCTCGTCGAAGGGCAGGAACGCCGACTTCATCGCGTTGACCGTGAACCACTGCAGGTCGTCCCAGCCGTAGCCGAACGCCTCCACCAGCTTGGCGAACTCCAGCGACACGCTCGTGGAGCTCATCAGGCGGTTGTCGGTGTTGACGGTGACCCTGAAGTGCAGCCGGCGCAGCAGCCCGATGGGGTGGTCGGCGATCGAGTCGGCGGCCCCGGTCTGCAGGTTGGAGGTGGGGCACATCTCCAGCGGGATCCGCTTGTCACGCACGTACGCGGCCAGCCGCCCGAGCTTGGCGGACCCGTCACCGGCCACGGAGATGTCGTCGATGATCCGCACCCCGTGGCCGAGCCGGTCGGCGCCGCACCACTGGATCGCCTGCCAGATCGACGGCAGCCCGAACGCCTCGCCCGCGTGGATGGTGAAGTGCGCGTTCTCCCGCTGGAGATATTCGAACGCGTCGAGATGCCTGGTGGGCGGGTAGCCGGCTTCGGCCCCCGCGATGTCGAACCCCACCACGCCGACGTCCCGGTAGCGCACGGCCAGCTCGGCGATCTCCATGGACCTCGCCTTGTGCCGCATGGCCGTCAGCAGGGTGCCGACCCGGATGCCGTGGCCCCCGGCCTGCTCCGAGCCGAGCTTGAACCCTTCGAGCACCGCCTCCACCACCTGGTCGAGGCTCAGCCCCATGGTGGTGTGCTGCTCGGGCGCGTAGCGCACCTCGGCGTAGACGACTCCGTCGGCGGCGAGGTCCTGGGCGCACTCGGCGGCCACGCGGACGAGCGACTCGCGCGTCTGCATCACCCCGACGGTGTGCTCGAACGTCTCCAGATAGCGTTCGAGCGAGCCCGAGTCCGCCGCCTCCTGGAACCACAGGCGCAGGTTGTCGGGATCAACCGTGGGCAGCCGATCGTAACCGGTCTCCCGTGCCAGCTCGACGATCGTCTCGGCGCGGAGACCGCCGTCGAGATGATCGTGCAGCAGCACCTTGGGAGCCCGCCGGATGTCGTCAAGCGAGGGACTCATCTGGCCATGA
Organism: Nonomuraea zeae; assembly: GCF_005889725.1. Classification (GTDB taxonomy): domain Bacteria; phylum Actinomycetota; class Actinomycetes; order Streptosporangiales; family Streptosporangiaceae; genus Nonomuraea; species Nonomuraea zeae. Next base: position 7,172 of record NZ_VCKX01000215.1, read on the forward strand.
TATGAGCAGCACCCGCGCTACCGGGCACCCATTCAGTCGCGGCCGGCCGCCTCGGGGGAGAAGGCCGGCAGGCACACGGCGATGTACTCGGCGCCCTCCGGCCCCACGCGGTAGCGGACCTTCTCCCCCGGCGAGGTCACCAGCGACTGGCCGGCCTCGACCTCCGTCACACCTTCGGCGTGCTCCACGATCACGGTGCCGCGCAGGACCACGGTGTACTCGGTGAACGACGGCGTCTGCGCCGGCTCCTCCCAGCCCGGCGGCGCGGTCATGTGGGCGATCGAGACCGCCTCGTCGCCGCTGTTGACGCGGCCGACGTGCTCGTCGATCAGCTTGCCGCCAGGGACGGGGATGCGGGTCGGGCCCTCGATTTTCACGATCATAAACACATTCTCCAGGTGGACGGCACCCGGGCGGGCATACTCGGCCACGCTTGCTCGGCTCTGTCCCAGGGACTAACCTTGAATCGATGTAGATCCAGATGACGAGTCGGGGTGTGCTCGTCATCCGGGGCCGACGAAGCGGCTGGATCATCCGCGATGCCAGAGGGCCCTGTTCTGGTTAAGCGGTTATGGGGGTAAGGCGCAGCACGCGCCTGGGAATTGACCCAACTAACCGCGGTGGTGTCGCTGATGATCATCATCAATGCAACGTGGCAGCGAGTCGCGCTCGCGCTGATCTTCGTCATTCCCGCAGTGCTGATCGCCGTACTGCTGATCCCCGCGTTCTTGGTGTTGCCCTTCAGCGAGAAGGTCCGGCAGTTCGTGCTCAATGTGCTGGACAAGGGCTTGCAGCTGGTGCAGTGCATCGTGCCGCGCGGCGAGCAGGGCCAGGACGAGAACGCGGAAGGGCTGAAGATCACGCTGCCGGGCGCGAAGAGCGCTTAGTGCCGAGGTCGCGCTTCCGGCAGGTCAGTGAGCCACGTCGATGACCAGGCGGCTCGGGCCGCCCTGCTCCTTGACCTGGAACCCGGCCTTCCTCGCCAGCACGAGCCCGATGCCGACGCGGCCCTCGAAGTCGCCCGTCCTGACGACGTCGGTCAGGTTGGTGAGCTTCGCCGGGTAGATCGGGCCGCCGGCCCAGGTGGGCGCGCCGTCGTCGTCGTGGGCGTTGGCCGGGAAGAGCGTGAGCTGGAGATAGGCGCCGCCGTGGACGTCGATGGGCTGCCCTGAGGCGTCCTCCATGAGCTCGTCGGCCCACTTGACGGTGTAGCCAGGGACGCCGCCCTTGAGATCGACCACGACGCGGTCGTAGGTGTCGTGGGCCGCGTAGCGCACGGCGGTCACCGTGGCGGGCTCGATGCCGTCCCGCTCGACGTCCACCTCGGTGGTGCTGGTCGGGGCGCCGGGACCGGGCGTGCCCCGTCCGGCGCCGGACTCCGCGGGTGACCCGGTGGTGGCCGAGGTCCCGGGCAGGGCGGTCTGCTGGACCGTGCCGCAGGCGGTGAGTACGGCGAGGCAGGCGAGCAGGGCGGCGGCGCGGGAGCGCGCGGACCGGAGGCCGGGCGGGGATGACGAGCGCATGCCCGGTAGATGCCCAGCCCAGGGGCCTGCAAGCGGTGCCACGGCCGATCAGTCCCCCGGTTTACCGGCCCTTCCGCCAAAGCGGGGGCTCCCTCTACTCTGATCAACCCACAAGGAGTCATATTAATGATCAAATCCCACGAGTTACCGACTTTTCTGGCTAATTACGGGCCATCGTTCGCCCGGACGGCGTACTTGCTGACGGGCGACGCGGACCGGGCGCGGGAGCTCGCGGTCGACACCCTGACCGCCGTAGGCCGCCGCTGGTCCTCCGTGCGCTGGGGACAGCCGGTGAGCGTCGCCCTGCGCGAGCTGTACGGGCGCTACCTGGGCGTACGGGTGCAGCCGGCGGCGGGCGAGGATCATCCGCTGGGCGCGCTGCGGCCCAGGGCGCGGGCCGCCGTGGTGGCGCAGTTCCACGACGGGCTGCCTCCGCAGCAGGCGGCGGCGGTCACCGGCTTGTGGATCGCCGTGCTGACCCAGGAGACGCAGCAGGCCCGCACCACCCTCAGAGCGGCCCGCCCCGACCTCTTCCCCACCGAGACCACGCCCGAGGACGCCCCGCCGCGACCCGCGCCCCAGGAAGACCCCGCCGACCCGCTCGCGGGACCCGACCCTCGAAAAGAAGCCATCGACCCGGCCGCGGGACCGGACCCCCGGGAAGAGGCTGCGGGAGGCTCCGGCCCGGCGCAATGGGCGGCGCCCTGGGGCGACCCCGGCCTCGCGCCCAGAGCGGCCGACACCCCCTGGACTGTCCACGCACAGGTCCCCGCACAGGTCCACGCGCAGGTCCATGCACAGGACCACGCGTCGGCCTGGGACGTTCAGGACCCGGCCGCCGACGACCCCGGCCTGCGCGCCGCCCTGATCCGCATCGCGGCCGGCATGCCGCACGTCCACCTCTCCGAGCCCGTGCTGCGCCGCATCACCAGGCGCCGCAGGATCCGCGCGGCCACGTGGACGGCCGCGTCCCTCGCCTCCGTGGGGGCGCTCGTAGCGCTGACCGCCGCCGGCCTGACCGCCGTGGCCCGCAACGTCGAGCGCGCGAGCGCCGAGCGCACCCCCGGCCTCGACTACACGCAGACGCCGGAGCAGGTCCCCGACGCGCTGCCCGCCAAGCTGAGCGACCCCGTGCGCTACGCCTACCAGAGCTACTGCCAGGACGCCGGCGACCCGAGCGACCCGGAGCCCTGCGGCCAGTGGCGGCTCTCGTCCGCGTCGGGCAAGGAGTGGCGGCTGCCGGGCGTCCGCGCGGGCTACGACAAGACCAGCGGCGCGACCCTGCCCCTCGCCGTCAGCCAGGACGGCCACCGCCTGGCCTACCGGGACACCAAGGGCGCGTACGTCGTCCGCGACCTGCCCACGGGCAAGGTCAAGAGGATCGACGTACGGGACCAGCCGGTCAGCCCGCACCTCAGGACGTCGCCCAACGGCCGGTTCGTCTCCGTCGACTTCGGCGCATCCGACGCGGCGACGCTGGACTTCGAGACCGGCGTGACCCACCACGACCATGGCGACCGCGGCGACGCGATCCGGGTGCTCGCCGTGCACGACGACGGCTCGCGGCTGGTCACCGAGCAGAAGGACGTGGACGACGTCCCGGGCCACGCCTCCATCACCACCATGAGGCTGGGCGGCAGCGCGGCCGGCGCGTTCCGGATCGACCCCGGGCTCGTCGAGTACGGCGGCGCGCTCTCCCCCGACGGCCACACGCTGGCCCTGGTGACGCAGGACTCCAAGGTCATCGCCATGGACGCGCGCACCGGCCGCGTCACCGGCAGGCGCACGGCGCTGGAGGACTACGAGGTGCTCATGGTCGAGCGCTGGATCAGCGCCGACGAGGTCCTCGTACGCCAGTGGGACGACGACTACGCCTTCCTGACCAAGGTCAACGTGCGCTCGGGCACCGCCGTCGAGTACGCGGAAGAGGTGTCGGAGTGGCTCGACTACGACTCCCCGCTCGGCGCGCTCGAAGACTGAGACCGGTGCCCTCGATACGGAAGGGACCCCGCCCGGCCGGCGAGGTCCCTTCGCGTTCAGGTGCTCAGACGGTCTCGTAGACCGGCAGGCTCTCCTGCTCGGCGGCCACCGCCTTGCGCGAGCGCCACCCGGCGGCGGAGATCGCCAGCCCGATCAGGGCCAGGACCAGCGACACCACGATCGCCGCGCGCAGCGCCCCGATCGAGATCGTCTCGCCGCCGCCCGAGGTGAGCACGGCGGTGACGACGGCCAGCACGATCGCGCCGCCCACCTGGCCCGAGGTGTTGAGCAGGCCCGAGGCCAGCCCCTGCTCGTCGTCGTCCACGCCGTTGGTGGCCTGGATGTTGAGCGAGGGGAACGACAGCGCGAACGCGATGCCCAGCAGGATCATGCCGGGGATCACCATGCCGCCCAGGCTCGGCGTGCGGTCGATGCCGAGGAAGATCGCGTAGCCGCCGGCGAGCGCGGCCGCGCCGATGACGATCAGCTTGCCGGTGCCGAACCGGTCGGCGAAGTCGCCCATCTTGGTCGAGGTGACCGCGACGAGCAGGCCGGCGGGCAGGAACGCCATGGCGGTGCCCAGGGCGGACCAGCCCAGCAGGTTCTGGAAGTACTGCATGGCCACGAACTGGAAGGCCACGTACGAGCCCATGAGGATCAGCAGCCCCAGGTTGGCCCGCACGATGGAGCCGGAGCGCAGGATGCCGAGCCGGACCAGCGGGTGCTTCATCCGCAGCTCGGTGAAGACGAACAGGCCGAGCAGCACCGCGACGCCCGCCAGCGAGCCGATCGTCTGCAGCGAGGCCCAGCCGGCCTCGGGCGCCTGCACGACGGTGAAGACCAGCAGCAGCATGGAAGCGGTGATCAGCACGGCGCCGACCAGGTCGTGGCCGCCCTCGGCCCGGTCCTCGGCCGAGCGCGGGAGCACCAGCAGCGCGGCGACCAGCGCGATGATCGCGACGGGCACCGGCATCAGCAGCGTCCACCGCCAGCCGATCTCCGTCAGCAGGCCGGACAGCACGAGGCCGAGCGAGTAGCCGCTGGCGCCACAGGCGGTGAAGATGCTCAACGCCCTGTTGCGCTCGGGCCCTTCGGGAAAGGTCGTCGTGATGATCGACAAAGCCGCCGGCGCGGTGAACGCCGCGGCCACACCCTTGACGAACCGGGCCGCGATCAGCAGCCCGCCGTCGTCCACGACACCACCGAGCAACGACGCGACGGCGAAGACACCCAGCGCGACCAGGAACACCCTGCGCCGCCCGAGCAAGTCGGCGGTCCTGCCCCCGAGCAACAGAAGACCGCCGTAACCGAGCACGTAGCCGCTGACCACCCACTGCAGGGAAGAAGTGCTCAGGCCCAGGTCGTGCTGGATGGCCGGCAGGGCGACGCCGACCATCGAGACGTCCAGGGCGTCAAGGAATATCACTGCACAGAGCACGGCGAGCGCGCCCCAGCGGGATGAGGAAGAGGACATGAGTCAGGAGAATACATGCATGAGCATCTAATGCAAACGCATTTAATGCCGTTGCATGAGTTTTCGCGAAGTGGTAACCTCCGCGACATGGACGAGGAGTTCGTGGTCGAGACCTGGCATTACGTCCTGGCCAAACATGCCAAGGCCATGTGCGCGCTGGAGCGCGAGCTGGGCGATCGGCACGGCCTGGGGCCCAGCGAGTTCGAGGTGCTGGACCGGATCGTCCATCACGACCGGAAGCTGCGCATCCAGGAGCTCTGCGAGGAGGTCCACCTGAGTCAGAGCGCGCTGTCGCGGGTGGTGGCCCGCCTGGAGAAGGCCGCGCTGGTCTCACGCGGGGTCTGCGACGCCGACCGGCGCGGCGTGTTCGTCTGCATCACCGACGAGGGCCGGGCCCGGCACGCGGAGGCGCTCCCCACCCAGCGAGCGGTGCTCGCCGACATCTTCACCGACGCCCCCGCCGCCCTGTCCCGCTGACCCCGTCCACAGCGAAGGACCCCGCAGGAGCGAAGGGCCCTCGGCAGGGGCGAAAGGGCCCCCGCAGGGGCCCGCCTGCTATGCGGCCGTGATCCGGTCGATGACCAGCGGAAGCTGGTCCTCGCTCGCCGCCCCCACCGCGTAACCGCCCTCCAGCGCCGACAGGGCCCGCTCGAACCGGACCGTCTCGTCGGCGTGCAGCGTCATCAGGGGCTGCCCGGCGCGCACCAGATCCCCCGGCTTGGCGTGCAGCTCGACGCCCGCCCCGAACGACACCGGGTCCTCCTTGCGGGCCCGCCCGGCGCCCAGCCGCCACGCGGCCAGCCCCACCGCGTACGCGTCCAGCCTGGTCAGCACGCCGGACGACGGCGCCTCGACGGTGATCGTCTCGGCCGCCCGGGGCAGCAGCGCGTCGGGGTCCCCGCCCTGAGCGGAGATCATGCGCCGCCAGGCGTCCATGGCCGACCCGTCCTCCAGCGCCTTGGCCGGGTCCTTCGCCGAGGTGACCCCGGCCGCCTCCAGCATCTCCCGCGCGAGGCGTACGGTCAGCTCCACCACGTCGGCGGGCCCGCCGCCGGCGAGCACCTCGACGGACTCGGCGACCTCCAGCGCGTTGCCCACGGCCCGCCCCAGCGGCCGGTCCATGGCCGTCATCAGCGCCACCGTGCGCACGCCCGCGTCCGTCCCGAGCGCGACCATGGTCTCGGCCAGCTCGCGAGCCGTCTCGGGCGTCTTCATGAACGCCCCCGAGCCCACCTTCACGTCGAGGACGAGCGAGCCCGTCCCCTCGGCGATCTTCTTGGACATGATCGACGACGCGATCAGCGGGATCGACTCGACGGTGCCGGTGACGTCCCGCAGGGCGTACAGCTTCTTGTCGGCCGGCGCCAGGCCGGAGCCCGCCGCGCACACGACGGCGCCCGCCGAGCGCAGGACGGCCAGCATCTCGTCGTTGGACAGCGAGGCCCGCCACCCGGGGATCGACTCGAGCTTGTCGAGCGTGCCCCCGGTGTGGCCGAGGCCGCGGCCGGACAGCTGCGGCACGTACGCCCCGCACGCCGCCACCAGCGGCGCCAGCGGGAGCGTGATCTTGTCGCCGACCCCGCCGGTGGAGTGCTTGTCGGCGGTGGGCCGGTCGAGCGCGGACCAGTCCATGCGCTCGCCCGAGCGGATCATGGCCTGGGTCCAGGCGGCGATCTCGCGCCGGTCCATGCCGTTGAGCAGGATGGCCATGGCCAGCGCGGACATCTGCTCGTCGGCCACCTCGCCGCGGGTGTAGGCGTCGATCACCCAGTCGATCTGGGCGGTCGTCAGCTCGCCTCCGTCCCGCTTGGCGCGGATGACCTCGATCGCGTCCATCACAGGCTCTTGCTGAGGTCTTGGGGCCCGAACGCGTACGGCAGGATCTCGGCCATCCGCTTGGGCCCGTCCACGGTCTCGACCAGCAGGTCCTCGCCGCCGAACTCGTACAGGAGCTGGCGGCAGCGCCCGCACGGCATCAGCAGCTCGCCGTGGCCGTCCACGCAGGTGAAGGCCACCAGCCGGCCGCCGCCCGAGAGCTGCAGCGCCGACACCAGGCCGCACTCGGCGCACAGCCCCACGCCGTAGGAGGCGTTCTCCACGTTGCAGCCGGTGACGATCCGCCCGTCGTCGACGAGCGCCGCCGCGCCCACGGGGAACTTGGAGTAGGGCGCGTACGCGCTGCGCATGGCGTCCGTCGCCTCGGCCCGCAGGCCGTCCCAGTCGATGCTCAATGCTGTTCCCCTCGGCGGTAGCGCACTCCGTCGGCCGCCGGCATCCGCAGGTTCTGCGAGGCCACCAGCAGGACCAGCAGCGTCAGGACGTGCGGCGTGATGAAGACGAATTCGTTCGGGAGTTTGTCCACGGTGAGCCAGAGCCACACCAGCACCACCGCACCGATCGCGGCGCCGGCCAGCAGGGTGTACTCCCTGGAGGTCCGGGTGACGATCTCGGCGGGCTGGTTCGAGCCCAGCATCGCGCGCAGCTTGACGCCGAGGTAGATGAGCAGCAGCACCGCACCGAACAGGAAGAACGACGTCACCGCCCCGGAGCTGCGCTGCTGCAGGCCGTCGGCGTAGCCGAACAGCGCGGCGCCCGCCGCGAGCCCGCCGGGCCGCCAGTTCCCGAAGATCATCGCGGCCAGGCCGATGAACCCGCGGCCCGTCGTCTGGCCCTCGACGTATTTGGTGGTGATGAAGACCAGGAACACGCCGCCGAGCCCGGCGAACGCGCCCGAGACGACGACGGCGATGTACTTGATCCGCACGACGTTCACGCCCAGCGACTCCGACGCCCACGGGTTCTCGCCCGCCGAGCGCAGCCGGAGCCCGAAGGCCGTGTGCCAGAGCACGAAGAACGTCAGCGGCAGCATCAGGACGGCCACGATCACCAGCACGTTCACGTCGTGCGTGAGCCCGCGCAGGATGCCGGCCAGGTCGGAGATCAGGAACCAGTGGGTGTTCTCCAGCGAGCCCAGCAGGTCCCAGCCCGAGGACAGCCCGGGCAGGCTCACCGGCGGCGCCTGCGAGGACATCCCCGGCGAGGTGGTCAGGCCCGCGCCCGCCGCCGCCGCGGAGGTGCCCTCCTTGTAGAAGGTCTCCGACAGGAAGCGGGTGATGCCGGGGCCGAGCAGGTTGATGGCGACGCCGCTGATGATGTGGTCGACGCCGAACGAGACGGTCGCGATCGCGTGCAGCAGGCCGCCGAGCGCGCCGGCGACCAGCCCCGCGAGCAGCGCGGCCGCGAAGCCCCACTGGTAGCCGGCCCAGCCGGCGAACCAGGTGCCGAGCACCATCATGCCTTCGAGCCCGATGTTCACCACGCCGGCCCGCTCCGCCCAGAGCCCGCCGAGCCCGGCCAGCCCGATCGGCACGGCCAGCATCAGGGCGGCGGCGAAGGTGCCGGACGAGGTGATGTCGTCGTAGCCGGTCACGATCCGGATCAGCGACATGAGCAGGATCAGTACGGCGAACCCGATGAGGATCAGGTGATACTTGCTGAGCCGCGTCATGCTCCCACCTCAACCGGAGTGTTCCTGCCGAGCTGCCTGGCCGCGAACCGCTCCTCGCGCCGCATGGCGATCCGGCCGGTGATCTCGTTGGCGATGACCACCAGCAGCACGATCGTTCCCTGCATGATCACGATGACGGAGGACGGCAGGCCGGCGATCTGCAGCGGCCCCTGTGCCCGGTCGAGGAAGCCGAACAGCAGCGCGGCGATCGCGATGCCGGCCGGCTTGTTACGCCCGAGCAGCGCGACCGCGATGCCCAGGTAGCCCAGCCCCGGCGTGAAACCGGAGTTGAAGGCGTGCTTGTCGCCGAGGATCTCCGGCATCCCGATCAGGCCCGCGAGGGCGCCGGACAGCACCATGGCCGAGATGACCATCTTCTTCGCGTTGACGCCGGAGGCGATGGCGGCCGTCGCGTTCAGGCCGCTCGCCTTGACGTCGAAGCCGAACCGGGTGCGCTCCAGCACGACCCAGAACACCACGCCGAGCACGACGGCCACGAGCAGGAAGCCCCAGAGCCCGCCGCCGCGCGGCGCCGGCAGGCCGAACGCCTCGAAGACGAAGTTGAGGTTGGGGAACCAGGCCGACTCGGGCAGCGGCTGCGTCGTGTTGGCGAGCTGCCCTTCGGCGCGCTGGCCCGCGAACGGACCGCGGACCAGGAAGGAGGCCAGGTTGATCGCGATGAAGTTCAGCATGATGGTCGAGATGACCTCGCTGACGCCCCTGCCGACCTTCATCAGCGCGGGGATCAGCGCGTAGAGGCCGCCGACCGCCATCGCCACCAGGATGATGACGGTGATCTGGAGCCAGCCGGGCCCCACGAAGACCGTGCCGACGTACGCGGCGCAGATCGCCGCCAGGCGGTACTGGCCCTCGACGCCGATGTTGAAGAGGTTCATCCGGAAGCCGATGGCCACCGCGAGCCCGGCGATGAACAGCGGCACCGCCCGATTGACCATGGTGGCGATGCCGGTGGCGAGTGTCCGCTCCGTGGCGCCGAAGTTGAAGAACGCGGCGAAGACGTTTCCCGGGCTGGCGCCCGTGGCGACGATCACCACGCTGGAGATCGCGACGGCCAGGATGATGGCGACGACGGCGCCGGCGGTGGTCAGCAGCGCGCGATAGAGCCCCGCGGGCATCACGTCTCCTCAGTGCCGGCGATGGCGCCGGTCATGTATCCGCCCAGCTGCTCGGGCGTGACGTCGGAAGGGTCCAGCCCGGCGACGAGCCGGCCCCGGTAGATCACGCGCAGCGAGTCGGACAGGCCGATCAGCTCGTCCAGGTCCGCGGAGATGAGCAGCACGGCCAGCCCGGCCGCCCTGGCGTTGCGGAGGTGGTCCCAGATGGCGGCCTGCGCGCCGACGTCCACACCGCGCGTGGGGTGCGCGGCGATGAGGAACTTGGGCTCGCCGCTCATCTCCCTGCCGACGATCAGCTTCTGCTGGTTGCCGCCGGACAGGGCCAGGGCCAGGGTGTCGATGCCGGGGGTGCGTACGTCGTAGTCCTTGACGATGCGCTCGGTGTCGGCCTTCGCCGCCCGGCGGTTGATCCAGATGCCGCTCCTGGCGGGCCGCCTGGTCTGGTGGCCGAGCACCCGGTTCTCCCAGAGGGACGCCTCCAGCATCAGCCCCTGCCGGTGCCGGTCTTCCGGAATGTAACCGATTCCGGCCTCCCTGCGGCGCAGCGTGGACCAGGAGCTGATGTCGTCGCCGTTCAGCTGCACGCCGCCGATGGCGGGGCGCAGGCCCATGATGGCCTCGATCAGCTCGGTCTGACCGTTGCCCTCGACGCCGGCGACACCGAGGATCTCGCCTTCGTGGATGTCGAACGACACGTCGTCGAGCAGCAACCGCCGGCCTTCGGCGCGCAGCGTCTCGGCGTAGCCTGCGGCGGAGGTGCCCTTGGGCAGGACGGCCCGGTTGCCGTCCGCCTCCATGGTCAGGTGCGAGACCCGCAGCGCGACCTTCTCGGTCACCGTGGACTCGCGGGTCTCGGGGGTGGGCAGCTCGCTGCCGACCATCAGCTCGGCCAGCCGGCGTGCGGTGACCTCGCTCGGGAGCACGCTCGCGACCGTGGTGCCGCGCCTGATCACGGTGATCGCGTCGGCGATGTCGAGCACCTCGTCGAGCTTGTGCGAGATGAAGATGACGGTCAGGCCCTCGGACTTGAGCTGGCGCAGGTTCTGGAAGAGCTCCTCGACCTCCTGCGGCACGAGCACGGCCGTCGGCTCGTCGAGGATCAGGATGCGGGCGCCGCGGTAGAGGACCTTGAGGATCTCCACGCGCTGGCGGTCGCCGACGCCGAGGTCCTCCACCCGCTTGTCGGGATCGACCCGCAGGCCGTGGGCGCCCGCGAGCTCGGTGATGCGCCTCCTGGCGGCGGCGAGGTCGAGCAGACCGGCCTTCTTCGGCTCGGCTCCGAGAACGATGTTCTCCAGGACGGTGAAGTTGTCGGCCAGCATGAAGTGCTGGTGGACCATGCCGATGCCGACGCCGATGGCGTCACTCGGCGTGCGGAAGCTGACCTCCGCGCCATTGACCTTGATCGTGCCCTCGTCCGGCTTCTGCATGCCGTACAGGATCTTCATGAGGGTGGACTTGCCGGCGCCGTTCTCCCCGACGATGGCGTGCACCGTGCCGGGTTCGACGGTGATGCGGATGTCGTGGTTCGCGACGACGCCGGGGAAACGCTTGGTGATGCCCTCCAGCTCTACGGCGGGTTTCGCCGTGGCCAGGGTGTCAGCACTCATGTCGCCTCTCCAAAGAGCGGGGCGGGGGTAGACGGAAGGCCCGAAGTTGCGGACTCCGGGCCCTCAGTCGCCACTCTTACCCCGAATTACGGCTTGGACGGAACGGTGATCTTGCCGTCCACGATGTCCTTCTTCGCCGCGTCGAGCTTGTCCTTGAGGTCGTCGATCTCGCCGCCCGTGGTGGCCAGGCCCACGCCGTCGACCTTGAGGTCGTAGACGATGTTGTTGCCGCCCTTGGCGCCGCCCTGGAAGGCCTTGATGAACTCGAACACGCCGACGTCGACGCGCTTGAGCATGGAGGTCATGATGACCGGCTGGAGCTTGGCGTCCTTGATGGTCTGACGCTGGTCGGAGTCGACGCCGATGGCCTTCTTGCCCGCCGCGGCGGCCGCCTGGAACACGCCGGTGCCGGAGTCGCCGGCCGCGTGGTAGACGATCTCCGCGCCGTCCTGGAACATCTTGTCGGCGGCCACCTTGCCCTTGTCGGGCGCCTTGAAGCCGATGGCGGGGTCGGCGGAGATGTACGCGACGTCGATCTTCGCGTCCTTCTTGACCGACTTCACGCCGGCCACGAAGCCCGCCTCGAACTTCTTGATCAGGTCCATCTCGACGCCGCCGACGAAGCCGACGTGGCCGTTCTCGGCCTTGTTCGCGGCCACGACGCCGGCCAGGTAGGAGCCCTGCTCCTCGGCGAACTGCAGCCCGGTGACGTTCGGGCCGCTGGAGACCGAGTCCACGACGGCGAACTGGATCTCGGGGTATTCGGCGGCGACCGTCTTGATGTCGTTGTCGTAGAGGAAGCCCACGCCGATGATGGGGTTGTAGCCGGCGTCGGCGAGCTGGCGCAGCAGCTCACCCCGGTTCGAGCCGTCGGAGGACGGGCTCAGGTCCTTGATCTCGGCGCCGAGGTCGGTCTTGGCCTTCTCCAGGCCGACGTACGCCGCGTCGTTGAACGACTTGTCACCGCGCCCGCCGACGTCGAACGCCAGGCCGACCTTGAGGGCGCTCTTCTGAGCCTCGCTGCTCGCGCCGGCGCTGCTGGGCGCCTCGCTGGCCGTGGTGCCCCCACCGCTGCCGCCACAGGCGGCGACTGCCATGAGCATGACGCCGGCCACCGAACCGACGGCCATCCTGCTGAATCGCTTGCCGAGCAAGGCGACTCCCTTCCATTTCCCCGCCGTCGAACTTCATCGCAGGCGCGAAGAAACGTACGGCACCTGCACGGAAGATAGTTGCTTGACCAGGGCGAACCAAACCGGCACACAGTGTCGCAACCGCTCCGTTATCGACATCACTCGCGTCCGTGACCTGAATCGCGATTCAAGCACTCGACGCGACCTTGGAAAGTTTTGCCCAACTTTGGCGTGCGATCACCTCTTGCAGTGGAGCGGATCTAGGCAGAGATTCCCACCGACGGCGGAAATCTCGTATCGGAGTCCCGTATGCAGCCTTGGAAGGTTCTGGCCGTACCACTGGCCGCGCTACTCGTCGTGAGCCTGAGCGGTGCCACGCCCGCCTCAGCCGACACCCCCACCATCAAGATCGAGAACAATGCCACCCAGCCGGTCTTCTCCCGGGCGGACGCCATCAAGCAGACGGTGTTCGTGGAGGTCGAGGGCACCGACAGCGACAACGACGGCAAGCCCGACCGGGTGGCCGTGGACATCCTGCGCCCCAAGGAGACCGACGCGGGGCTGAAGGTTCCCGTGATCATGGAGGCCAGCCCCTACTACGCGGGTGGCAACGACGTCGCCAACCACCCCGTGGACGTGGACGCGAGCGGCAACCCGCTGCCCGCGCTGGCCGCGGCGGCGAACAAGCTGGCCGCCGAGCCCTTCGACGGCTACTACGACAACTACTTCCTGCCTCGCGGCTACGCCATCGCGCTGGTGGAGAACCTGGGCAGCGGCCGCGCCACCGGCTGCCCGACCTCCGGCGACCGCAACGAGACCGCGGGCCCGAAGGCCGCGATCGACTGGCTGAACGGCCGCGCCAAGGGCTTCGACGCCGACGGCAACGCGGTCGCGGCCACCTGGTCCACCGGCAAGGTCGGCATGATCGGCGTCTCGTACAACGGCACCCTGCCGAACGCGGTCGCCTCCACCGGCGTCGAGGGCCTGAAGACGATCGTGCCGATCGCCTCGATCTCCAGCTGGTACGACTACTACCGCGCCAACGGCGGCGTCCTCGCCCCCGGCGGCTTCCAGGGCGAGGACCTGGACGTCCTGGCCAAGTACGTGCTGACCAGGCAGGACGGCCAGGCGGTCTGCGGCGCCCTGATGGACCGGCTCACGGCCACCCAGGACCGGATCACCGGCGACTACAGCCCGCTCTGGGACGCCCGCAACTACCTGAACGACGTGGGCAAGGTCAAGGCCAGTGTCTTCCTGGTGCACGGGCTCAACGACTGGAACGTCAAGACCAAGCAGTTCGCCCAGTGGTGGTACGCCCTGGCCAAGCGGCACGTGCCGCGCAAGATCTGGCTGCACCAGGGCACCCACATGAACCCCTTCAACCTGCGCACCGTCGAATGGCTGCGGCAGCTCAACGGCTGGTTCGACTACTGGCTGTACGGCATCGACTCGGGCATCATGCGCGAGCCGCAGGCGGACGTGGAGTACGCGGCCGGCCAGTGGGCCCAGCACCCGTCGTGGCCGCTGCCAGGCTCGGTCACCGTGCCCCTGTACCCGGGGCCCGGCTCGACGCTGGGCCTGCTGCCGCGCCCCCGCACGGCCGCCGAGTCCTTCGTGGACCAGAAGGCCAGGACCGCCGAGCAGCTCGTGGAGTCGGCGGGGGCGGATCCGAACCGGCTGGCGTACACGACCGGCGCGCTGCCCGCGGACGTGCGGATCTCGGGGACGCCGACGGTCTCGGTGCGGGCCTCGCTCAAGGACGGGGCGTCGCCGTACCTGACGGCGCTGCTGGTGGACTACGGCACGGACGTCCGCCCGAACGGCACCCTGCTCTCGACCGGCCAGACCTACTGCTACGGCCAGGGCATCCCCGGTGACACGGGCTGCACGGTGCTCAGGACGCTCGGCACCGCCACCACCCCGTACAAGATCGTCACCAGGGGCTGGCTCGACGTCCGCAACCGCCACCGCCCGGACCGCACCGAGCCCCTGCGTCCCGGCAAGGAGTACACCTTCAACTGGGACTTCCAGCCGACGGACTACGTGTTCAAGCAGGGCCACCGGCTGGGCCTGGTGATCATCTCCACCGACTTCGACTACACGCTGCGCTACCCGCCGGGCACCAAGATCACCGTGTCCCCGGGGCACTCGTCCCTGCGCCTCCCGGTGGTGCTGGGCAAGCTCCTCTGACCGATCGCCCCCGTAGTTCTCACGCGGGTCCCTACGAGCCGACCACCCGGCTCGCGGGGACCCGCGTGAGAACTACGGGGG
>NZ_VCKX01000216.1 GCF_005889725.1 Nonomuraea zeae
TGTATAAGAGACAGCCGCCTGGCACCCCCTCGAACCCCGCCCGGCCGCGAACGTCGCCGCCACGGGCCCGACCCTGGTGTTCGCCGACGACCTGGGCCTGGCCGATCACCTGACGGCCCCGGACACGATCATCGTCACCCGCGGCGACCGCTTCACCGCCGGCCCCGGCCGCTGCACCATCGACCCCGCGGCGCCCGCGGACTGGACGGCCCTGCGCCAGGCCGTCCCCTCGCCCGCGACGCTCCTCTACCTGTGGAGCTACCTGCCCGCGCCCGACCCCGCCGGCCCCCGAGACCACGTCGACCGGGCGCTGCGCCGCTGCGCCGCCGACCTGGTACGCGCACTCCAGACCTTCCACCCGGACCGCCTGGTCACGGTCAGCCGCCGGCTCCGCCCGATCACCGGTGCCGAGGACCTCTGCTACCCGGCCGCCGCGGCCGCCGCCATCACCGCCACCCTCGCCAGGGAACGCCCCGGCACCACGACCTGCCACCTCGACCTGCCCGGCGACGCCCCGGCCGACGACGCCCGCACCCTGCTCCGCGCACTCGCCGACCACTCGGCCCGCCACGGCGAGGTGGCCTGGCGGGACGGCCGCCCGCACGTCAAGGAGCTGCACCCCGTCACCGAGCCCGCCGACGGCCGGGACCCGCTGCGCCGCGGCGGCCGCTACCTGGTCACCGGCGGCGCGGGCGGCGTCGGCGCGGCCCTGCTCCCCACCCTGGCCGAACGCTACGACGCCGCCTTCCTCATCGTCGGCCGCCGGCCGCCCGAGGACAGCCCCGAGCTCCGCGATCTCCGGCGCACCCTGGGCTCCCGCCGCATCCGCTACCACCGGGCGGACGTCCTCGACCCCGCGGCCCTGGAAGCCGCCGTGACCGATGCCGAAGCCGCCTGGGAACGCCCGATCGACGGCGTGCTCCACCTGGCGGGCGCCTACCACCTGCGCCCCCTGACCGACGAGGACCCGGACGCCTGGCAGGCCGACGCCAAGGTCGGCGGCCTGCTGAACCTCGTCGCCCTCCTCCGCGACCGCCCCGGCGCCCGCCTGATCACCTTCTCGTCCCTGCTCGGCCACCTGGCCACCGCCGGCTGCGCGGCCTACGGCGCCGCCGCCGCCACGGCCGACGCGCTCGCCGAGCACCTCAATGCCCGCACCGCGATCCCCGCCCACAGCCTGGCCTGGGGGTTGTGGCAGAACCTGGGCGTCAACCGGGACAACCCGTACGAGGCGGCGGCCGTGCAGCGCGGCGTGCTGTCGCTGCCCGCCGCCCAGGGCGGCCTCTTCGCCAGGGTCCTGCTGCGCCGCCCGCCGGGCGTGTACTACGCCGGGCTCAACCCGCGCGCCGCCGAGATCCGCGGCACCGTCCACGACGTCGGCCTGCTGGAACGGCTGACGCTGGTCCCCGGTGAGGAGGGCGTGCCCGCCCAGCCGATGCTCTGCCACGACCCGTTCGGCGTGCCGGTCGAGGTGGCGGTCCCGGCCCCGCCACCGTGGCCGGAGGGCGGGGGAGGAGCGGCCGCCGGGATCGTCCACACCATCCAGGACACCCTGGAGGGCCTGCTCGGGCAGCCGGTCCAGCCGACCGACCGCCTCTACGAGCTCGGCGTCAGCTCCATCCAGCTCCTGCAGATCCGCGCGCGCCTGGAGGCCGCGCTCGGCCTGGAGGTGCCGAACTCCGCCCTCTTCGAGCAGCCGACCCTGCTCGACCTGGCCCGCTCACTCACCCCCGCATGACTGGAGGGACGATGGGAAACCTCACGCGCGAGATCCTCACGAGCTGGGTCTATTTGTTCTGGGGCGGCATGCCCGCCTGGGCCGAGGACCCGGAGCAATCTTTGAGTGGTTCACCAGGCGCCCCCTGGATGCTTGCGGAAGATTGCTCCCAGCCTCGACGAGGGGATTAGTACGATGCCTAGCGTCATTGTGATCGGCGGCGGCCCGGCGGGCAGCTCCGTGGCCGGCCTGCTGGCCCTGCAGGGAATCGACGTCGTTCTGCTCGAGCGGGAGAAGTTCCCCCGCTACCACATCGGCGAATCTCTGATCACCGGCTGCATGGGCGTACTCGACGAGCTCGGCGTCCGCGAGCGCGTCGAGGAGCTCAGGTTCATCAGGAAGTACGGCGGCAGCCTCGTGTGGGGCAAGGACGGCCGGTGGAACTTCAAGTTCACCGAGGGCAAGCCGGAGCACCCGCACGCCTACAACGTCCGCCGCGCCGACTTCGACGCCCTCCTGCTGGCCAGGGCCCGCGAACTGGGCGCCAGGGTGTACGAGGAGGCGACGGTCAAGGAGCCGCTGATCGACGACGGCCGCGTGACCGGCGTCCGGTACGCGCTGCGCGGCGGGCCGGACCAGGAGCTGCACGCCGACCTCGTCCTGGACGCCTCCGGCCAGGGCCGCGCCCTCGGCCGCCACCTGACCGGCATCGACTGGCACGAGGACCTCAGGAACGTGGCCGTCTGGGCCTACTACCAGAACGGCGCCAGCCTGACCGGCGACGAGACCGGCAACATCTTCATCGAGCACGTGCCGGGCGGCTGGTTCTGGTACATCCCGCTGTCCGACGGCACCCACAGCGTCGGCTTCGTCACCCCGGTGGCCGAGGCCAAGGCCGCATCGATCGAGCTGCCCGCCCTGTTCGAGACCAAGATCGCCGAGTCCACGCACGTCAAGAAGCTGCTGGCCGAGGGCTTCCGGGTCAGCGGCTTCCGCAGCGCGCGCGACTGGTCGTACGTCTGCGACCGGTTCACCGGCCCCGGCTGGATGCTGGTCGGGGACGCGGCCGGGTTCGTGGATCCGCTCTTCTCCACCGGCGTGACCCTGGCGATGATGGCCGCGAGCGCGGCGGCGAAGGCCGTACCCGAGATCCTCAAGAACCCGGATCTGGAGGCGGCGATCAGCGAGCGGTACGAGGAGTCCTACCGCGAGTTCCTGAGCAACATCATCTCCTTCGTGCGCTTCTTCTACGACGCCGGGCTGGACCGGGCGGCGTACGAGGAGTACGCGCAGGCGCTGGTCGACCCCAAGAAGCTGTTCTTCCCGCGCAAGGACTTCGTGACGTTGATCTCCGGGCTCAACTCGCTCCGCCCGATCTTCGACCTGCCCGTCCCCGCTCCCACCCCCGTCTAGCGTCCGTACGGAGTGATCCCGATGCTGGTCCTCGTGGCTCCCGGCCAGGGCACGCAGACGCCCGGCTTCCTGACCCCCTGGCTCGACCTGCCGGGCGTCCCCGACCGGCTGGCCGAATGGTCCGGCCTGATCGGGCTCGACCTGATCCGGTACGGCACCACGGCCGGCGCCGACGAGATCAGGGACACGGCGGTCGCCCAGCCGCTCCTGGTCGCGGCGGCCCTGGTGGCGGCCGAGGCCCTCGGGATCACTCCCGGCCTGGTGGCCGGGCACAGCGTCGGCGAGTTCGCCGCCGCCGCACTGGCCGGCGTCCTCACCCCCGCCCAGGCCCTCACCTTGGTACGCGAACGCGGCCGCGCCATGGCCGAAGCCGCCGCTGCCACGGGCACGACCACCACCGGCACCCCAGAGGCCGACTTGACCGACATAAGGGGCACGGCGGGTGTGGCGGACTCGGCGGGTATGGCGGGCGCGGCGGGTATGGCGGGCTCGGCAGGCGTTACCGGCGTGACGGGTTTGACAGGCATGACGGCGGTGCTCGGGGGCGACGAGCAGACCGTCCTGGCCGCACTCCACGAGCACGGTCTGACCCCCGCCAACCGCAACGGCGCGGGCCAGATCGTGGCGGGCGGCACCTTGACCCAGCTCGCCGCCCTCGCCGCCGCCAAGCCCGCGGGCACCCGCCTCATCCCGCTACGGGTCGCCGGCGCCTTCCACACCGCCCACATGCTCCCCGCAGTCGCCGCTCTCCGCGCCGCCGCAGCATCCATCAGCCCCCGGGACCCGCGGATCCCCCTGCTGTCCAACGGCGACGGCACCGTGGTCACCAGCGGGGCCGACGCCATGAACCGGCTGATCGCCCAGGTCGCCAACCCGGTCCGCTGGGACGCCTGCATGGCCGAGATGTCCCGCATGGGCGTCACCACGATGATCGAGCTACCTCCCGCCGGCACCCTCACCGGCCTCGCCAGGCGCGAGCTGCCCGGCATCACCACCGTCGCCCTGAAGACCCCCGCTCACCTGACCCAGGCCCTGGCCACCTCCGCCCCTCTGCCATAAGGCCCCGGACGCATCCGTCCGCAGGCCGCCAGGGTCCTCCAGGCTGATCTCAGCCGGGATCACCGTGCCCATGTCCGGTGAGACGGTCGCGCCCCAGCCCTGGTCGCGGCCACGAGCCACGAGCGTTCCGCGCGTCCCAGTCCCCCAGGGGGCTGGGACGCGTTCTCATGTGCCCGCCCCCGGGAGTTGAGCCGGAGTCCGTCCGCGGTGGACGCCGGTGACGACGGCGTGTGCTCATCAGCCGGAGCAATTCGGCTCAACCTCTCATGAACAAAGGCCTTCAAAGCGGATCTATATCGGGGCTCCCTAGCCTGATCCAAGTCATCACCGTCAACGGAACCCGGGCTGTCCGGCATATGCCCCGCTATTCGACGAAGGGTGTTCTGTGAAAAACAAGCAACGGTTATGGCGGTGGATGAGCGTACTGACCGCATTAACGTTGGTGGCGCCCGCCCCGATGGCGGTGGCGGAAACCACCCCCGCGCCCAGCCCCCGGCAGACCCAGAACGGCCCGGCCGAGATCCCGGCGGCCGTGCGCCCGGAGGCGCGCGACAAGACGCTGGGTGCCCAGTGGAGCGAGTCGAAGGACCTGGCGTGGACGACGTCGGGAGACGCGACCGGCTTCCACCTGCTCGTGGCGCGGTCGTCCGAGGGCTATCGATGGCATGCGGTGGCGTCGCTGTCCGAGCCGGGCTTCGACACGGACATGTGGATCGGCAACGCGTGCGTGACCGGCTCGGGCACCCGGGCGGTCGTGATCTACGCGCCCCGCACGTTCACCAACCGTCCGGACCTGTTCGACCGGGGCGGTTTCACCGCCGTCGTCGATCTGACCACCGGGAAGGTCACCAAGCTCGCCGGGCTTTCCACGCTCGCCTACTTCAACCCGGGCTGCGGCGCGGCCGAGACCGCCGTCGTCACCCAGCTCAGCGGCCAGGCGGACGAGCGCGGGAACAGCCCGGCGAAGACCCGGCTGACGACGATCGACGCGGCCAGGGCCACCGCGCGCAAGCCCGTCGAGGCCGCGGGCGAGCTCACCTCGGCGCTGCCCGTACCGGGTGGCGTCGTCGCCGCGACGGCGGGACGGCTGGTGTCGGTGAGCGCCAAGGGGGCGATCGCCACCGTCGCGAAGACGGCGGGTGTCCCGTTCCACCTGGCCGCTGACGCCACCGGCGCGGTCGTGTACGCCGAGCGCTCAGGCGCCGAGTCCGTACGGGTCCAGCGCCTGACCCCGGGCAAGGACCAGGCGGCGACGACGCTGGCCACCGGAGAGCTGGGCAAGGTGGGCGTCGGCAGGGGAGCGGCCGGCCGGGTGTTCCTCACGGGTGCCCCGGCCACCGTCGGCTCGCTGCCGCCCACGGTGACACGTCTGGCCGCGCCGGCTCAGGCCACCGTGTCCACCCTCGGCCGGCTCGTCGTGACCGGCACCGCGTGGGCGGGCGCCGCGGATCCCCGGCTCGTGCAGCCCGATCCCGACACGCCGCGCGCGGTCACGATCAAGGCGACCAGCACGGTGACGGGGCAGGCGGCCACGTTCGGCGTTGCTCCGGGCCGTCCCAGCGCGCAGGCTCTCACGCCGCACCCCGCGCTCGGCGGACAGCAGGCGCCCGACGGCGCCAGGTCGAAGACCCTGGCGGCCACCTCCGACCCGGTCGACCAGGACGGATGGTGCTCCGTTCCGCGGAACAACCGCGTCTTCCAGGTGCTCCAGCCCAAACCGCGGCAGGTCGAATGGGCGGTGAACCAGGCGGTCACCGGATCCCTGAACGTGCAGCGCCCGGCCAACTGGATGAACCTCGGGATGGGCGCGTACAAGCCGCAGGAGATGTTCCCCTCCATCCCGCTGGCCGGCGGAGGGCGGGTGCACTCGCAGGTGATGCTCGGCATCGCCGCCCAGGAGTCGAACATGTGGCAGGCCTCCCGCCTCGCACTGCCCGGGGTCACGGGCAACCCGCTGATCGGCAACTTCTACGGCCTCGACATCTACAACGACGCCCCCGGCGACGACTGGGACATCCAGTGGGACAAGGCCGACTGCGGATACGGCGTCATGCAGGTGACCGACGGAATGCGCAAAGCCGGGCATGAGAAGCCCGGAGAGATCCCCAAGACCTTGGCGCAGCAGCAGGCCATCGCGGCGGACTTCACCGCCAACATCGCCGCCGGGCTGCGCATCCTGCAGGAGAAGTGGAACCAGACGCGTACCGCCGGAATGGTGATCGGCAACGGCGACCCGGCGGGGCTGGAGAACTGGTTCTTCGCGCTGTGGGCGTACAACACCGGTTTCTATCCGAATCAGGGCAACGGTTCGCCCTGGGGTGTGGGCTGGGCGAACAATCCGATCAACCCGCGCTATCCGGCCGACCGCTATCCGTTCATGGAGGTGACCTACGAGGACGCCGCTCATCCGCAACGGTGGCCCTACCAGGAGAAGGTCATCGGGTTCGCCGGACACCCGCCCGAGCTGGCCGAGTCGGCCGGCAAGGACCAGACCACGACCGTCGCCGGTTTCCGGCCCGCGTGGTGGACGAACCCGGCATACCGGCTATCGGCGAAGCCGCCGATCGACACGTTCTGCACGGCGGCCAACACCTGCGACCCGAACGGCCGCTATCGACCGAACGATCCAGGCGACCCCGACGACCCGGATGACGGGACGATCGGCGAGCTGCCCGGACCGTGCGCACACCAGAACGCGAACGGCAAGTACGACCTCAAATGCTGGTGGAACCAGGCCGTCAGCTGGAAGAGCGATTCGAACACCACCGGCAGAGAACTCCTCCGCTTCGACCCTGGCTATGCCTACCAGGACAACGCGAACTCGTTCCCGCCGAAGTGCGAGCTGTCAGGTCTGCCCGCAGGATCCCTCGTGGTCGACGACGTTCCCGCCGGGCTGCCGCAGATGCGTCCCTGCGGATACGGCTTCTTCACCGAGGCGGGCACGTTCACCTTCGACTTCCCCCAGGACGAGACCGGGCACTACCGGGCAAAAATCGACCTCCACCAGCTCGGCGCGGGCTTCAACTCGCACTTCTGGTTCACCCACACGACCAGGACCGCCACCGACATGACCGGCACCATGAAGATCACCGGGACGTGGAACTTCAACCGGCAGGTCAACGGGTGGGGCCGCGTGTACGTCCACATACCGGACCACGGGGCGCACACGCAGCAGGCGAACTACGAGATCGACACCGGCGCCGGGTTCGACCCCGCGAGGCATCGGGTGATCGCACAACGCATCCGCTCGAACACCTGGGTGCCCTTGGGCGCTTTCGAGTTCTCGGGAATGCCCAAGGTCCGCCTGTCCAGCACCACGCGGGACGGGACCGGAGACGAGGACATCGCCTGGGACGCCGTCGCCATCGAACCCCTGCCGGGCAAGCCGCGGCACCAGATCGTCGCTCTGGGCGACTCCTACGCCTCGGGCGAGGGCGCGAGCGAGGACGCGGACGCCGACTACTATCCCGAGACCGACTTCAAGCTCGTGACCGGCGACACGGACGCCTACCAGAACGCCTGTCACCGCTCGCGCCACTCCTGGTCACGCCTGGCCAGCGTGAGCGGCTCGACCGCCTCCATCGGCGAGCGTGCCGACACGCGAGACCCGGCCATGGACTATCACCTGCTCGCCTGCTCGGGCGCACGCACGCACAACCTGCTGCCGTATCACAGCGTCCCCACCGGGGCGCCCAAACCGGTCAACGCCTTCGGCAAGGGCGGCAGCGAGCGCCAGTTCGGTGAGCTGTCCCAGCTCGACCGGGGATTCCTGGACGCCAACACCACGCTCGTGACGCTGTCCATCGGCGGGAACGACGCCGGCTTCGCCGACATCCTGCAACACTGCCTCGCCGAGGGCAACGGCGTGCATCCGTGCCAGGACTTCGCCATGGAGGGCGATGCCGAGCCGCTCTCGACGGCCTCACCCGCGCGGATAACCGGACCGGTCAAGGATTCGATCAGGACGGTGCTCCAGCAGATCCGTGAACGCGCCCCCAACGCGTGGATCCTGCTGATGGGCTATCCGAAGCTCTTCAACGAGGACGACACCAACGTGTGCGTCGTGGTGGAAGGCAGGGGAATCGACGTTCCCGAGGAGCAGTGGCTGGCCGAGCAGGCCGAGCTGCTGAACCTGACGATGGCCGATCTGGCGCGGGAGTTCGGGCAGGTCGTCAAATTCGCGAACCCGATCGACGCCTTCGAGGGGCGCGGTGTCTGCGGCTCCCCGGAGCTCATCCACGGGGTCATCGTGGACAAGACCAGGGGTGAGAGCTCGGACAGCGCCGTATCTCAGCAGTCGTTCCACCCGAACATCCTCGGAGCCGAGAAGTTCGCCGAGATCATGACCAGCCGTCGCCTCTGAAGGCGCCGGCAGGGGGCGGGCGGCCCGCCCGCCCCCTGAGCTTCATCACTCAACCGCCCTGGAGGCACGACATGTCACGTCCGCTCACCCGCCGCCACGCTGCGGCGGCCCTGACGGCCCTGCTTTCGATCCCGCTGACCGTCATCGTGTCCACCTCACCCGCCCAAGCCGCCACTACCTGTGCACGAGCTCAGCACGGCGCCAATACGATCAGCAGCTATCCCTGGGACGTCCCGGCGACGACGGTGGCGTCGGCGAAATACAACGGGCGCCAGGTCAGCGTGCAGCACGGGTGGGCCTACGTCGCCGGGGGAGGCGGGAGCAAGGTGGAGGTGGCCTTCGGGCAGCTGGTCCCCGCGGGCTCGTCGCTCGGCGCCAACGACGGCATCAGCTTCCAGGTCACCACCAACGGCGGGAGCGACTACGTCGCCTGCGGCGGCGTCCACGTCCACGGAGCCGAAAAATTCACCTCGCGGTTCTACGCCCCGCATCCGAACGACTCGAACTATCTGTTCCGGGCCTGCTACTCCAACATCCGCACCGGGGTCTATTACAAGTGCACCGGCTGGTGGTAGCGAGGCTGCGCGTACCCACGCTGTGACTCCTCCCGGAGGTCAGCGACGATGATCAGCCGCACCCGGCTGGTGTCCACGCCAGGCGTTGGAGATCAGCCGGGTGAGGCCGATCGCGGCCGGGTCGGCGGAACGGTCGGGGGGAACGGCCTGCACGCGCTCCCGAATGTGCGGTTGACCGACCGGCGTCTCGTCGATTACCTTTGCTATCAAAGCTAATTTGGAAACAAAGAGGAGACGGGCAATGCCACATCTGACGGTCCGGGTCCTGGAGCCGCAGCTCCAGGGCAACGAATCGGCCCTCATCGCCGCGCTGACCGACGCAGTGGTCGAGGTGTACGGCGAGTGGGCGCGCGACGTCGCGGTCATTCACCTCGATGGCGTGCCTGCCGGACGGTGGGGCCGGCAGGGCAAACCGGTCGAAGAGGTCGCCCCCGCGATCCTGTTCGGCATCCGGGAGGCGGCGTTCGCCCGTCCCGACAGCGGCGAGCTCATGGCCAGGCTCGTGCGAACCGTCACCGACGCCGTCGCCGGCGTCCTCGGAGCTCATTTGCGCGACACCGTCACGATCGAGCTCGTCGCCACCCCGGCCGGCCGCACCGCGGTCGGAGGCGTGATCGTCGACGGTTAGCCGGTCACGCGCGGTGCGCGCCGCTTCGAGGTGAGCCGCCTCCGGCAAGGAGATCGCCATACCTGCGACATACCGGGATGTGCTGGGCTGACGCCCAATGCAATCAAGCCCCGGACGATCCAGGAAGAACCCGGTCATGTCGACGACACAGAAGGTTGGTTTGGTCATCAGCGTCGCCGCGATGATCGCGATCATAGGATTCGTTCTCGCGGGCAAGGCCCAGCCCGGTCCCGCGGCGTTGATCGCCCAGGACAACGCGCGGGAGGCCGAGGTCCTCGGCGCCGCCCGCGCCGTCGCGAGGGAGCTCGACGGGCGAGAGACCAGCGTGACGATGGCCGAGGTGGAAGCGGCCCTGCTCCGTCAGCCCGGCGGCGGCGCCATGCAGCTGGGCGGCAGCCTGGACTCGATGGATTTCTCGGACAACATCCATACGTACGAGATCCGCGACGCGGACGGCGCGCACCCCGCCTGCCTGTCCGTCCAGAGCATTTTCGACAGGTTCGAGTACACGACCAAGGCATGGGCGGAAGGAGGCGCCTGCTGAAGAATCCGCAAGTGGGCGGCATACCGTCGCTATACCGGGATCCTCCTACACTCCTCCCCTGATGGCACTGGAGATCGGGTTCCTGGGACCCTGGGAGATCAAAGCGGACGGGCAACCGGTACGGCTGGCCGGCAGCCGCCGCGTCGCCGTGCTGGCGCGGCTGGCGTTGGACGCCGACCGCCCCGTCTCCGCACGGCAACTCGTGGCCGACGTCTGGGGGCAGAGCTCGACGGCCACGGCCGGAAAGCAGCTGCACATCGTGGTGTCGAAGGTGCGCAGCCTGCTCGGCCCCGAGACCATCGTGACGGTGCCCACGGGCTACCTGCTGAACCTGCCCCGCGATCAGATCGACGCGCACAGCTTCACGCTCCTGGCCCGCCAGGCGCGCTCGGCGCGTGAGCGGCGCGAGCCGGGCACGGCCGACGCGTTGTTCCGGCGGGCGCTGGCCCTGTGGCGGGGGCCCGCCCTGGCCGAGCTGTTCGACCCGTGGGCGCAGATCGAGGCCGGCCGCCTGGAGGAAGCTCGCCTGACCGTGTTCGAGGAGCACATGGAGCTGCGGCTGGCGGCGGGGGATCACCATGCGGTGGTGGCCGACCTCGCACCGCACGTCCGGGCCAACCCGCTCCGCGAAGGCCCGCGTGCCCAGCTGATGCTGGCGCTCTACCGGGCCGCCCGGCCGTCGGAAGCGCTCGCGGTCTACGGGGAGGGCCGCGCCGCCATGGTGGAGGAGCTCGGCGTCGAGCCGGGCGCGCGGCTGCGCCGGCTGCACCAGGCCGTACTCGCCGGGGACCCGGCGCTCGACCTCACCACTCCGGCGCAGTCCAGCACGATCGTTCCCGCCGAGCTGCCCGCCGACACCCGATCGTTCACCGCCCGGCTCCAGGAGGTGGAGTGGCTGCGGGAGGCGGTGCGGGGGGCGCGCGTGGCCGTCGTGGACGGGCCCGGCGGCGTGGGCAAGTCCGCTCTCGCCGTCCACGTCGCGCACGCGATGGCCGGACGGTTCCGCGACGGTGTCATCTACGTCAACCTGAACGGCGCGACCCCGGGGCTGGAGCCGCTGCCGGTGCTCGACGCCCTGGGCCACCTGCTGCGTTCACTGGGACTGGACGGATCCGCCGTACCCGCCGACGTCGAGGGGGCGATCGCGCGCTACCGATCGCTGACGGCGGCGAGCAACCTGCTCGTCATCCTCGACAACGCTCTTGACGCCCGCCAGGTGCTGCCGCTGATCCCGGCGGGCGCGAGCTGCCGCGCCGTCATCACCAGCCGCGCCGTCATCCCAAGCCGCGACGCCCTGGCCACGCTCGACGATGCCCGCCACCTGCACCTGGCCGGGCTCGACGATGCCCGCCACCTGCACCTGGCCGGGCTCGGCGACGGCGACGCCGTCACGCTGCTGGCCAGGGTCGCCGGGCCCGCCCGGGTCCAGCAGGCGCCGGAGGCCGCCGCGAAGATCGTCGAGCTGTGCGGCGGGCTCCCTCTGGCCATCCGGATCGTCGGCGCCCGCCTCGCGGCGCGGCCCGACTGGCAGCTGCCCGACCTCGCCGCCCGCCTCGCCGACGCCGCCCGGCGCCTGGACACGCTGCAGTACGCCGATCTGGCCGTACGCACCAGCATCGCGGTCAGCCACGGGCACCTGCGCGAGGAGCCCAGCGGCCACGACGCCGCGTACGTCCTTCCGCTCCTCGGCCTGCTCGACACGCCGACCCATACCCCGGCCGCCACGGCCGCCCTGGCCAGCTGGCCCGAGGCGCGGGCGGAGGCGGCCCTCGAACGGCTGCGCGCCGCCCGGCTGCTGGAGTCCGCGGGCCACGGCCGCTACCGCTGCCACGACCTCATCCGCCTGTACGCCAGGGAGCAGGCCGCCGGCGAGCTGACCGAGGCCGAACGCACCGCCGCGCTCCGCCGCGGCCTCCACCATTACCTGGCCACGGTCAATACCGCCACCCGGCTCGTGCACGCGCAGGTGCACGCGGAGCCCGCGCACGAGGCGGAGCAGCCGGGCCTGGCGCTCGCCGACGCGCGGGAAGCCGGTGAATGGACCGAGACCGAGCGCGACAATCTCCTCGCCGCGGCCCGCCAGGCAGCCGAGTGCGCCGACTCCGGCACCGCCGTCGGGCTGGCACTGGGGCTGCACTGGCCGTTCAACTACCGTGGCTGGGTCACGCACCTGTCAGAAGTCCACCGCAACGCCGCCGAGGTGGCCGCGCGGTGCGAGGACTGGACCCGCCTGGCGCAGCTGGAGAGCTTCCTGGGGTGGGTCTACCGCGACCAGGGGCGTTACGAGCAAGGGATCGACCACCTGGAACGGGCCGTGGCGTGCTGGGCGAAGACCACCCAGCCGCACCGGAGCATCGGGGCCCACAACAACCTCGGGATCATCCGCATCATGCTCGGCCGGCTCGACCTCGCCGACGCCGATCTGGCCCGGGCGCTGGACATCGCCGAGCAGACCGATGACCGCTACGCGCGGGGAGCGATATTCAACAACCGGGCGCACCTGCTCTACCGGCAGGGCCGATTCGAGGAGGCCATAGCGCAGGGGAAGGCGGCCGTCACGGAGTGGAGCGGCATCGGCACCCTGTACGGCGAGGGGGCATCCCGTGAGACCCTGGCCCGCGCCTACCTGCATGCCGGGCGCCTGACCGAGGCGGCCGACACCTACCGGTCGGCGCTGGCGCTCCTGCGTGAAGCGGAATATCGCATCGGCTATGCCGTGGCCGCCTGGTGGTCCGGGCAGACCCTGTACGCACTGGGCCGGCCCGCCGAGGCCCGGCGGGACTGGCACAGCTGCATCACGACCCTGGTGGAGACGCACCTCCTGACCCGCGCGGAGGCCGACGCGCTGCTCGGCCAACCCGTGCCGGAGATGCCGCGGCCGATCGCGAACATGCTGTGACCACCCGGATGGCCACGGGGCCGGACCGTCGCGATCATCCTCGGCCAGGGTCATGGCGTTGATGGCGTCACCGCGACGTCGCTATTACCGTCAGTGAGCATGAAGCCTTCGCTCATGCTCTCGGCCTTCCCGCGACTGGTCTGTGCGGTGATTCTCGGGACGGTCGTCGGGTCTCTCGGCTGGCTGATCGAGGACACTCCGCTGGCCGTGCTCGCCGGCATACTGTCGGCCGCGACGATCTTCGTCGTCTCCGGGTGGATCGTGATGTGGCCGATGGACGCCGCCGCGACCCGCCGCAACATCCGGCGCGAGGATTTCCGGCCCGCGGCCGAGGAGGTCGTCATCGTCCTGGTCGCCGTGTGCGGTCTCGTCAGCATCGTGGTGCTGCTGATCCGCGGTCACTCCTCCAGCCATGCCGCGGCGGCGGCCGCGCTGGGGGGAGTGTTCATGTCCTGGGCGAGCCTGCATCTGATGTACGCCACGCGCTACGCGCACCTCTACTACGAGACGTCTTCCGGCGGCATCGACTTCAATTCCAGCGACGAGCCGACCTACCGCGACTTCTTCTACTTCAGTTACAACCTCGGCATGACCTACCAGGTCTCCGACACCAGCGTTTCGAGCCAGACGATCCGGCGGGTGGTCCTGCGGCACACGCTCCTGTCATATGTCTTCGGCACGGTCGTGCTGGCCACGACCATCAACCTGGTGGTCGGCATCGCCGCAGGGTGAGCCGTCATCGTCGCGACGTGGACCGAGTTGATCGCGAATTTGCACTCATTGTCCCTTTTGCGGATGGTTTCGCGAAGGAGCCCCATCTTACGATCGTCGCAACACGCGCTGCCGGCGCAGACTGTGCCGTTTCCGGCGCCGTTTTCCACTGCCGAACATGATGGGCGACTTATGCGCACTGTCGAAGAAATGGTGGAAATCGCGGTTCCGGTGCGTACCGCGTACAACCAGTGGACCCAGTTCAAGAGCTTTCCGCGGTTCATGCGCGTGGTGAAGCGAGTCGAGCAGATCAGGCCCACGATCACCCGCTGGATCATCGGCTTCGGCCCGATCCGGCGCGAATTCGAGACCGAGATCGTGGAGCAGCGGCCGGACTCGCACATGGCCTGGCGCAGCCTGGAAGGCCGGTCCCGCCACTGGGGCGAGGTGTCGTTCCGGCCCACCGCGTCCGGCGGCAGTACGGTCACCGTGCGCATTCAGGCAGGGCCGCCCGGCGGTTCGCACTTCCTCGCGAACAACACCGGGCTCACGCGCCGCGTGCTCCGGCATGAACTCGCGCGTTTCAAGGAGTTCATCGAAGGGCTGGGGGAAGAGGGAGGAGCCTGGCGCGGGGTCATCCGCGACGGGCGCGTCCAGCCGGCCGAGCCGGAACCGCCGAGGTGCCGGGTGCCCACCTGGCCCGTGGGCTGACCCGATATTCGACAAGCGAGCGAGAGACGACCTGATGCGTAAGCCGCCAGACGATGAGCCGAACGAGTCGTTGACCGTGACCCCGCCCAAGAAATGGGCGGCCGGGGTGCCGGCGGTCGTGCACGCGCTGGAGTACTCGCTGGAGGAGACGTCACCGCGGCGAGCCGGCGTGACGCTCCTGACCATGAACCAGGTGGGCGGCATCGACTGCCCCGGTTGCGCCTGGGCCGATCCCGCCCCCGGCCACCGGCACCGCAACGAGTACTGCGAGAACGGCGCCAAGCACATCAACGACGAGGCGACGACGCGGCGCATCACCGCGGACTTCTTCCGCCGGCACCCGGTCTCCGAGCTGGCCCGGCGCTCCGACATGTGGCTGAACCAGCAGGGCCGGCTCACCCAGCCGGTGGTCAAACGGCCGGGCTCCGACCACTACGAGCCGATCAGCTGGGACGACGCCCTCGGGTTGCTCGCCCAGGAGCTGACCGCGCTCGGCTCGCCCGATGAGGCGGTCTTCTACACCTCGGGACGGGCGAGCAACGAGGCCGCGTTCGTCCTGCAGCTCTTCGCCCGGGCGTTCGGCACCAACAACCTGCCCGACTGCAGCAACATGTGCCACGAATCCAGCGGCTTCGCCCTGCACGAGACCCTGGGCACCGGCAAGGGAACGGTCAGCCTGCACGACCTCCACCACGCCGACCTGATCTTCCTGGTGGGCCAGAATCCGGGGAGCAACCATCCGCGCCAGCTTTCCGCGCTGGAGCAGGCCAAGCAGAACGGCGCCCGGATCGTGGCGGTGAATCCGCTCCCTGAGGCCGGGCTGCTGCGGTTCAAGAATCCGCAGCAGGTCAACGGAGTGCTCGGTACGGGAGTCAAGATCGCCGACCGTTTCCTGCACATCCGGCCCGGCGGCGACCTCGCGTTGTTCCAGGGCCTCAACCGGCTGCTGCTGGAGGCGGAGGACATCGACCCCGGCCGGGTGCTGGACCACGACTTCATCCGGGACAACACCAGCGGCTTCGAGGAGTTCTCCCGGCACATCCGCGCCGTCGAGTGGGCGGACGTCCTCAGCGCCACCGGGCTGACCCGCGAGGAGATCGAGAAGGTCCGCGACGAGGTCCTGCACAGCCGGCGCGTCATCGTCTGCTGGGCGATGGGGGTGACGCAGCACAGGCACGGCGTCGCCACCATCCGGGAGATCGTGAACTTCCTGCTGCTGCGCGGAAACCTCGGCCGGGCGGGAGCCGGGGCGTGTCCGGTGCGCGGGCACAGCAACGTGCAGGGCGATCGTACGATGGGCATCTGGGAGCAGATGCCGGACTCCTTCCTCGACGCGCTGCAGCGGGAGTTCGGCTTCGACCCGCCGCGAGCCCACGGGCTGGACTCGGTGAACTCGATCAGGGCGATGAGCGAGGGACGCATCAAGCTCTTCCTCGCTCTCGCGGGCAACTTCGTCCGGGCCGCGCCGGACAGCACGCTCACCGAAGAGGCCATGCGGAAGTGCCGCCTCACCGCCCATATCTCCACCAAGCTCAACCGATCCCACACCGTCTGCGGCCAGACCGCGCTCATCCTGCCGACCCTCGGCCGCACCGAACGCGACACCCAGGCCGGTGGGGAGCAGTTCGTCACGGTGGAGAACTCGATGAGCGAGGTGCACACCTCCCACGGACGGCTCAAGCCGGCCTCCCCGCTCCTGCTCAGCGAGGTCGCCATCCTGTGCCGCCTGGCCCGCCGCACCCTCGACGGCGCGGCGGCCATTCCGTGGCACGAGTTCGAGGCCGACTACGGCGCGATCCGTGACCGCATCTCCCGCATCGTGCCTGGTCTGCACGACTTCAACCGGCGGGTGGCCCGTCCGGGCGGCATCACCCTGCCGAACCCGGTCAACGAGGGGGTCTACCGCACGCCGCCGGGCAAGGCGCTGTTCACCCGCAACACCGGGCACAATTCGCGCGTTCCCGACGGCCACCTGCTGCTGCAGACCATGCGTTCGCAAGATCAGTGGAACACCATCCCTTACACGCTCGACGACCGGTACCGGGGTATCCACGGCAGCCGCCGGGTCGTGCTCGTCAACCCGGCCGACCTGCGCGAGCTCGGGCTGTCCGCGGGCCGGCGCGTCGACCTCGTCAGCGTGTGGACCGACGGCACCGAGCGCCGCGCGGAGGACTTCGCGGTGGTCCCGTATCCGGCCGCGCGTGGCTCCGCCGCCGCCTACTACCCCGAGACCAACGTCCTGGTGCCGCTGGACAGCGTGGCCGAGTTCAGCAACCAGCCGACGTCGAAAGGAATCGTGGTCCGGCTGGAGCCCGCGAGCCCCGCAGACAGCGACGTGCAGGTGCGCGAGGGGGAGCGACGGTCCTCGGTTTAGCGGCGCGACGAGGTCCGGGGTCTCGCATCCGGCGGGTTTCGGGAGATCCACAACGGATAATCTCACCTTGTCCCTGCTCGAAGGCCGACGGGAGCCAGATGGTCACGAGTCAGCCCGTTGTCGGGCCACCCGCCAGGGCGGCCGTGTTCCTCGTGGCCACGGTGGCGCCCAGCGGCGAGGCAGCCGTACGCGCGGCGCTCCAGGACCTGCCTGGCCTGATCCGGTCGGTGGCCTTCCGCTCGCCCGACGACGGCCTCACCTGCGTCGTCGGCTGCAGCTCCGCGGGCTGGGACCGCCTGTTCGACGACCCGAAGCCGCGCGACCTGCATCCCTTCCCGGCCCTGCGCGGCCCCCGCCACCATGCGCCGGCCACCCCGGGCGACCTGCTCTTCCACCTGCGCGCCCGGCGCATGGACCTCTGCTTCGAGCTGGCCCGGCTGATCACCGAGCTGTGCCCCGCCATCACGGTCGTGGACGAGGTGCACGGCTTCAAGTATTTCGACGAGCGCGACCTGCTCGGCTTCGTCGACGGCAGCGAGAACCCGCCGGACCGGATCGCGGCCGAGGCCGTGTACGTCGGCGAGGAGGATCCGCGCTTCCGCGGCGGCAGTTACGTGATCGTGCAGAAGTACCTGCACGACCTGACGGCCTGGCAGTCGCTGACCGTCGAGGAACAGGAACGCGTCATCGGGCGGACGAAACTGGCCAACGTCGAGCTCCCCGACGACGTCAAGCCCGCCGACTCGCACGTCGCGCTCAACACCATCGTCGTGGACGGCGTCGAGCGGCGGATCGTACGCGACAACATGCCCTTCGGCAGCGTCGGCCGAGGCGAGTTCGGCACCTACTTCATCGGCTACGCCCGCACGCCGGCGGTGACCGAGCAGATGCTGCGCAACATGTTCATCGGCGACCCTCCCGGCAACACCGACCGCATCCTCGACTTCTCCACGGCCGTCACCGGCGGCCTGTTCTTCGTGCCGAGCGCCGACTTCCTCGACGACATCGACGACCTCGACACTCCGGCCCCTGACACCCGGGCCACCGAGCCGCCGGCCACCGAGCCGCCGGCCACCGGACCACCGGCCCGCGACGCGACCGGCGCCGGCGGCACCGCCGGATCGCTGTGCATCGGCAGTCTCAAGGGAGTTCGAACGCCATGACCACACCCGTCAGCAACCTGCACCGCGAGCTGGCCCCGATCACGCCGGAAGCGTGGGCCGAGATCGAGGAGGAGGCCCGCCGCACGTTCCGCCGGCACGTCGCTGGACGCCGCGTCGTCGATGTCCCCGACCCGGAGGGACCGCAGCTGGCCGCCGTCGGCACCGGGCATCTGTCCGACGTGGAGCCGCCCGGCCCCGGCGTCACCGCGCGGCTGCGCAAGGTGCAGCCGCTGGTCGAGCTGCGGGTGCCGTTCACTGTCAGCAGGGCGGCCGCGGACGACGTCGAGCGCGGATCGAAGGACTCCGACTGGCAGCCGGTCAAGGACGCGGCGCGCGCCATGGCCTACGCCGAGGACCGGGCCATCTTCGACGGGTACGCCGCCGCGGGCATCGACGGGTTGCGCGCGCGCAGCTCCAACCCGGTGGTCAGCCTGCCTGCCGAGCCTCGCGACTACCCGGACACGATCAGCCGGGCCCTGACGTCGCTGCGGCTGGCCGGTGTCGACGGGCCGTACGCACTCCTGCTCGGCGCCGAGGCGTACACCGCGGTCAGCGAGACCTCCGACCACGGCTATCCCATCGTCGCCCATCTGACCAGGATCCTGGGCGGAGAGCCGATCTGGGCGCCGGCTCTCAAGGGCGCGTTCGTGCTGTCCACCCGGGGCGGCGACTTCGAGCTCCGCCTCGGCCAGGATCTGGCCATCGGCTACGCCGCCCACGACGCCACCACCATCGAGCTGTACTTCCGCCAGACCCTGACCTTCCTCGTCTACACCGACGAAGCCGTCGTCGCCCTCCAAGCCTGAAGCCGCGCCCGCCGCGAGTTGACGGTTCACGGGAAACGTGATGGGATCCCACGTCAGCGTCGCGGTGTACCCGGCAAGCAGATCGCCGAGGGCATGGAGGCGCGCAGAACATGGGACACCCATGGAACCATCCGTCAAACCCGGCGATCGCCTCACCGCGTTCGGCACCCAGCTGATCAACGTACATTTCTGGCTGCGCGAAGAGCTGGCCCGGCTCCGCCGGGACGTCGACGCCCACCTGGACGGGCGGGCCGACCGGCCACGGGAGCTGCGTACGCACTGCCTGGCCTTCTGCTCCGCCCTGGAGCGCCACCACACCGGCGAGGACGCTGCCGCGTTCCCCGCCCTGGCCGCCCGGCACCCGGAGCTGCGGCCCGTCCTCGAAGAGCTGACGCGCGACCATCAGCAGGTCAGCGAGCTCCTGCACCGGCTGCAGGAGCTGCTCGACAGGCTCGGCACGATCGAGCCACGGCGGGTGCGCGCCGAGCTGGACGGCCTGGCCGCGCTGCTGGAGTCGCACTTCACCTACGAGGAGCGGAAGATCGTCGCGGCGCTCGACGCGCTGGACGCGCCCGGCTGGACCGGCTCGCCACCCGGCTTCCTGCTCACCACCGCCACGGGCGGCGGCCGGGAGGGCGAAACCGCCTGACCCGGCCGCCGGCCGCGACTACGCCCGCTCGATGATCACGACCGGGATCTCCCTCGGCGCCTTCTGCTGGTAGCCGCTGTAGTGCGGCCAGATCTCGGTCATCGTCTCCCAGAGGCGGGGCCGCTCCCCGGCATCCGCCGGACGGGCCACGGCGTCGAACACCTCGGCGCCGACCTGCACGCCGATCCGCGGCTGGGCGAGCAGGTTGTGGAACCAGAGCGGGTGGTCCTCGGCGCCGCCGTTGGAGGCCACCACCAGGTAGCGGTCGCCGTCACGGCCGTAGATCAGGGCCGTACGGCGGGGCAGGCCCGAACGGCGGCCGGTCGTGGTGATCAGCAGCGTGGGCGCCCCGTGGTAGAGGTGACCCTGAGTGCCTCCGGACTCGACATAGCTCTTGACGTGCTTGGCCACCCACCCGGTCGGGCTGTCGATCGGCTCCTGGCTCATCGGGCCGCTCCGTTCAGGAGGCTGGTCCGCCCGGGCCGGGAGGCGGCCGGGGCTGAGCGGAGTGCGGGTGTCGTCATGCGCATGAGGCTCCCTGGGGTGATCAAAAGTGAATATCGCACTATGACACATCGTTCGCCGGCAGACGTCAGCCGGAATCGCCGCGAGAGGGGTAGGCGTCATCGACAATGCGGCCGACCTGCGACAACGTCCCCAGGCCGCCGTCGAACCGGTTGCGCATCACCACGACCGCCACGCCCGAGTCGATGTCCGCATAAGCCGCCGACCCGTTCATCCCGACCATGCCGAACGTCGATCCCGGCCGGGCCGGGCCGTCACCCGGACGGTAGGTGCTGAAGCCGAACGCCCACGTGATGGGGAAGCCCATGACCTCGTCCATGCCCTCGAACTGCACCGCCGCCATCGCCGTGCGGCGGGCGGGCGAGACGAGCTCGACCCCCTCGACGTGGCCGAGCAGGGCCGAGTAGACGCGGGCCACGCCGCGGGCGGTCATCGTGCCGGCCGAGTAGCTGCTCGTGGTGAGGACGTCCGCCCGGTTGGCCCGGCCGGCGTCGGGCCGGATGCCGGGCGGGAGCGCCCGATCGGGCGGGGACCCGGGCTCGGGCCCCGCGGGCGGCGCGCCGGGCGGCGGCTCCTGGAGCGCCACCCGGCCCAGCAGCGGCTCGGGGACGCCGAAGTGCACCTCGTCCTCGACCCCGAGCGGACGGGTGACGGCCTCGCGCAGCCACCACGCCAGGCTTCGCCCCGTGGCCCGCCGTACGGTCTCGCCGAGCAGGAAGCCGAAGGTCTGCGCGTGGTAGCCGAAGCGGGTGCCGGGCGGCCACCAGGGCTCGGCCGCGGCGAGCGCCGCGCACATGTGCTCCCAGTCGCACAGGTCCTCGACGGTGGTGTCGTACGGCGGGGCAGGGACGCCTGCGGTGTGCAGCAGGATGTGCCGGAGCGTCACCCCGTCCTTGCCATGCGCGCCGAACTCCGGCCAGACCTCGGCCACCCGCAGGTCGTAGGCCAGCTCTCCGCGCTCCACGAGCACGTGAGCCACCGCCGAGGCCACGCCCTTGGCCGTGGAGGCCGCGTGGAAGAGCGTGCCCGCGTCGAGGTCGCACCCCTCCCGGGTGGCGGCGCGGCCGGCGGTCACCTCGGCCACCAACCGGCCGTCCCGCACCACCGCGATCTGCAGCCCGGCTTCGGCTCCGCTCGCCACCAGGCCGTCGGCCGCGGACTGCAGCCGCTCTCGCACATCGTCAGCGCCCATGGTGCCGATCACCGCCGTTCGCTCGCCGGACGACAAAGGGTACGCCGACAAGGTCGAGAACGCGCCGGGCGTC
The DNA here is from genome assembly GCF_005889725.1 of Nonomuraea zeae. Taxonomy (GTDB): domain Bacteria; phylum Actinomycetota; class Actinomycetes; order Streptosporangiales; family Streptosporangiaceae; genus Nonomuraea; species Nonomuraea zeae. Next base: position 21,403 of record NZ_VCKX01000216.1, read on the forward strand.
ATCGTGACGTCACGATCCTTGAGCTTGAAAATGCAGTTCAAGGCAATGATGGCCGGATCACTGACAATCGGGGACTTGCTATGACGCCATTATGGCGTCATAGTGACGTCATGGACCTTGCGCCTTATGTCGACCGTCTCCGTCGCGAGCTCGCCGTCGCCGCCGGGGCCGGCGGCGAGGACGCCCGCGCGCTCGCCGAGCGTCTCGCCGCCCCGCTGGAGTCGGCCACCCGGCTGGCCCTGCTGGAGGCCTTGTCCGCGGCGGCGGACGAGATCACCCGTGACCTCGCACCAGGCTCCGTCGAGGTGCGCCTGCGCGGGCGCGACCCCGGCTTCGTCGTGACGCCGCCACCGGGCGGCCAGTTCGAGACAGGGGGAGCC
>NZ_VCKX01000217.1 GCF_005889725.1 Nonomuraea zeae
ACCCACCCCAGGCATGAGACCAGACCGGCCCTCCAGCCGACGCCCCTTGGGACCGATCAGCCCACCACTCGATGTTCTGTGGGACCGATCAGCCCGCCGATCGACGCCCAGGCGCCCGACCGGCCCTCCAGCCGACGCCCATCCGGCTGACTGGCCCTCCAACTGACGCCCACCCGGCCGATCCGCCCACCGCTCAGGCACCCATCGGGTCGACCGGCCGCCGCTTGCGCACCGATGCAGCCGATCGGCCCGCCAGGCCACCAACGTGGGCGACCGGCTCGCCGCTCAGTGGCCATGCCGCCGATCGGCCTAGCGCTCTGCACCCGCCCGGCCGACCGACCCGCCGCTCGACGCCCATACGGTCGATTGGCCCACCACCCGGCGACCGGCGCGGCTGATCGGCCCACCAGTCCGCACCCGCGCCGTCGATCCGCTTGCCACTCGCTGGCCAAGCCGCCGATCGGCTTACCGCCCAGGGTGACTGATCGGCCCACCGCTCTGGCTGCCCACCCGACGGCCACCGCTCGGCCCCCATACGGTGGAGTGGCCCACCACCCGGCGGCCGATGCGGCTGATCGGCCCGCCACCCAGGACCGATGCGGCTGATCGGCCCACCAGTCCCCGCCCACACGGTCGATCGATCCACCACTCGACGGCCGTGCCGCTGACCGGCCCGCTGACCGCCCCGTCGGTCCGCACCCGCGCGCTTGATCCGCTTGCCACTCAGTTGCCAGGCCGCTGATCGACCCTCCGGCCGGCGCCCAGGCGGTCGATCGGCACCACCACTCGGGTGCCGATGTGGTCGAGCGGCCCGGTCGTCGGCGCGTTTCCAGTGAACCGCCGGGTCCGCCCCCTCCCCCGCTTGCGCGGCCGGTGATCTAGCGAACGAATGCCTTGGCAGCGATCAGGGCGATCCGCTCGGACCCGCACCCTTCGACCTATTGTGCAATCCTAGGGGTCCTAGGTATAACCTTGTCTCGTTAGATAAAGTCGAATAGCTCTAGGAGAAAGCTGGTGCGCACATGGCGCGGGCCGGTTTGACGGCGGATCGGGTGACGCTCGCGGGTGCCGAGCTGGCGGACCAGGTCGGGCTCGACCACGTGACCATGTCGGCGGTGGCGCGACGGCTCGGGGTCAAGGACGCGAGCCTGTACGTGCACGTACGCGGCCTGGAGGACCTGCGCGGCCGGATCGCGCTGCTGGCGGCGGACGAGAAGACCATCCGCATCGCCGAGGCCACCGCCGGGCGAGCCGGAAAGGACGCACTGGTGGCGTTCGCGAACGCCTACCGCACCTACGCCCACGACCACCCGGGCCGCTACACCGCCACGCAGATCCCGATCCAGATCGATCCCGAGCTCCTGGCCCGGGCCACCGGGCCGCAGCGCGCGGTGGACCTGACCTACGGCATGCTGCGCGCCTACGCGCTCGACGAGCCCGACCTGACCGACGCGGTCCGGCTCATCCGCAGCACGCTGCACGGCTTCATCAGCCTTGAGGCCGCAGGAGGGTTCGCGCACGCGCGTACGCCGGAAGCCTCCTGGGTCCGCTGCCTCGACGCCCTGCACACCCTCCTGGAACGCTGGCCCGCTCCTCAGGAAAGTGATCCGACATGACCGACCCGACCATCAGCCACCTGCGCGTGGACGGCGCCACCCTGCACTACGAGGTGCGCGGCAGGGGCCCGCTCCTCCTGCTGATCCCCGGCGGCACGGGCGGCGCGGCGTCCTTCGACGGCGTCGCCGACGGCCTGGCCGCCGACTACACGGTCGCGACCTACGACCCGCGCGGCCTGTCCCGCAGCCCGCTGGACGACCCGGAGGCCCGGCAGCGGGTCGAGCAGCACGCAGACGACGCGTTCCGGCTGCTGGAGCTGCTGTCCCCGGACGCGCCCGCCCGCGTGGCCGGGTGCAGTTCGGGGGCGATCGTCGCGCTGCACCTGCTCGCCACCCATCCTGAGCGGATCGAACGCGTCGTGGCGCACGAGCCGCCGGTGGTGGAGGTGCTGCCGGACGCCGCCGTGCACCGCGCGCTGCTCGCCCGCGTCCAGGACACGTTCCGCCGGGACGGGCTGATGCCCGCAGCGGCCGAGTTCGCGGCCGGCCTCAGGCGGCCAGACGCCGCTCCCGCGGAGCCCCCGGCGTCCACCGAACTACGGCCCCAAGCGCCCGCCCAAACCGAGCAACCACCGCAAACGGCCGTCCAAGCCGAGCAACCGTCCCAGGCCCCCGCCCAAGCCGACCCACCGTCCCAGGTGCCGACACAAGCCGAGCAACCACCGCAGGCGCCCGCCCAAGCCGAGCAGCCAGCTCAAGTGCCCGTCTCGGCTGAGCAGCCAGCTCAAGTGCCCGTCTCGGCTGAGCAGCCAACTCAAGTGCCCGTGCAAGCTGAGCTGTCACCGCAGGCGGCCGCCAGAGTTGAGCGGACGATGGCGGACATGCCCTACTTCCTCGGGCGTATCGTGCCGAGCTTCATGGCCTACGTTCCAGACCAGGATCGGCTGAAGGCTCTCTCGGATCGGCTCGTGCTCGCAGGTGGCACGGACTCGCGCGGCGAGCTGCCCTACCGCCCCGCCGCCTTCCTGGCCGAACGGTTCGGCACGGAGCTCGTTCACTTCCCCGGCGGGCACACCGGCCTCAGCACGCACCCCACCGAGTTCGGCGAGCTGCTCCGCAAAGTGCTCAGCGACCAGTTCGCGGAGCCCTGAGCGACCCGGCCCCCGATCAAGAGCGGCCTGTTCCCGGGGTCGGCTCGCCGCCGCCACCGGGGTCGGCTCGCCGCATCGGCCCGCGCGCGTCCCCCCGTGCGGCGCGGAAAACCCCGGTCAGCTCGTGGAGCTGCTGCTGGTGACCGTTCCGGTGACCGCGTCCACCGTCACCTCGTGCTTGGTCCCGTCCGGCGTGATCACGTCCGACTCCCAGACGGTACGGCCCTGCTCCCCGTCCAGGTTCAGCTCCGTGATGCGTCCCTCCGGGACGGTGGCCATGATCTTGTCGGCGGCCTGCGCGTAGTCGAGCTTGGCCGCGCTGACCCGGGCCCGGTGCTCGGCCTTGTCCGCCGCGTCCTCGTCCTCGGCCGTCGGGCCGTTGACGACCTTGCCGGCCGCCACGTCCATCTGGTGCTCGGTCCCGTCCTGGCCGACGACCTGCACCTCCCAGAGCCTGCCGTTCTCCTCGGTCTCGATCGAGATGAGCGTGGAGTTGGGCACCGCCCCCAGCGCGGCCTGCGCGGCGGCGCGCAGGTCGCCCGCCTCCGCCGGGGCGCCCGGGGAGCCGGTGGGCGTGGCGGGCGGTGAGGCGGTCGGGCTCGCCGGGGTCGGCGAGCCCTCGACGGCGAGCCGTTCGACCTGTCTGATGACGGTGCCGCAGCCTGCGGCGAGCACCGTCATGCCCGCTATGGCGCCAATGATCGTCTTTTTCATACCAGGAACGTTTCCCGCCTGGGGCGGAAACCATTCCCGCAGGTCAGAGGGCTATTCGACCCCGGCTTCGCGCATGTCGCGCAGCTCCCGCTTGAGCTCCTTGATCTCGTCGCGCAGCCGCGCCGCCACCTCGAACTGCAGATCGGCCGCCGACTGGTGCATCTGCTCCGTGAGCGACTCGATCAACGACTCCATCTGCGCCCTGGGCATCTCGCCCGCGATGGCCTTGGCGTGCTGGCCGGCCTGCCGCGCCGCGAACCCGGGCACCGGCGCCTTGCCGCGCGACTGCTGCCGCCCGCCGCCCAGGAGCCGGTCGGTGTCGGCGTCCTCGCGCTGGAGCGAGTCGAGGATGTCGGCGATCTTCTTGCGCAGCGGCTGGGGGTCGATGCCGTTGGCCTCGTTGTAGGCGATCTGCTTGGCCCGCCGCCGGTTGGTCTCGTCGATCGCCCGCTCCATCGACGGGGTGATCTTGTCGGCGTACATGTGGACCTCGCCCGAGACGTTACGGGCGGCGCGCCCGATGGTCTGGATCAGCGAGGTCTCCGAGCGCAGGAAGCCTTCCTTGTCGGCGTCGAGAATCGCCACCAGCGACACCTCGGGCAGGTCGAGGCCCTCGCGCAGCAGGTTGATGCCGACGAGCACGTCGAACTCGCCGATGCGCAGCTCGCGCAGCAGCTCGATCCGGCGCAGGGTGTCGACCTCGCTGTGCAGGTAGCGCACGCGGATGCCGAGCTCCAGGAGGTAGTCGGTGAGGTCTTCCGACATCTTCTTGGTCAGCGTGGTGACCAGGACGCGCTCGTCGCGCTCGGCGCGCTCGCGGATCTCGTGGACCAGGTCGTCGATCTGCCCCTTGGTGGGCTTGACGACGATCTCGGGGTCGACCAGGCCGGTCGGGCGGATGACCTGCTCGACGACCTCGCCCTTGGCTCGCCCCAGCTCGTAGGGGCCGGGCGTGGCCGAGAGGTAGACGGTCTGGCCGATGCGCTCCAGGAACTCCTCCCACTTCAGCGGCCGGTTGTCGAGCGCCGACGGCAGCCGGAAGCCGTGGTCGACCAGCGTGCGCTTGCGGGAGGCGTCGCCTTCGTACATGGCGCCGATCTGCGGCACGGTCTGGTGGGACTCGTCGAGCACCAGCAGGAAGTCCTCGGGGAAGTAGTCGAGCAGCGTGTTGGGCGCGCTGCCCGCCTCGCGCCCGTCCATGTGGCGCGAGTAGTTTTCGATGCCCGAGCAGGTGCCGATCTGCCGCATCATCTCGATGTCGTACGTGGTGCGCATCCGCAGCCGCTGCGCCTCCAGCAGCTTGCCCTGCCGCTCCAGCTCCGACAGCCGCTCGGCCAGCTCCGCCTCGATCCCGGCCACGGCGGCGGCCATGCGCTGCTCGCCCGCGACGTAGTGGGAGGCGGGGAAGATGTAGAGCTCGTCGTCCTCGGTGATGACCTCGCCGGTCAGCGGGTGCATGGTCGCGAGCTTCTCGATCTCGTCGCCGAACATCTCGATGCGCACGGCCAGCTCTTCGTACTTCGGGATGATCTCGATCGTGTCGCCGCGCACCCGGAACGTGCCCCGGGTGAAGGCCAGGTCGTTGCGGGTGTACTGCATGTCGACCAGGCGGCGCAGGAGCTGGTCGCGGTCGACGTCCATGCCGACGCGCAGCCTCGCCATGCGGTCGACGTATTCCTGCGGCGTGCCCAGGCCGTAGATGCAGGACACCGAGGCGACCACGATGGTGTCACGGCGGGTGAGCAGCGAGTTGGTGGCCGAGTGGCGCAGCCGCTCGACCTCGTCGTTGATCGAGGAGTCCTTCTCGATGTACGTGTCGCTCTGCGGGACGTACGCCTCAGGCTGGTAGTAATCGTAATAAGAGACGAAATATTCGACCGCGTTGTTGGGCAGCATCTCCCGCAGCTCGTTGGCGAACTGGGCCGCGAGCGTCTTGTTGGGCTGCATGACCAGCGTCGGCCGCTGCAGCCGCTCGATGAGCCACGCGATCGTGGCCGTCTTGCCGGTGCCGGTGGCGCCCAGCAGGACGTTGTCCTTTTCTCCGGCCTTGACGCGGCGCTCCAGCTCGGCGATGGCCGTCGGCTGGTCGCCGGAAGGAGTCATCTCGGTGACGACCTCGAAGGGCGCCACCTTCCGCTGCAAATCTGTGACCGGTCGCATGGTGCCACTGTAGGCGGCCCGACCGACAGAAACCGTCAGGCCGTGCGCTCCCCTATCCGGGGGAACGGGCTGGTGGAGAACACGACCTCGACCGGCACCTCGAAATAGTCGGCGATCCGCAGCGCCAGGTAGAGGCTGGGGCTGTATTCGCCGCGTTCCAGATAGCCGATGGTCTGATAATGCACCCCCAGGGCGTCGGAGAGTTGCCGGCGGGTCACGTTCCGCTCTGCGCGCAGGAGCGCGATGCGGTTGTAGACGGTCTCGCTCATCACCGCGTATCTTCTCAGCTGATCCGCTGCATGGCCCGGTCCCTGCGTTCCTGCATCAGCGAGCCGGCCTCGCGCCTGGCCATCCTGCGCAGGATCGGCGGCGCCAGGAGCAGGCCCGCCGCCGTCCAGGCCAGCAGCACCAGCACGGTCTCCACCGGCCGCCACGAGCCGCCGATCTCCAGGGCGGCAGCCGAGTCGGGCAGGAACGCCGAGCGCATGCCGAGCCCCAGCCAGTACAACGGGAAAACCTGCCCGACCACCTGCAGCCAGCCGGCGAGGGCGGAGAACGGGTAGAAGATGCCCGAGATCGCGATGAGCCCGCCGATGGTGAGCATCGAGAACCCGGCCGCCGTCGTGGGGCTGTTGGCCAGCGAGCCGATGACCGCGCCGAGCGGCAGCGTCGCCAGCAGCGCGAGCGCCAGGATGCCGATCATGATGACCCACCCGCCGGGCCCGCCCCTGGTCAGCTCGGGCACCAGGAACAACCCGGGCACGAGCACGATGACCAGGCTGCCCGCCGCCTGGGCGGCCAGCAGCACGATGCGGCCGACGAGATAGCCGATCATGCCCTGCGGGAGCGCCTTGGCCCGCAGCAGGGTGCCGTCCTCCCGCTCGACCGAGATCAGGCCGACCGCGCCGATCAGCCCGTTGAAGGCGGCCAGCATGCCGAGCATGCTGGGCAGCGTGACGCTGGCCAGCGAGATCGTGGTGCCGGGGACGGTCGCGTCGCGCTGGAAGTACAGCACCACCACGAGGGCCACGCTGGAGAAGATGGTGAAGCCGAGGTCCTGCGGGTTGAGCAGGCTGTGCTTGAACTCGATCCACCCTCTGGCCAGGCCGAGCCGGGCGGCGTGCAACGCGGGGTTCATGGCTCGGACCTCCTGGCGGCGTGCGGCTCTGGCTTCACGCCTCGTGCCTCATGACGGGGGTGCGGCTCGGGCTTCACGCCTCGTGCCTCATGACGGGGGTGCGGCTCGGGCTTCATGCCTCGTGCCTCCTGACGATCTCCATGTAGGTGTCCTCCAGGGTCGCCCTGCGCACCTCCAGGTCGGCGATCTGCGTGCCGTGCTGCGCGAACAGCTCGCGGACGAAGCCCGTGGCGTCCTGGGTGGCGTGCACGAACTGCTCGCCGCCCCTGCTCCAGCGCACCTGCGCGTCACGGGAGACCTCGCGGGACAGCCGGTCGGCGCTGCCGTCGGCGACGATCCGGCCGCCGGCCAGGATGAGGATCCGGTCGGCCAGCTTCTCCGCCTCGTCCAGGTCGTGCGTGGTGAGCAGGATGGTGGTGTCGTCCAGGTCGGACAGCCGGTGCACGAGGTCGTGGAAGTCCCGCCGGGCCTGCGGGTCGAACCCGGCGGTCGGCTCGTCCAGGAAGAGCACCACGGGCCGGCCCACGATGCCGATGGCGACGTCGAGGCGGCGGCGCTGCCCGCCGGACAGGCGGTTGATCCGGGCCTCGGCGTGCTCGGTCAGCCCGACCGCCGCGATCAGCTCGTCGGCGTCGAACGGCGCCCGGCCCGGGTCCGCGTACGGCTCGTAGTAGCGGCCCAGGTGGTGCAGCAGCTGCCGCACCCGCCAGCGGCCGTGGTCGCGCCAGGACTGCAGCACCACGCCGAGCCTGGCCCGCCAGCGCTCGTCGCCGCGCGAGGGCACGGTCCCCAGCACCCGTACGGTCCCCGAGGAGGGCACCCGGAAGCCCTCCAGGATCTCGATCGTCGTGGTCTTGCCCGCGCCGTTCGGACCGAGCAGGGCGATCACCTCACCGGGGGCGACGGTGAAGCCGACGCCACGCAACACGTCCTTCTGCCCGTACGCCATCCGCAGGCCCTCGACCTCGATGGCGGCGGCCGTCTCCCCCAGGTCGACGCCGCCTGCGGGCTTGCTTGCCACTTCCATCGACCCTCCAAGTAGTAGGTCTACTACATCAATAGCACACCTGCTACAGGAGGCAATAGATATGTGACACCACATTGCAAGCGAATAGTAAGTCTCACCCGATACGGTCGGAATCGCCTGTAGCGGAAAAGGAAGGTTCCATGTCACGACCCAGAGAGGCACTGATCCAGGCAGGTCAGGGCATAGCCCAAGCGGTGGCGCAAGGGGGTGACGTACGGCAGGCGATGGGACAGGCCATGGGGCAGGTCGCCGACCAGGCGGGCCAACTGGTGGGCCAGGGCCCCGGCGGCTTCGCGCTGAACCCGCACGACTTCGCCGCGGCCCGCGACGGCGGCGTGTCCGTGGGCACCCTGATCGAGGCCAGGACCGCGTCGCTAAACGAGGCCGGGGAGATCATCAACCGCAGCTTCGCCGAGAACGGCATGCACGTCATCTCGCCGGTGGTGATCCCCAAGGGGAGCACGGCGAAGGTGGTGGTGCCACTGGGCATCCTCGTGGTGCTCGGCCTCATCGGCGCGCTCGGCGGCGTCATTCCCAACACGGAGCTGTTCTTCGGCCCCCACTACTGGGTCGTGCTGGTCCTGGCGGCCGCGTTCCTGTGGTGGCGGCGCAGCGTGGTGATGGTGCCCGAGGGCTGCAAGGCGCTGATCACCAAGTTCGGCAAGCTGGTGCAGATCGCGGACCCGGGCCGGGTGACGCTGCTCAACCCGTGGAAGCGGGTCAGCTACATCGTCAACACCACCCGCGAATACCCGTTCAACGCGCCGATCAGCGAGGCCCCCACCCAGCAGGGCGTCAAGGCGAGCGTGGACCTGTTCCTGCAGTTCAGGATCGAGAACCCGGCGGAGTTCATCTTCGTGCTCGGCTCGGTCAGCGGCTTCCAGTCCAAGCTCCAGAACGCCATCAGCGAGGTCACCCGCTCGCTCATCTACGCCCAGCGCGCCGAGGACATCTACGACCTGGTGGGCGAGAGCACGGTGGGCATGCTGGACAGCCTCAACCAGCAGTTCCTGCCCGCCGTACGGCTCACCGACGTGAACATCACGCACGCCGAGCCGTCCAGCCAGGAATACCGCATGGACCTGGCCGCCCCCGAGATGGTCAGGGTCGCCAAGGAGGCCTACACCTACGAGTACGAGCTCCAGCTTCGCAAGGAGCAGAACGAGGGTGACCTGGTCAAGGAGCTGGCCGGGCTGCAGGAGACGCTGAGCGCCATCCAGGCGGAGATCGCCGGCTACCAGGCCCGCATGGACACCGCGCTCGAACGCGCCACCCACCAGGCCACCGCGCAGGCCAGGCAGCGCCTGGTCGAGGCCGAGTCCACGGCCAACGCCAACTCCGCGCTGCTGGAGGCGCAGGCGCTGGACATCAGGGCGCTGTCGGCCGCCGAGGCTCCCGAGATCCTCGACTACCGCTTCCAGCAGGACCTGCTGGCCAAGCTGGAGTCGGTCGCCACGAGGCTGCCGCAGGTGGTGCAGGTGGGCGACCAGACCGACATCGACTTCCTCGCGCTGGCGCAGCAGCTCGTCGGCGGGAAGGGCGCGGTGCTGTTCTCGCCGGAGGACATGGCCGCCATCCGCTCCAGGCTCGACGAGATCGGGGCGCGGGTGCAGGACCGTTCGGAAGAGATCACCGCACTGCTCGCGAAGGCCGCCGCCGACGTGGGCGGGCCCCAGGAGCCGCCGGCTCCCGACCCCGAGCTGGATCGGACCGTCGAACGCCTGCTCCCGGGCGGGAAGCATCATGTACAGGGTGAGGAGCCGGTGAGCGACCGATGAGCAGGGAATTCTCCAAGATCAAGGAGTCGCTGGCCTCCTGGAGCGACATCCGTCAGCTCCTTCGCGGCGGCGAGCAGGGTCAGCTCGTGCCCGTCGTGATCCCCAAGGACCGGCGCGGGTTCGCGTGGATGGCGCTGGTGTTCCTGGCGCTCTACTTCGCGGGCATGGCGGCGCTGACCGACCTCACCGTCACCGCCGCACTGGTCGCGCTGTTCTTCCTGGTCGCGGCCATGATCACGATGTGGCGCAAGGCCATCATCGAGATCGAGGAAGGCACCACCGGCGTACGCAGCCGCTGGGGCGCCATCACCGGCACGCTCCCGCCCGGACGCCACTACCTCTGGCTGCCGTGGGACCGGGTGGACGCGGTCGTCGACACTTCCACCGAGATCCCGTACTCGGCGCCGATCGTGGCCTGCCCCACCGCCGAGAACGTGCCGCTGAAGTCGATCGAGTTCTTCCTGAAGTTCCGCATCGTGGACCCCGTCGCGTTCGTCCGCACGATCGGCGCGGGCAACTTCGACCTGGTGCTCTCCAGCGCGGTGCAGGACGCGATCAGGCAGCGCAGCCGCCGGGTCAACACCGAGCGGGCCTACGACCTGCGCGGCTCCGACGTCGGCGACATGCAGGAGGCGCTCAACCGCCAGCTCGGCCGGTACGGCGTGCGCATCACGGGCGCCAACATCCCCGACGTGCAGCTCCCCGACCAGTACCAGCAGCACCTGGCCACCAGGGAGAAGGTCGCCAAGGAGCTGTCGGCCTACGAGCGCGAGTGGGAGCTGACCCGCAAGCGCCGCATCGACACCCTGCTGATGGAGATCGAGCGCTCCAAGAAGACCCGTGACGCCCGGGTCGTCGAGGTCAAGGCAGCGCACAACACCGCTCGCAAGAACGTCGCGCGCATGCTGGAGGAGCAGGAGACCGAGGCGCAGCGGGTGACGTGGGAGATCGAGGCGCGGGGCAGGGCCGACCTGACCTCGGCCGAGAACGAGGCCAAGGCGCTGCGCCGGCTGGCCGAGTCGTACCGGGACAACCGGGCCGTGCTGCAGTACGAGCTGGCCCGCAGGCGCCTCGACGTGGGTGCCAAACTGGCGGAGAACGCGCCCCAGCCGCTGATTGTACGAACCCAGCAGGGGCAGTCGGACTCCGCTCTCTCCACCCTCCTCCTGGCCCAGTTGCTCCCCCGCATCTCGGGTACAGGGAACGGCCCGATGACAGGGACAGTCAACGGCCACACACCTTCCGCATAGGAGAACCCCATGGTGTTCCGCAAGCTGATGGCCGCGTTCGGCGCGGGCGTCGAGGTAGACACGGTGTTGACCAACACGGGCGTGCGCCCGGGCGAGCTGTTGCGCGGCGTCGTCCACTTCCGTGGCGGCAACTCCGACTACAAGGTCGAGGGCATCTACATCGACCTGACCGCGGTGGTAGAGGTCGAGCAAGGCGACAACGAGTACAAGACGACCTACAGCTTCCTGCGCCAGCAGGTCGCGGGCACGTTCCATCTGGCCGCGGGCGCGCAGCACCAGCAGCAGTTCGAGATCGCCATCCCGTGGGAGACCCCGATCAGCGCGATCGCCGGGCACCCGCTGCACGGGATGCGGCTGGGCGTGCAGACGGAGCTGGCGCTCGCGGGCGCGCTCGACAAGGGCGACCTGGACCCGCTGTTCGTCAGCCCGCTGCCGGTCCAGGAGCACGTCATCGGCGCGCTCGACCGGCTGGGCTTCGGCTTCAAGAAGGCCGACCTGGAACGCGGCACCCTCTACGGGTCGACCATGCCGTTCTTCCAGGAGATCGAGTACTACGCGGGCGGCCAGTGGCGGCGCTACTTCAACGAGTTGGAGCTGACGTTCATCGCCGGGCCGCGGCAGATGGACGTCATCCTGGAGGCCGACAAGCGCGGCGGCTTCCTGACCTCCAGCCACGACGCCTACAACCGCTTCACCGTCCGCTACGACGACCCGCCGCACGCCGCCGACCAGGCGCTGCAGCGGGGCCTGGAGCAGATGGCCCGCCATCGCGGGTGGTTCTAGCCGGGACGTTCTCCCGCCGGCGGGGCGCGCGGGAGAACGCTCCGGGTCATCACATATCCCCAGGCACCGGACCGGAAGCAATATTTACCGCCATCTTCCGCTACTAGATCGCTCCTTTCCGTGTGCTGGCAGTCGCTTGGCGCGGTCGTTACCATGACCTCGGGAACTGACTGATCGTCGGACGGCGGGGCGAGCGATGACACGGTTCATGGCGGCGGTGAAGCGGGTCGCGCCATGGGCGGCCCAGAATGCCGACGGGGCCATCGCCCTGGTGCTCGCGATCGTGATCGGCGTCGTCGGCGTCCTGCCCGACGAGGTCGTCCCGACCGCGGTGCAGACCCAGCTCGTCAACGCCGCCACGCTGGTGATCATGGCGCTGGTGGCCACCGCCCTGCTGCGCGACCGCGCGCGCCAGGCCCCGGTCGAGGAGACGATCACCTCGGGGGCGCTGGCCGAGCTGCCCGCCCGCCTGGCCCGCCTGGAGGAGATCGAGTCCCTGGTCGGCGGCACCCGCAAGGCGCTCGACGCCCTCCAGCTCGTCAGAGTGCTGGCCAGCAAGCAGGAGATCGCCCAGGCCCACGCCGAGGCCCGCAGCGGCACGACCCGGTGGAGCTTCAAGGGCGGCACGGGCACCTACCTGCGCGCGGTCACCCTGCCCGAGTGCGTCGCGGCGGCCCGCAGGGTCAAGCGCCACCTCACGGTCAGGGTCGAGGTCATCGACCCGTCCAACGCCGACGTGTGCGAGACCTACGCCCACTATCGCCGCTCGCTGTCCGACGTCCCCGACGGCACCGGCGAGACGTGGACGACCGACCGGGCCAGGAAGGAGTCGTACGCGACGATCCTGGCCGCCTTCTGGCACCGCCAGCGCTACGGCCTGCTCGACATCGGGGTGGGCCTGTCCTCGACGATGACCACGTTCCGCTGGGACCTGTCGGCCACCCGCCTGATCATGACGGTCGAAGACCCCAACATGGCGATGACCGCGCTGGCCGACACCTTCTTCTACGAAAACTGCGACACCGAGCTGCGGCTCAGCTTCGAGCAGGCGCGGCAGGTGCCGCTGGAGATGTACAAGAAGGTCCCGCTGAGCGACGAGCCGACCATCGAGGAGGTCCAGGACCTGTTCGAGCGCATCGGGGTGCCCCTGCCCAAGGCCTACGACGGCCGCGACGTCGTCGACATCGCCCGCAAGGCGTTGCGCGCGATGGACCCCTACGGCGAGCCGCGCCTGCGGGACGGAACGTAGGCGCCGGTCATGAGCTATCGAGGGGTTTACGAGCGGGTACGCGAGGGCGAGGCCAGGAAGTGGGCCCTGGAGGCGCTCGCGGGCACCGGCGTGAGCGCGGTGCGCCACCCGCTCGGATTCGTCTGCCTGCCGCTGGAGCGTGACGGCGGCGAGGGGGTATGCCTCCACCTGTGGTCCGACTCGCTCGCGCACGCCGAGAGCACCACCTCACAGATCCACTGCCACAGCTGGGACCTGGTCAGCCACGTGCTCTACGGCCAGGTCCGCAACGTGCACGCGGTGGTCACCGACGCGCGCTCCGATGCCACGCACCGCGTGTTCGAGGTGGTCAGCGGCGCCGACGGCGACCGCATCGCGCCCACTCCGCGCACGGTGCGGCACGCCACGGGCCTGGTGGAGCTGTTCGGCCCCGGCGACACCTACACGCTGCCGGCCGGCCGCTTCCACAGCAGCGTCGTCCCCGAGGGCGGCGAGGCGGCCACGATCGCGCTCGGCCGGGGCCGCACCGGCAGCAGGGACCTGTCGCTCGGCCCGCTCGGCGCGGGCCCGCACCACGTGTCCAGGCAGCCGCTGGACGTCCGCGAGACCGCTCTGGCCGTACGACTGATCACCGCGCACCTGACCTGAGGGGTACCCGATGGACCTGGACCACGCTCGCACGGTCGCCGTCGAAGCCGCAGAGGCCGCCGGAGCGCTGCTCCTGGAGGGCATGCGCGGCACGGTCGGCATCAGGGCCAAGGGCGTGGCCGGCGACGTGGTGACCGATCTCGACCTGGCCTCGGAGAAGCTGCTGCTGGAGCGCATCCTGACGGCCTTCCCCTCCCACTCGGTGATCGCCGAGGAGTCGGGGCTGGTCGGGGCGGCCGGCGGGCGGTGGACCTGGCTGGTCGACCCGCTCGACGGCACCAACAACGTGGCGATCGGCCTGCCCGCCTACGTGGTTGGCGTGGCCCTGTGCCACGACGGGCGTCCCGTGCTCGGCGTCGTGCACGAGCCGGTCTCCGCCCAGACCTGGTCGGCCATCCGGGGGCGCGGCGCGGTCACGTCCTCGGGGGTGCGCCTGGCGCCCTCCTACTCGTCGAGCCCGCACGGCCCGGTGCTGGCCTGGACCCAGGGCTACGGCGTGCGCAGGGACGACGCGACCCTGCGCGGGCTGCGGGCGACGCTGGAGCTCAACGCGCGGCGGCTGCTGCAGCTGTGGGCGCCGCTGCTGTCGTGGGCGATGCTGGCGCGCGGCGACATCGACGGCATCGTCGGCTACCGCGCCGAGGCGGTCGACCTGCCCGCGGGCGCGCTGCTCGCCAGGGAGGCCGGGATCGAGATCAGGACGCTGGACGGCGGGCCCTTCGAGGCGTGCATCGACGGCTCCCCCGAGGACCGCAGCTTCGTCGCCGCCCATCCCCGCGCGCTGCCCGGGCTCCTCTCCCTCCTCCACTGAGGAAAAGTCCACAGATTTTGTGTGTCCTTCGTCGATGAGTTCCGTCGCCGATCGAGGTCTATTTAGAGGGTGCCGGCGAACGGCACGCATGGGGAGAGGAGCTCGACATGATGACCACGACCGAGCTGGCGCAGGTGCTGTTCACGACCGCACTCCAGCCGTCCGACCGGCTCTCGGCGTTCCAGATCCGCGACGCGGTGGTCGAGCGGCTGTGCTCGTGCGGCGGCGACCCGTCCTGGTGCGCCGCGTACGTGGCGCAGGAGGCGGGCGACCACCCCGAGACGTACGTGGCCCGGATGCGCTGGGCTCTGGACGCGGTCGCCGGCGCCTACGACAGTGCTTACGACGGCTCCCTGGCCGCCGCCTGAGCCCACGGCCGGCGGCCGGCGGTCAGGGCGAGGGCGGCCGGGGCGCTCAGCTGAGCTCGACCAGCGCCCACACCGTGGCGACCAGCCCGACGACGGCCAGGCCCGTGCCGGTGAGCAGGAAGCGGCGCATCGGCACCGCGACGTCGTGACGCCGGCACGACTCGAACCACAGCAGCGTGGCCAGCGAGGCCCACGGGGTGATGACGGGGCCCACGTTGGTGCCGGCCAGCAGCGCCAGCAGGCGATTCTGGTCAGAGGCCGGGATGACGGTCTCGACGGCCTGGTAGGCGGGCAAATTGTTGATCACGTTGGACAGCCCGGCCCCGACGGCGGCCGTACGGTAGGGGTCGCCGTCCGCGCCGATCATCCAGATCATCAGATCGGACAGGCCGTGCCTGCTGAGCGTGGGCACCACCAGGAACAGGCCCGTCACGAAGACGACCAGCTGCCACGGGATCAGGCTCCAGCTCAGGCGGTCGCGGGCACGCAGCAGGAAGGCGGCCACGACGATCACGGCGGCGGCCGTGGCGGCCACCGCGACGTGCGTCTTGAGCAGCAGCAGGGCGATGAACAGCAGGCAGGACGCCGCCGCGGCGCCGAACAGCACCCGGTCGGCGACCGGCTCCAGCACCGGCGGCGTGTAGCGCAGGTCGCGCCGCTCGCCGCGGCGCCAGAAGAACACCCACAGGAACGCCATCGTCACCGCGATCGAGGCGACCTGCGGGGCCCACATGCGCGCGGCGAACTCCTGGGCGTCCAGGCCGATCTTCTCCATCCCGAGGAGGTTGGTGAGGTTGGAGACCGGCAGCAGCAGGCTCGCGGTGTTGGCCAGCCAGATCGTGGTCATCGCCAGGGGGAGGGCGGCGATGCGCGCCTTGGGGGCGAGGGCGAGCATGACGGGCGTGAGGAGGACCGCGGTGGTGTCCAGATTCAGAAATATCGTGATAAAAGACGCGAAAGCTGTACAAAGAAAGAACAGGGCGACGTAGTTGCCACGCCCGAAGACCGCCATCCGCGCCGCGATGGCGTCGAAGACCTGAGCCTCCTTGGTCAGCTCGGCCGTCACGATGATCGCCACCAGGAAGATCAGCAGCGGGCCTATGTCGTCCAGGCTGGCCACTGCCGCGTCCCATGGCAGCAGCCCGGTCGCCACGAACACCAGACCGAGAACCAGCAGCCCGATCCTGATCAGGTCGAGCACGCCAAGACGCCGCCACACCCGTCGATGATCGCACACAGGCTCCCGCAACACCGATTCCGCGGGGGATACTGAGCGACATGGCACGTGACGGCAGGCCGACCGAGATCTTCGTCAGCTACTCCCCGGCCGACACGGCGTGGGCGACCTGGATCGCCTGGGAGCTTGAGGCGGCGGGCTACAAGACCATGATCCAGGCCTGGGACTTCGTGCCGGGCACCAACTTCATCGACTTCATGGACCGCGGCGTCAGCGAGGCCCAGCTGGTCGTGGCGGTCCTCTCGCGCAACTACCTGACCTCCCGCTACGGCCGGATGGAGTGGCAGGCCGCGATGCGCGCCGATCCGGACGACCCCTCCAACAAGCTCGTCACGATCAGGCTGGAGGACGTCCAGCTGGAGGGCCTGCTGTCCACGATCACCTGGGTGGACCTGCTGGGCGTCACCGATCCGGGCCAGGCCAGGGCGCTGCTGCTGGGCCGGGTCAGGGAGGCGATGGCGGGCCGGGCCAAGCCGGAGTCGGCCCCGGCCTTCCCCGACGGCTCCAGCGGGCCGGCGCCCGTGCCGACCCTGCCTCCGCCCGGCGAGCGGGCGAGCGCCCGCCGCGCGCCGGTCGCGGCGCCGAAGTTCCCGCCCGCGCAGAGCGCCCACCGAGCGCGCGAGTCGATCAGCGTGCTGCACATCGGCGGCCCCCGGTTCGGCCGGGCGCTGCCCGATCCCGGCGATCCCTTCACGCCCGAGGACATGCAGGCGCGGATCTGGGCGGATCTGACCGCCATGTACGACCGGGGCATGCCACGCCCCGACCTCATGATCGTCAGCGGCGACCTGACGGAGTCGGGCAGCCTTGGACAGTTCGGGCAGGCCACCCGGTTCGTGACCGATCTGCGGCTGCTGATCGGGCTGGAGCCGCACCGCCTCGTGCTGCTGCCCGGGCCGCGCGACGTCACCAAGGCCGCCGCCTCCGCCTATTTCATGACCTGCGAGGCCGACGACGTCAGCCCGCAGCCCCCCTACTGGCCCAAGTGGCGGCATTTCGCCGGGCTGTTCAGGGAGGTGTACCAGGGGCTGGACGACCGGGTGTTCGACGGGGGGCAGCCGTGGACGCTGTTCGAGGTGCCCGACCTGAAGCTGGTCGTGGCGGGCCTCAACTCCACCATGGCGATGAGCCATCTCGAACGGGACGCGTACGCGCTGCTCGGCGAGGGGCAGGCGGCGTGGTTCGCCGAGCGGCTGCGGCCGTACGAGGAGAGCGCGTGGCTGCGGCTGGGCGCGATCGGGCATCCGCCGGGCGAGCTGAGGGACGCCCCGACGTTCGACCGGCTGCTCGCCCACCGGCTCGACCTGCTCTTCCACGGGGGCTCGGTCGGGAACGCCGAGGGCCGGATCGCCGCGCCGCGCTCCGGGCGGCACCAGGTCGTCGAGATCACCCCTGACGCGCTGCGCGTCTGGCGGCCGGACGCGGGCGATCCCGAGCGGATCCCGTACCGGAGGAAGGCGGCGCGGGCCACGTTCACCGGCGACACCCCGGACGTCCCGCCGCCCGCCGCCAAGCCGGAGGAGCGCGCGCCCAGCCCGCTGGAGCTGCTGCTCGACCGCGTCGCCGAGGTCTGCGAGGCCAGGCACGAGCGCGCCAGGATCCGCAGGTTCCCCGCCCACCTGGTGGTCACCCACCCGGAGGACGGGTTCGTCCGCCAGACGATGATCGGCGCGCATGTGGGCGAGCTGGGCGAGGAGGACGCCGCCGGGTTCGTCCGCCAGGCGCACGCGGCCGGGCTGTCCGCGGAGCTGGTCTACCAGGGCCCGCCCGCGCCCCGGGCCGTCCGCGACGACCTGATGCGCAAGGGGGTGCGGCTGCGCAGCTTCACCGAGTTCCAGGGGCTGCTCGACCTGACCGGCTACGTCAGCGAGCAGACCGCCAGGCTGACCACCGACCGCCGCTACCCGCCCGGCCTGTACGTCCCCCAGCGCTACCGCGAGCTCGACCGCCCGGCGAACCTGGTCAAGCAGGGGCTCACCGACGAGCTGCTGCGCCTGCTGGCCGCCGACCACGGCAGGTTCCTGCTGGTGCTGGGCGACTTCGGCCACGGCAAGACGTTCGCGCTGCGCGAGCTGGCCCGGCGCATCCCGGCCGAGCTGCCGCACCTGACGCCGATCCTGATCGAGCTGCGCGCCCTGGACAAGGCCCACTCGGTGGACGCCCTCGTCGCGGCGCACCTGGCCAACCACGGCGAGGAGTTCATCGATCTCAAGGCGTTCCGCTACCTGCTGCGGCAGGGCCGGATCGTGCTGCTGTTCGACGGGTTCGACGAGCTGGTGACCCGGCTGACCTACGACCGGGCGGCCGACCACCTGGCCACGCTGCTGGCGGCGGCCGAGGACAAGGCGAAGATCGTGGTGGCCAGCCGCACCCAGCACTTCAAGTCGCACAGCCAGGTGCTGACCTCGCTCGGCGAGATGGTCGGGGTGCTGCCGCAGCGGCGGGTGTTCAGCGTCGAGGACTTCACGCCCGACCAGATCCGCTCCTACCTGTCCAACAGGTTCGAGGACGGCGACGAGGCCACGGCCCGCATGTCGCTGATGGGCGAGATCAAGGACCTGCTCGCACTGGCCCAGAACCCGCGCATGCTCAGCTTCATCGCCGACCTCGACACCGACCGGCTGCGTACGGTGGCCGGCGCGCGCCACACGCTCAGCCCGGCCCTGCTCTACGAGGAGATCCTCAGCTCCTGGCTGGCCTTCGAGGAGCGGCGCGCCAGGATGCCCGGCTCGGCCGCCCCGCTCAGCACCGATGAGCTGTGGCAGGCGGTGACGGCGCTCGCGCTGCGGCTGTGGGACTCCGGGGAGTCGCTGCTGGGCGTCGAGGAGCTGACCGAGATCGGCGAGACCCTGACCGACCTGGCCAGCGGGCAGCTCTCGGCCGCGCACGCGGCGCACGCGATGGGCTCGGGCAGCCTGCTGGTGCGCACCGACGAGGGGATGTTCGGGTTCATCCACGCCTCGGTGATGGAGTGGCTCATCGCCCGCCGCATCGCCGCGACGCTCGCCAACCCGGTCCTGCTGTCGCGCAGGCCGCTGTCGGCGCTGAGCGTGGAGTTCCTGTGCGACCTGGCCGACGTCCGCGCCCTGCGCGCATGGGTGGCCGACCCGCCCGGCGACGACGTCTCCAGGGCGAACGCGGTCAAGATCGCGGCCAGGCTGCGCACCCCCTCACACGCCGACCTGCGCGGGGCCAATCTCAAGGGCGAGGACCTGTCGGCCAGGGACCTGCGCGAGGTCGATCTCACCGACGCGGACCTGTCCGAGACGACCCTGGCGGGCACGAACCTGTCCAGGGCGATCCTGCGCGGGGCCAAGCTCGTCGGCGCGCGGCTGGACAAGGCCGACCTGACCGGGGCGGACCTCAGCGGGGCCGACCTTTCCGGGGCACGGCTGGCCGAGGTGGACATGAGCGACGTGTCCGCCGAAGGGGCCCGCTGGCACCGGGCCTCGCTGATCAACGTCACCGGCACGCTGCCGCCGCCGCACGGTGCCGCGGTCGTGCCGGGGCACCCGGTCGAGGTGGAGTTCGGGCCGGCCGGGATCGGCGTCCCGTACGGCTACCACTTCAAGACCAGCCGCCTGCCCGAGCCCATCGCCTACGGCCCCGACGGCGCCACTATCGCGATCGGCAACGAGGACGGCGGCGTGCTGCTCTGCGTCGGCGGCGCGCCCGTACGCACCCTCCAGGGGCATCGGGGCCGCGTCTACGCCGTCACCTTCGCCGGCGACCTGCTGGCCACCGGCGCCAGCGACGGAACGGTCCGGCTGTGGGACGCCCTCACCGGCGAGCGCCTGCACGCGCTGACCGGGCACGCGGACGGCGTCTGGCCGGTACGCCTCAGCCCCTCGGGCGACCTGGTGGCCGCGGGGGGCGGCGACGGCGTCGTACGCGTCTGGGAGACGGCCACCGGCCGCCTGTCCGCCGAGCTGAGCGGGCACCAGGCGCCGATCTACACCGCGTCGTTCGGCCGCTCGGCGCTGGTGACCGGCGACTCGGCCGGCGTGGTCCGCGTCTGGGACCTGGCCACCGGCCAGGTGCGCGAGCAGCTCGACGACCACCGCGGCAGCGTCTACCGGGCGGTGCACAGCCCCGACGGCCGCCTGCTGGCCACCGGCGACGAGGCGGGCACCGTGCGGCTGTGGGACACCGGGACGTGGCGGCTGCTGCACACGCTCAACGGGCACGCGGGCAGCGTCTACTGCGTGGCGTTCTCGCCCGACGGCTCGCTGCTGGCCAGCGGCGACACGGCCGGCAGCGTACGCCTGTGGGACGCCGCCGGCGAGGCTCTCGGCGTGCACACCACGCACGCGGCGGCCGTCTACCAGGTGACGTTCAGCCCCGACGGCCAGATCCTGGCCAGCGGCGACTCGGGCGGCGTGGTCCGCCTGCAGCGGCTGGGCGGCGGCCAGCGCGTCGAGCTGACCGGGCACCGCAGCTCGGTCTGGCCGTTCGCGTTCCGCCCCGACGGCCAGCAGCTCGCCACCAGCAGCAACGACGGCACCGTGCGGCTGTGGGACCCCGGCTCCGGCAAGTGCCAGCGGGTGCTGCGCGGGCACGGGCGGCGGATCTCCTCCGTCCGCTTCAGCGCCGACGGCTCGATGCTGGCGACCAGCGGAAACGACGGCATCGTCCGCGTCTGGGAGCCGCGTACGGGACGGCGGCTGCGGGAGTTCACCGGCGCGGCCGACCGGCTGATCTCGGCCCTGTTCTCCCCTGCAGGGCCAGTGCTCGCGACCGCCAGCAACGACGGCGGCGTGCACTTCTGGAACGCCGCCACCGGCGACTACGAGCGCGAGCTGTCCGCCGAGACCGACCACGTCTGGGCGGAGGCGTTCAGCCCCGACGGCGCCATCCTGGCCACGGCCAACGACGACGACAGCGTCCGGCTCTGGTACCGGCCGACCGGGCGGCTGGCGGGCAACCTGATGGACCACCACGGGCGGGTGCGCTCGATCGCGTTCAGCCCCGACGGGAACTACGTGGCCACGGGCTGCGACGACAGGCTCGTCCGCCTGTGGCACGCGGCCTCGGGCGGCCGGGTGGCGACCCTCGAAGGGCACACCGACCGCGTCTACTCCGTGGCCTTCTCCCCCTCCGGCCGCTACCTCGCCAGCGCCGGCAACGACGGCAAGGCCATGATGTGGGAGCTGCGGCCGGGCCAGCCCTGGCAGCCGCGGCTGGTGCACACGCTGGGGCCGCACGAGGGGCGGCTGTGGAGCGTGGCGTTCAACGCCTCGGGCGACAGCCTGGCCACCGGGGGCGACGACCTGATGGTGCGGGTCTGGGACACCGCGACCGGGCGGCTGAGGCACGCGCTGGCCGGGCACTCCCGGCGGGTGTGGTCGGTCGCCTTCAGCCCGGTCTCGGACCTGCTGGCGAGCGCCGGTGACGATGGCATGGTGATCCTCTGGGCGGGCGGTGAGCGGCGCATGACGCTGCTCGGGCTGCCCGAGGGGTGGGCGGCGCTCTCCCCCGACGGCCGGTACAAAGTGCATGGGGAGCCTGGCGGGCAGTTCTGGCACGTCATCGGGATGTCGCGGTTCGAGCTGGGCGAGCTCGACCCCTACCTGCCGGGGGTGCGGCAGGTGCCGCTCGACTCACCCTTCTGAGGAGCCCGGCCCGGAGGCACGCGCGCCCGGCTCGCCCGATGCGGAGGCGTGCGCGCCCGGCTCGCCCGGCCCGGAGGCGGGCCACTCCGGCTCGCCGTGCTCTGGCGGGCCCTCCTGCGAGGTGCCTGACATCGGGCGGCCCAGCAGGCCGGTGGCGACGGTCGCCACGTGGGGGGCCAGGTCGGCGGCGTCGGCCTGGGCCAGCGCCGGGGTGGCGACGACCGAGCGCAGGATGCCGATGCCGACGAGCCAGGCGCTGAGCAGCTCGGCCCGCAGCTCCGCAT